>NZ_RJUL01000002.1:0-300000 GCF_003751625.1 Gallaecimonas pentaromativorans
GCAGCGGTGTTAGACGATGACGCGGTAATGGCCCGTTGGGAGCTGCTGTTTGCTTTGCCACTGCTCGTCAATCGCTATCGGGCCGGTAAGTTAACTTGTGAGGCTGAGCGGACTGTGGCGCAGTTACATATCGATACGTTGCGGCAGCGGCTCTGTGACCTGTCCTGGTTTATGCGCTGCTTGAACGAGCATATTGCCCGCAAGGCCAATGAAGAAGACAAGTGTAAGGGCCGGTTTTGGGAAGCACGGTTTAAATCCCAAGCCATTTTGGATGAAGCCGGGTTATTGGCTTGTATGGCCTATGTGGACCTCAATCCCCTTCGCGCCAAGATAGTGGATACCCCGGAAGCCTCAGCCGATGTGTCACTCTCAGCAAGGCTTAATACTGAAGACGACACTAAGCCCGCACTATTGCCCTTTGTCACCCAGTTTAAAGACAGCCCAAAAGGCATTCCCTTTGCGCTGGCCGATTACCTGGCATTGGTGGATTGGACAGGCCGGGCACAACGAGAAGACAAGCGCGGCTTCATCACCCCAGACACCCCTGCCATTTTGGAACGCTTAGGCCTCGATGCCGACAGCTTTCTTATCGCCCTTGGCCAACACCAGCTTTCCCGTGGCTCGGTAATTGGCCATAAGCAAGCCCAAAGTGCCTACGCCAAAGCTCACCACCGACGGCACGTGGTCGGCCCACCGATAAAAGCCGCTTAATGCCCTCATAGCCCCGCGCTCACAGACCTTCGGCCCCCGCTGACAATCTCGCTCGCCTCTAATTTGCGTTTTTAACGATGAAACGCGGTATCAGCGCGAAGCAAACACCCTCAAGGCTGATTAATACCGCACTGTCGATGCAATGCGAAAACTGGACTTTGGTTACTCAGAAGATGGATGTCCTTTATTTTTTCGCGAAAACTGGACTTTTAGTTACTCAGAAGATGGATGTCCTTTATTTTTGCACCCGCTGACAATCTCGCTCGCCTCTAATTTGCGTTTTTAACGACAAAACGCGGTATCAGCGCAAAGAAAACACCCTCAAGGTTGATTAATACCGCACTGTCGATGCATCGCGAAAACTGGACTTTTAGTTACTCAGAAGATGGATGTCCTTTATTTTTTTTAGCCAACAACCTAAATTCAAGGTTTATAATCACTTTTTTTGAAATCAAGTTTTTTTATTATTTCCATCATTATTTCATGGGTATTTACAGGGTACGGATCTACACCGACTTTGGAAAAATCTCTGGCAGCAAACAGTCTACCAGCTATTTCAATCTTTATTTTGTGCTGCTCATCTTCTGGTAATGAAGCAATGTAAGGCGCTATTGCCTTTAGATCTAATGAAGTTTGCTGATGCGCATATTGCTGCTCTCTATGTTTTGCAGATTCTCTTGCAAGGTAAGCAGCTGGAATTGATAAAATAAAAGCTAACACTATTCTAAATGTCGATTTTTGCCAGCTAAAATCAGAACTTGTTGTTTCCCAAAACGAATAAGCAACCACAGACACAATTAAAGCCATACACCCTAACGAAGCATATCTTAACCAGTTGGCCATAGATTTTTCATCACTGGCACTTTTCTCGAAATCACCTGCTATTGCCCTACCTGACACATGACCTAATATATCATCAATTTGTGCTCTCTTGATTTCAAGCTCTGCTAAAGAGCTTTGATACAATTCAGACACCTTGCTTAATTCACTCTTTACGTCAGCTTCAAGGTTTTTCGAAAGATTGTTTATATTTTCGATTCTTACTTCGTTCTCGTTTAAAGATTTTTTAACTCTCTGATCATGCCTCTCATACTCATCTGCTAATACTTTTAAATTCCTTTTAATTGATTGAAAATTATGTAGATCAACTGAGCTTTTATCATCATCACTTTTTTCGATTGGTTTATATTCCAGCGGGCTGTCTTCTACCATACTTCGAAATTTATTCGAGGATTCAAGAAGCTCTTTACCAAGGTTTTTAATTTCATCTCCCGCTTCTTTAATTTTTGGAATAGCTTGGCCTATAGATTGACCATAGACAGCTACCATTTTTGCCGTCTGCGCAATCTTCTCTATATCATCAGACTCTGTAGCCTTAGCGTAATCCGCCAAACTTCGGTCGAAGCTTCCTATACCATCTCGAATAGACTTTGATACAGGGCTATCAGCTAATAAATCCTTAAGTTTCCGCACTAAACCATTAATTTGTATAGATGCCTCATCCCACGCTAAAAGTAAATTTTCCATTGTTTCCTCAGATTCGGAAGTTGAAGATTGGCTAACGCCGCCAACACGCGCAGCTTTGTAGTGAAGGCGTAGCCATAACGGAAAAGCTGTCGCCGTGATTGGCCTTGTTAAGTTTCATTGTAGCTTGAAAGGTTTCCAGTCAGATTCTGGTATATCTGCACCACCGATGGGTGGGGTCAAATCCTTTGTGGCCAGCTTAAGTTTGGCCTCAGTTGTGAAGATATGGAAATTTAGCCGAAGCATTCTACTTTCTTTCGCGAGCTTGTGCAGGTAAAGGTCTGGTACCGGAAACGTTAATAGTTTTACCTCACCAGGCTTCAGGACAGCAGGAACCTGTTCTGATTCAAGAACAGGGAATAAGTCGCTTTCTATTTCGGGGGAACTCAGAATTTCGATTTCTCTAAGGACAAGCTCTCTGTTCCCCGTATTTGAAATTGCGATTTCACAGACTTGAGAATTCTCAAAATTTATAGTTCTGGGATTCCACGCTGCGAGGGTGCCAACAAGCGAAATCCGCCTATGGAAAAGGCTGAAATACAACGAAATAAGTGAGACAACCAGCGCACCTCCCGCAATGATAAGCGTGATTATATCTTTTGCCTCCATCGGGGCCTCCATTGATACTTAACGCTCCGTTAACGGGCGCGCGCGGTTTGCGCGTCCGGGCCAGCGCTGTTTGCTGGCGTATTCGTTAAACGGCTTGTTAGTAGTTCTCACTGACTTCCCTCTTGTTTCACTTTCCCGTTTATTCCCAAACTATAAATGCTCCAGAAAAACTCGAACATGGGAAAAAATACAAAACCAGTAAAGAAAATGACTGTCTCGTAACTTACGCCCAATAGTTGTGAAATATTACTAACGGTTAAAACCGTTATACAAAGGTAAACGATGATGGCAACTGACCATTTTTTAAAGTTTATCTTCTGCATCGCATTATTCCTTTGCTCAAGAAGTGCTACTAACGCCCGCGTAATGGGCTGGTTTGGAGCGCTAGCGGAAAACCAGTCCCAATTGACACGTTTGTTACACGTGCATTACTTCGTGACCCAGAAAATATCATCTTCGTATTCTCCCGCTGCGTTCTTCCATGAAATCTTGACCTGATACTTCAATGGGCTCCCCATGTGCATAGCAGCATATAATTTTACTCTTGAATTTGGCTTCATTTCTGGATGCGGAAACTTTTCAGAGAAATCTCCGGTAAGAGGACTATCATCACAATCTATAAGCTCAAAGTTAACACCATATGCCGTACCTTCACCTGTATTAGAAATATAGAAAAAGGATGATTTCCCAAGTTTTGACAGGGTTACGTTGAACTTAGGCTTGGTTCTACTTTCTCGATCTTCTTCTAATGTTTGAATCTGAAGCCTAGACAACTCAGCCGTAACTCGCTCAAGCTCCAATTGCTCTTTGGCGAGTTTTCTGGTCCTAACCAAAGATACAGTGGATATAATTACTGCCGTGACCGATACAAGCAAAGTAAGCGTTTCATAACCACTCATTTGAGTCGGCCTTTAAACGCTTTTTTAAGCATTTTTTCGATTTCTTTTTTTGCCTCTGGAATTACGACTTCACGGGCTTGTTCGATACCAACTTCTCTTAGGTCTGCCAACATAATCTCGAATCCGCATTCATGGCACTTTACAAAATCATCATCTTTTACATCTTGGGGTTGCTCAAATTCGGTATGCCCACATTCTGGACATTGTATTGATATATGATCAGTTTTAATCACGGTATGACCTCTCCATGTACGTGTAACAGTTTTATTAGCGAGCGCGCTCGCTCTCACTCATCTGACCAGTCGGTATTAAAAGCTTAACCAGCTGATCATCCTCTAGATTTTCGTGTGAAAGCCAAGAATGACTCCACAAAACCGAGCGGTCTCGTTTTTATACATGACAAGCGCTCGTTATCATCACATCGGATGAGAAATAACTTCATCCACTTCAATGTATTAGAACTGGTCAAACCGGGAAAAACGAGCGTTCTTTATCGTCATAAATGGCCTGGGTCTGCTGGCCCAACAGATACACTGTCCATCCATACAGCCATTCGGCCCGGCTGGTGAGGAGCATGGACGGTCCGAATAATCCCGGCGATAAAAGCGCACACCGTCAAAGCAGAAACAGCACAAAACCATTTATTATCAAATGGATATGTGAAAAACAAAGGAAACAGAAGACACGCTACCGCCCGTGGAATCAGGTTATCCAAAGTCCCTTTATCATCCTGAGTTGTTACCCATCCTTGGTCTTGCTGCGCGAAGACAAGCTTCTTGCGTTCGCCTGCTAAAAACGGTTCACAGGACCGTTTTTTAACGCGCTCACTCCACCTCGCACGTCCTGTGTTACTCGGGCTATCCTGCCCTCGCCCTTTGGGCCGTCGTCGTTGCACTCCAACGTTCAAATCTTTTCCCGAAAGATTTGTCGCGTAATGCGGCACGAAAGCTGTGCTTCCGCTTCGAGCATTACCCATCCCTGGTGGCTTGCTGCGTAAAAGTCGCGACAAACAGACGGCGACTGATGGTCAGCCTTTATTCAGCTTCCAGACTAAGCTGATGTTTCTGTTAGGTAAAGAGAAAGAAGGCGCCCTTGGGCGCCTTCTTGGTTAGTTCGCTTTGTGCTTGTCGAACCAGGAGAGCACGTAGACCACTTTTCGCATCAGGTTGGAGGGCCGGGCGGTGAGGCCGTGGCCGGCGCCGGGGATGCGCACCATGGCGGTGTCAACCTTTTGCAGCTTCAGGGCCTGGTAGAACTGCTCGGTCTCGGAGATGGGAGTGCGGTAGTCCGACTCGCCGGTAAGCAGCATGGTGGGGGTTTTAACATTGCCCACCTTTGAGAGCGGCGAGCGCTGCCAGTAGCCCATGGGATCTTCCCAGGGCTTTTTGGCAAACCAGTACTGGCTGAAATAGGGGCTGAAATCGGCGGTGAGGGTGAAGCTCAGCCAGTTGATCACTGGCTTGGCCACCACGGCGGCGCGAAAGCGGTCGGTGCTGCCCACTATCCAGGCGGTCAGTACCCCGCCGCCGGAGCCGCCGGTAACAAAGAGGTTGCGGGTATCGACATTGCCTTTGGCGATGGCGTCGTCCACCACCGACATCAAATCGTCATAGTCGTGGCTGGGGTAGTTATGGTGGATGCGGTTGGCAAAGGCCTCGCCGTAGCTGGTTGAGCCCCGGGGGTTGGCGTACACCACGATGTAACCGGCGTTGGCGTAGAGCTGCATTTCGGCGGCAAAGCGGGCGCCATAATCGGCAAAGGGGCCGCCGTGGATCTCAAGGAGCAGCGGGTATTGCTTGGCCGGGTCAAAGTCTGGCGGCAATACCCGCCAGGTTTGGATGGGCAACTCGTCGACCTTGGATCTCACCCAGTATTCCTGCACCTTGCCCAATTGCTTAAAGGCGAACAGGTCGTCGTTGAGGTGGGTGAGCTGGCGCACCTTGCCGCCTTTGGTGAGTACCGCTACGTCGGCCGGGCGGCTGGTACTGGTGCGGGTGTAAGCCAGGGTGTTACCCGCCACCGAGAAGCTGCCGCTGTCGTAAGGGCGGCCAAGCTCGGTGCCGCCCATGTCGTCAGTGAGGGTGGTGACCTTGCCAGCGAGGCTCACATAAGCGAGCTTGGTGTGGCCTTTGTCGTCAAAGCTGACAAAAAGGCCATCGCCGCTTTTGTCCCAAAAAGCGTCTTTGATGGCGCGGTCAAGGCCGGTTGCCAGCACTTTTTTGCCGCTGCCGTCCTTGTTCATCAGGTACAGGGCGCTGTTTTGGTAGCCGAGCTTTTTGTCGTCAAAGCCGGTGTAGGCAATGCGTTTGCCGTTGGGGGAGACTCGGGGGTTGTTGTCGGGGCCGTTACGGTCGGTAAGCGCGGTAATGTCGCCATTAAGGCCAACCCGGTACAGCTCGGTGTTAATGGGCTGGAACTGCCAGTCTTGGTGGCGGTTGGCGCTCAGCACCAGCGAGCGGCTGTCGGCGTCCCAGCTGTAGCTGCCGCCGTGATTGAAGGGATCTTTGGTGAGCTGGCGCACCGCGCCGCCGTCTGCGCCCATTACAAACAGCTGGGTGATGCTGTCGTCCAGATACCCTGCCCCGTCGGCGCGGTAGTAGACCTTGTCAATCACCTTGGCCGGCTCTGCCCAGTGGGCGCCCTTGGGCATGGCCGGCATCTTGGCAAAAGGCGCCGGGGTGTTGGGCACCGCCATGGTAAAGGCTATCCATTTGCCGTCTGGCGAGAAGCTGATGTTGCCGGGGCTTTGAGTGAGGTTGGTGAGCCGCGCGGTTTGGCCGCTGTCCATCCAGCGCAGATAAAGCTGGTTGGAGCCGTCGTCATTGGCGATATAGAGCAGCTTTTTGCCGTCGGGGGACCACACCGGCGAGCGGGCGTTGTGCGGCCCGGAGGTCAGAGGCCGGTCGCTTTTACCGTCGGTGGCGGCCAGCCAAAGGTTACCCAGGCTCCGATCAGATTTGATATCCATAACGGTGCGCACATAGGCCACCGCCTTGCCGTCCGGCGAAAGTTCGGGATCGGTGGCGTATTGCAGGCTGAAAACATCAATGGGTTCAAAAGGCTCGGCAGCAAGTGCCGGCAAGGCGGCCAGCATGGCCAGGGCGAAGGCGCAGGGTTTCATCGGGTTTCCCAATTTTTTTACATTGGCCTTACCCTAATGCAAAGTGCGCTCGCTGGCTGCGCCCGCCGGTCAAGCCGTTGCCTGGGCGCGGCAAAAGCAGCGTAAGGGGCTGTCGCTACCCGGTGGCGTGACCGGGGCAACCTCTGAAAACCCGATTTTTTCCAACAACTTGGCCGAGGCTACATTGTGCTGGCTGGTAATGGCTTTCACTGTGGCAATGCCCTTTTGCCTGGCCAGGGCCAGCACTGCCAGAGCTGCCTCTTCGCCATAGCCCTTGCCCCAATAAGGGCTGGAAAGGGCATAGCCGAGGTCAGGGCAGTCGAGGTAATCGCGCTGGATAAGGCCGCAAAGGCCGATGGGGGTGGCGTCTTGCAGGCACACCAGATAGAGCCCGAAACCGTGGGCGCGGTAAGAGGCAAGGGGCACCTGCTCGATGTAGTTAAGGGCGCCCTTAATATCGCGTACGCCTCGGTCGCCGATGTTTTCAAGCCAGCCAGGCTCGTTTAACAGCCCCAGCAAAAACGCGGCGTCGGTAGGCGCGACCTCTCGCAAGTAAAGGCGGGCGGTGCTTATCAGCGGCATGCGCGCTTATCCTCCAGCCAGTGGCCGGCGGCCTTGGCCTCGGCTTCGTGGCTGGGCTCGCGCCAGGTTTCCGCAAGGGCCGCCTGGTACCACTGCTCCATGGCGGGTAGCGCCAGCATGCGTGCGGCGTAGTCGGCCAGGGGGCCGCTAAGGGCAATGCCGTAGGTTTGGAAGCGAAACACCACAGGTGCAAAGAAGGCATCGACGGCGCTAAAGGCGCTGCCGCCAAGATAGGGGCCGCCAAAACTATCGAGCCCCTGTTGCCAGAGGGCCTTGATACGCGCGATGTCCGCTTCAAGGGCCGCTGGCATGGCAAAGAGTTTTACCCGTATTCCGCAGTTCATGCCGCAAAGGTTGCGAAGGGCCGAGAACCCCGAGTGCATCTCGCTACAAGCGCTGCGGGCAAAGGCGCGGGCCCGGGCATCGGCCGGCCACACACCGCTGTGGCGCTCGGCCAGATATTCGGTGATGGCCAGGCTGTCCCACACCGTGATGTCGCCGTCCACCAGGCACGGCACTTTGCCGGTGGGCGAGAAATGGCGAAAGGCCTCGAAGCTTGAGCCGTCTTCAAAAGGCACCAGCCGTTCCTCAAAACCAATATCCAACGCCTTGGCCAACAGCCAGGGCCGCAGCGACCAAGAGGAGTAGTTCTTGTTGGCAATATAAAGCTGGTACACGGGGCCTCCTTGCGGCGCGGGTTATTCTTCCAGCCAGGGCATCTCGGGCAGGGTGTCCAGGTGCGCGGCGTAGCGTTTGTGGTTAAAGGGCTGGCCGTTTTCCACTACGTCGATTATCTCCAGCGACAAGGCACAGGCGATGTACTCCACCGCCTCTTCGCGGGCCATGCCTTTCATGGTCAGGCGCAGCAGGGTCTCCTTGACCTTCACCGGCTCGTTGTCGGCCAGTTGGTTCTCAACGATTTCAAGGAGTTCTTCTTGATCAAAGGGGTTATCTTGGGTGCTCATGGCAAACCGGGTTGGTAAATGTCAGCCCTATGATGCTTGATAGCCCCAAAGGGCGCTAGCGGTTGAGGCATTTTTCCAAGAGCGTGGCCACCTGCACCTTTTCGGCTTCGCTAAGGGGGCTAAAAACCGTTTCATGCACCTGCCGGCGGGCTTTGATGCAGGCCTCGGCCAATTGCTGGCCCGAGGCGCTCAAACTTAGGCATTGACGGCGGCCGTCGGCCGGGTCAGCGCTTCGCAGGATATGCCCTTCTGCCAGCAAAGGCCCGAGCATGCGGGTGATGGTGGCTTTGTCGCGGCCGGTGCGCTCGGCCAGGGCCTTGGCGCAGATACCGCTGTGGCTGGCCACCAATTGCAGCAGTTGGGTCTGGGGCGGCGACAAGGCAATGCCCTGCTCGCCAAGGCTGCGGTTAAGGGCCTGGCGCATCTGGTTGCGAAGGGCCGAAAGGGTGAGTTCTAACGAGGGGCTGTTAGGCATGGCAGGAATGCTTTAAACTGGTTGACTTAATCAACTATCACCTTGGTGCGCCGCTCCGTCAAGCACCATCGAGAGGAAAGCGCTTTTGAACAACCCCGCCGACCCCAAACTTCACTTCGGCTTTGCCGTGTTGCTGGCCATGACCATGGCCCTGGGGCCCTTTGCCCTTGACACCTACCTGCCCGCCTTCCCGGCCATGGCTAAGGACCTGGGCACAGAGGTGCACCAAATCGCCCTTAGCATCTCGGTTTATGTGTTTACCCTTGCCATCGGCCAACTGGTGGCCGGGCCGCTGTCTGACCGCTTCGGGCGCCGGGCCGTGATGCTGTGCGGCCTGGTGATTTTTGCCGTGGCAAGCTTTGCCATCACCGGCATTAAAAGCATTGAAATGCTGCTCGCCCTTCGCACCGTGCAGGCCTTTGGCGCCGGCTGGGCCATTGTCTGCGTGCCGGCCTTGGTGCGCGACAGCCTCTCGGGCCGGGAGGCGGCCAAATTCTTCAGTCTGATTGGCCTTATCATGGTGGTGGCGCCAGCCATTGCCCCCAGCTTTGGCAGTCTGCTGCTGGGCTTTGGCTGGGAGAGCATCTTTTTATTCCTGGCCATTTACGGCGCGCTGCTCACAGTATTGATGAAGGGCTTTGTGTTTACCGGCGAGGTGGGCAAGGCCAAGCCTCATGCCCATGTCAGCGTCTGGCAGCGCTACGGCGCGGTATTTGCCGTTAAACCGGCGCTGCGTTACATGGGGCTGCAGGCCTTTGCCTTCTCGGTGATGATGCTCTTTATCACCCACTCCTCCTTTATCTACCAGCAGCACTTTGGGGTAAGCCCCGGGGTTTTTGCGCTGCTGTTTGGCGCCAATATCGTGATGATGCTGGTGATGAACCTGTCTAACCGCAAGCTCCTTAACCACTTTGCGCCGCAGCAAATCTTGCGCTGGAGCCTGAGCCTGCAGGCCCTTGGTATCGTCGCGCTGCTGCTGGTGATGAGCTTTGCCCCCCACCTATGGCTGTTTTTGCCGGCGATGATCGTCACCGTTGGCGCCATGGGGGCCATCACCCCCAACATTCAGGCGAGCTACATGGAGTATTTTGCCGAGCACGGCGGCACGGCGGCGGCAGTGCTGGGGGCCATTCAGTTCTCCATTGCCGGGCTTATCTCGGCAGGCTCGGCGCTGTTGCCGGAAAAGGTCATCGCCGTGGTGCTGGCCCAAGGGGTCTGCTCACTGCTGTGCCTGGCCCTTATCTGGACCAGCAAAAACAGCCATAAGGCGTAAAGAGAAAGCGGCCCTCGGGCCGCTTTTTTACTTTGCCAAAAAGGCCTTTAACACCCCGGCCTGGCTGGGGATGGACACCAGCCCGTCCAGGTGGCCCCAGGGGCCGTCTATTTCCTGATACTGGGTGTCTTTACCCAGTTTTTTCAAGGTTTCAAAGGTGCTGCGGGCCATTTTGGGCACCAGCAATCTGTCGTGGCTGGCCGGCATAAAGAGGGTTTTGGCGGTGACCTTTTTCAGGTTGTCCTCCAAGTTGCCCTCATACCCTGCCAGGTAAATTTGCGAGGCGCGCACCAGGTACAAAATGGCGTTGGCATCTTGGTATTTGGCGCGAAGGGCGGCCTGGCTTGCCAGCGCCTTGACCGAAGCAAAGCCGGCGTCGATGTCCACTTTCGGGGCCTGGTCGGTCGGGGCCGGGTAGCGGCGGTTAAAGCCGTCCGGGTAGCTGGCATCATAGATGATGTAGGCCAGCGCCTTATTCAGGCCCTCCCGCGGCTGGCCGCTGGCGTAGTAATCGCCGTGGTGCCAGGCCGGGTCGGCTTTGATGGGGTCGCTCCAGCGCTCAAGGCCGTACACCGTCCAAGGGTCCATTTGGCCGGCGCCAATCACGCTCACCATCCGCTCCACCTCATCGGGATAGGCCACCGCCCAGTCCAGGGCCTGAAACGAGCCCATGGACGCCCCCACCACCGCATGGAGTTTGTGGATGCCAAGGCTATCGAGCAGCGCCTTTTGCACCCGCACAAAGTCGCGGATGGACACCACCGGAAAGCGCAGCCCGTAAGGCTTGCCAGTGGCTGGGTCGATACTGGCCGGGCCGGTGGTGATGACATTGGGGTCAAAGGCGTTGGCGTTGGCCAGGGTGTCAACGCTCAGCACATAGTACTTGTCTGTGTCGATGGCCTTGCCCGGGCCGATGATGGCGTCCCAGTAGCCGGGGGCCGGATCGCTGTCGTGGTATTTACCGGCGGCATGGGAGGTGCCCGAGAAAAAGTGGGTAATGAGGATAACGTTGGATTTATCGGCATTGAGGGTGCCATAGGCCTCCCACCCCACCGACACCTTTTTCAGCACGGCCCCGGATTGGGTGGTAAAGCTCGCGAGGTCAAAACGCTGCTTTTCAACCAGCGGCAGCGCCTGAATACCCAGGCTTGCCAGCAGCAGCCCAAGGGAGAGAAGCCACTTCATGCCCTGCCCTCCGCGACTGCCAGATTGTTACGTAAATGGATACCGGCGCGCGCTAAAGGCTGCCCCGGCAAAAGGCGGTTTATGCTGCACATTTTTGCTGTTCCTTATTATCTTCCTTGCAAAATCAGTCTGATAGACGCAAGCCCTCTTGGCCATAGTACTAAGGTACAGCGTTAACAATTGACGAATAGGCATAGAGTTAACACCGAAATAACAATAGACACGGAGAGTGTTAACCATGTCAGTACGACAAAAAATGCAGCCCAGTTACAACCTCACACCCATCGCCCTGGCGGTCTGCCTGGGCCTTGCCGCCAGTGCCCCGGCGCTGGCCGCCGACGAACCCGCCGCCAAAAGCGACGAGCCCAGCCTGGAAGTGATTGAAGTTACCGCCCGGCGCACGGCAGAAAACCTGCAATCGGTGCCGGTGGCGGTTACCAGCCTCTCGGCCGAGCAGATGAGCCAGCGCGGGGTGGAAGACTTGGCCGACGTGCAGTGGTATTCCCCCAATACCACCTTGCAAGTGAGCCGCGGCACCAACAGCACCCTGACCGCTTATATCCGCGGCATCGGCCAGCAAGACCCGCTTTGGGGCTTTGAGCCTGGGGTAGGGATATACATTGACGATGTCTATGTGGCGCGGCCCCAAGGGGCGGTGATGGACATTCTCGATGTGCAGCGCATCGAAGTGCTGCGCGGCCCCCAAGGCACCCTCTACGGGCGCAACACCATTGGCGGCGCCGTCAAATACGTCACCAAAAAACTGCACGGCGACCCAGAGCTGCACCTCAAAGGCACGGTGGGCTCTTACAACCAGCGGGACTTTACTGTCTCGGGGCAGATGCCGCTCTCTGACACCTTCTGGGCCGGCATTGCCTACGGCACCTTTAACCGCGACGGCTTCGGTAAATTTAAAAACACCGGCGCCGACAACTACGACAAAGACATTCAGGCTGGCCGGGTGTCTTTTGCCTGGTACCCAAGCGACAACCTCAGCGTTAACTTCATGGCCGACCGCACCTGGGACGACTCCCACGCCAAAGGCGGTTACCGTTTGACGCCCTCCCTGGTGACCGGCCAGCAGCCCTACGGCAGCGTTTATGACTCCGACACCTCCATGCCCACCAAAAACAGCGTGGAAACCGGCGGCGAGGCGCTCACCATCACCTACAACATCAACAACGACTGGACCTTTAAATCCATCACCGCCCACCGCGATGGCGACACCGACACCAATATCGATTTTGACTCCACCGCCCAGCCCTCGCTGGATATTCCGGCGCTCTACGACGACCGCCAGTTCACCCAGGAATTCCAGCTCAATTTTGATAACGGCGGTTGGAAGGCCGTAGGCGGGGTTTATTACCTGGACGGCCAGGCCTGCGGCGTGTTTGAGACGGTGCTTGGCCTGCAAGGGGTAACGGTGGAGAACGGCGGCTGCGTTGACACCAAGAGCTACGCGGCCTACGCCCAGGGCTCCTTCCCGCTCACCAAGGATTTGTCCATGACCCTTGGCGGCCGCTACACCCGTGACAAAAAAGACGCCGACGTGTACCGCTACGTCTACCTGGGCATTCGCTACCCGCACGACCCGGCCACTCCGCCCTTTGCGGTGCAGTCAGATTTTGCCGACAGCGCCACCTTTAGCCGCTTCTCGCCAAGGGTGGGCCTGGAATATCAGCTGACCCAAGATCTGATGGTCTACGGCTCCTACACCAACGGCTTTAAGTCCGGCGGCTTTGACATGCGGGCCAATAAATCGGTCAACCCCGACGCTGACAAACCCTACAGCCCGGAAATCGTCGACACCTACGAGGTTGGCGCCAAGGCCGAGTGGTTTAACCATCGCCTGCGCACCAACATCGCCGCTTTCTATTCCAACTACGACGATATGCAAATCACGGTGCAGCGAGCGGTGAACAACAACACCGACGTGGCCTCCCAGGTGCTGAACGCCGGTAAGTCAGAGATCAAAGGCATGGAGCTGGAGGCGACCCTGGCCGCCACCGACGCCCTGCAATTTACCGCCAACCTCGGCTACGTGGACCCTAAATTCAAGCGGGTTGACTACTTTGACCCCAACGCCGGGCAAGTGGTGGATGTGTCAGATCTCTGGAGCTTTGCCAACACCCCCAAATGGACCGGCAGCCTGCTGGCCCAATACAACCTGGAGGCCTTTGGCGGCGACATGGTGGTGTCGGGGGGCGTCAATTACCGCGACAAAACCCAGATCTTTGAAACCCCGTCCATGCTCGATGCCGGCTCGGTCACCCTGTGGAACGCCTCTGTCGCCTGGTACAAAGGCAACTGGGAAGTGCAGCTCACCGGCCGCAACCTTGGGGATAAAGAATACCGCCTGGCAGGCTACAACTTTGCCGCCCCCCGCGATGCCCAAGGTAACGTGACAGGCCCCGGCCTTGGCGGCGAAGACACCATAGTGGGTTACTACGGCGACCCAAGAACGGTAAGCCTGTCGGTGGGCTACCGCTTCTAAGCTGGCGCCAATAAGCGATAAAAAGGAGGCTGATGCCTCCTTTTTTGTGCCTGTTACTTAGCGCTCAATTGCCCCAGCCAGCGGCCAAAATCGCCACACTCCTCGGCGCTTAGCTGATGGTCCATGTCGTAGCGTTTTAGCTGGTGGCGCACCCCAAGTGCCGTCAGCCAGGTGGTGGCTTTCTCGGCCCAGTCGATGGGCAATTTGCCGTCATAGCGGCCGTGGGCCACAAAGCCTTCAAGGGCCGCCAGGCGCTCAGCGCTGGCAAGCTGCGGCGCCAGCTCCGGCAGGATGCGGCCACTTAAGATGCCAAAGCCACTCACCGCCTCTGGCTCGGTAAGGGCAACACTGGCGCTCATGATGCCGCCCTGGCTAAAACCGGCCACCACGCGGGGCGCCGTGGTATCAAGCTGGCTATCCATAAAGGCCAGCAGCTTTTGGCGACTGGCTTCGGCTTGGTCAAGGTTCGGGTTGGGGCCGGCGGCGGTAAAGCTCACCTGAAACCAGGCAAATTGGCCCTGGCCTTGGGTCAAAGGCCCGCGCACAAACCACAGCGCCCAGTGGGGCGGCAAAAACTCGGCCAAGGCGCGCAGGTTACTTTCATTGCCCCCTACCCCGTGCAGCAGCACCAGTTGGCCACGGCATTGGCCGGCGGCAGGGAGTTTTTGGTAATAAAGGCCGGAGGCCGCATCTTGGCTCAGGGCTGTTAACTGACGCTGATTCATTGAGCCTCTCCAAACAAAAAGCTGTCCATGGCCAGCACGCCATGGGTAATACCGCCTTCCAGCACGCCAAAGGCATCGCCCTGGCGGCGGGCGCCAAGAGCCACCAGCAGCGGCAGGTAATGGTCGTTGGTGGGGTGGGCGCGGCGGGCATCCGGGCTTTGGTTATACAGATCCACCAAGGCGGCATCATCGCCGGTGGCAAGCTTTTCACGCACCCAAGCGGCAAAACGCGCCACATAGGCCTCGTCTTCCAGACTGTGCTGGCGAAACTCGTAAAGGTTATGGGTAAGGCTACCCGAGCCCAGCACCAAGACGTTTTGAGCGCGAAGGGGCGCCAGGGCCTTGCCAAGAGCCAGGGCCGCTGTGGCGTCCATGGGGTACGGCATGGACACCGCCACCACCGGCACATCGGCTTTGGGGTAAAGGTGCATCAAGGGCACCCAGGCGCCGTGGTCCAGGCCGCGGTGAGGGTCTGCAACGACGGGCCAGCCGCCCTTTCCAAGAAGCGCCATCACTTCGCTGGCAAGAGCCGGGTCGCCTTTGGCCGGATACGCCAGTTCGTACAGTGCCGGGGCAAAGCCGCCAAAATCGTGAATGGTCTCAAGGTGAGTGCCGGTGGTCACGGCAACGCCGCCGCGGGTCATCCAATGGGGCGAGACAATCACCACCGCCTTGGGTTTAAGGTTGGCCCCCAGGGCTTGTAAGGCAGGGCCCGCCAGGCCCGGCTCCAACGCAAAGCTGGGCGCGCCGTGAGAAACAAAAAGTGCAGGAGCCATGATCCCCTCCGTTCTACTGATGGCCCATTGTGTTACCGCCAAAACTCGTGATAAACCACTAGCATCCAGATTAACTATCCCACCTAGTGAGACAATAAAATGAACCGGGACCTTGAAATGCGGGTGTTCGTGGCGGTGGTGGATGCCGGTAGCTTTGTGGCGGCTAGCGAGGCGTTGCGCATGTCAAAAGCGGCGGTGTCTCGCCATGTTGATGCCCTGGAGCAGCGCCTGGGGGCAAGGCTATTGCACCGTACCACCCGGCGTTTATCCCTGACCGAAGCGGGCCGACGCTTCTACCCCGGCGCCAAGGCGGTGCTGGCCGACATCGGGGAAGTAGAAGCCATGGTCAGCAGCGATACCCTGGCGCCCCAGGGCCGGGTGCGGGTGAATGTGCCGGTGAGTTTTGGTATCTGTCACTTAGCGCCGCTCTGGGGAGAGTTTTTGGCGGCAGCACCCAAGGTGGAGCTGGACATCAGCCTTGCCGACCGGGTAGTGGATCTGGTGGAAGAAGGCTTTGACTTGGCGGTACGCATTGGCCGACTGCCAAGCTCAAGCCTGGTGAGCCGGCGCCTTGCCAGCACCCGCATGCGCCTTTGCGCCGCGCCTGAATATATTGAGCGCCATGGCGCGCCGGCGGCTATTGAGGCGCTGAGTCAGCACCCGGTGTTCGCTTACAGCCATTGGTCCGAGGGGGACGATTGGCGTTTTGAAGGGCCACAAGGCCCGGTGGCGGTGCGCACCCAAAGCCGGGTCTACACCAACAACGGCGACACCTGCCGCGCCATCGCCCTGGCCGGGGGCGGCATCGTGCTGCAGCCCGATTTTATGGTAGGGAGCGACCTTAAAGCCGGGCGCCTGGTGGAGCTTTTGCCTCAGTACCAGGCCCCTACCCTTGGCATTTATGTGGTGTATCCGAGCCGCAAATTGCTGCCAGCCCGGGTAAAAAGCCTGGTGGCCTTTTTGGTGAAGAAATTTTCGCAGGTGAACTGGGGATAACCCCAAGGCGAGACTGAGTTTCCCAACAGGTAGTTGCCCAACGCCGGCAAGCGCGGTTAACTAGCCGTTAGGAGCGTGGCGCTGGAGAAAACGGATGGGTTTTTACGTACTGCTGGTTTTTATTGCCTGTGGGTTTTATGTCCAGCATCGCGGCCAGGTGCAGCACGCCAAGCTGCGCCGCAAATTTACCGACCATGCCAACCTGTTGGCACCCATTAACTGCCTGTTTTATCTCTTCTCCCGCATCGATAACCGCCCTTACATCGACCCTCAGCAGTTCCCTGAACTGGCGGTACTTTCCAAGCACTGGCAAAGCATTCGTGACGAGGCCCTGGCCCTTAACGCGCAAGCGGGCATCAAAGCCTCGGCAGAGCTTGACGACATCGGCTTTAACTCCTTTTTTAAAACCGGCTGGAAGCGCTATTACCTCAAGTGGTACGGGGCCGATCTGCATTCTGCCCGGCAAAGCTGCCCACAAACCCTGGCGCTGCTGCGCACTCTGCCCTCGGTAAAAGGCGCCATGTTTGCCATGCTGCCACCCGGCGCCAAGCTGGTGCGCCACCGCGACCCTTACGCCGGCTCGCTGCGCTACCACCTGGGGCTGGATGTGCCCGAGTCAAACGACTGCTTTATCGAAGTAGACGGCGAGCGTTACAGCTGGCGTAACGGTGAGGCGGTGATGTTTGACGAGACCTATATCCACCACGCCCAAAACGCATCGGCCCAAAACCGTATCGTGCTGTTTTTAGACGTTGAGCGCCCCCTGACCTGGGCGCCGATACGCTGGCTTAACCGCGCCTTTTCGAGCCTGGTGATGGCCGCCTCCGCCACCAAGAACGTGGAGGGCGACAAAGTCGGCCTGCTTAACCGGCTCTTTGCCGGGATCTACAAGGTGCGCTTGCTGGGTAAAGGGATCAAAGCCTTCAACAAACCCCTTTACTACCTGCTGCAATACGCACTGTACGCCGGGCTGATTTACGCCGTTTTCTTTTAAACCTGCGTTTGGCCAAGACGGCGAATGCTATTTAGCACCTCGCCATAGGCCTCGGCCTGAGTAGGGTCTGCCAGCATCAAGCGCAGGCAAGTGGCGGTGGCGGCCAGCTGCAGGGTGTGCAGCGCGCTTTGGTAATTGGCGGCACTAATCTCATTCAAGGTGGCTTGCATCGCCTCACTGGCGCTTCGCACCGCATAGGAAAAATCCCCGGCACTGCCCAGCACAGCCTGAAGGGTTTGGTTCATAGCATCGGTTATCTGCGAGTTTATGCCCCCAAAGCTCGCCGCCTGGACCTTGGCACTGCCAGCCGCAAAAGCCTCATCTGCCAACGGAGCGCTGGTCGCCGCATTCAGGGAAAACATCATCGTTACCGCTTCGGCAGTAGCCGCCTGGGAGATGACAAATTGCTGGGACTGCGCACTAACGGCGTTTTCAAGGGCCAAGCTGGTGGCATGGGCAATAGTTTGGTAAATCGTGGCCATGGCCATAGCCGGCGCTTCGCCAACGACCTTGGTGTTGGCTTGGGTAACAGCGTCGGTGATCATCGGGTTGACCGTGGTGCTTTGGGACATGATGCGCTCCTTGCTTAGAGGGAAATAACCGGGCGGAAGGATAAGCGTAGCTCGTTGACAGGCTTGCGATTAGCTACGCGATATCAGCATCATGCCATATTCGCCTTACAACATAGTCTTGCATTTCGCCCCGGTAAATTGGCCAGGTTGACGCTGCCAGGCTACTGTCCAAGGCTTGAGAACGGCATGGAATGCGCCGTGGCATTGCCACTCAAGCCCCCTGCTTTACTGCCTCAAATATGGCCCACCACGCCCCATGCCCTTCGCCATCAAGGCGTAACACCCTTCGTTGCCAACATTACCTGAGGCAGCTTCGCGCCGTGGTATCCGGGAGCTTCTCAGCCCGACCTTCCTAAAGGAGTCATGATGCACGCGCTGTCGCTTACCTTAGATTCCATCACCTGCCATGGCACATCCGAAACCCGCGGTGGTGGCGATGATGTCTATATCATCTTTCAGGTTGATGCCGGTTTTCCGATCCGTTACCCGGGCATTGGCAAACATCACTCGATGACCGACAACGATAACAAGAACGCCACCTGGAACATCAACAAGACCCTCCATTTTGAACGCGATCTGCTGATCACCCTCTACGACCAAGACCCTAATTACATCAACGCCTTATCTGAATATCTGGTCAGCCATGACTACCAACCCAACTTCACCTCTGGCGCCATTACCCTGACTAACCCCAACGGCGCGAAATACACGCTCAATGTCACCCGCAACAGCACTGGGCAGGAGGGCTGAGCCATGACCTCCAACCATACCCCCTCCCCCTTCTTGCAAGGGCACTTTGCGGCGCTCCATCAGGCCATGGGCGCCGAGCACGGCGATAAATTGCCGCCGCAAAAACCGGCGGTACTCAAGCAACAGCCGCTCTCAGACCCGGCCCGCGCCCTTTGCCAGGAATATGCGGCGGCTTTGGCGCGGTTTTCGGCATCGGCACAGGCCGAAGCGCTGCGCGAGCGGCTCTCTTGCGCCAAAAGCAATGAAGATTTGGCCCGTAGCCTGTTTGACGCCTTTGCCAGCGACGACTTTGCCAGAACCCGCCAACTGGCAGAGGAATACAGCCTGCGAGACGACTTTGGGTTGCAGTCGCTCACCTTGGGCGCGGATGTTGAAGTCGCCTTTTTGTTCGGTATTCAAGGCAATATCAGCATTGGCCTGCCCATTACCACCCTGCGCGATTTCGACACGGTGGTGCTCTGCGTTAGCGGCATGGTGAGCGGCGGCATTGACGAAACTGCTTTTGTCGGCGTCACTGGCGGTGTTTGGTCGGTCACCCCTGAAGGGTTGTCCGGCTGGTCGGTAACCGGCCAGGCCTATGCCGGTTTTGAAGGTGAAGTGGTGGTGCAAGGCGGTTTGTCTATCTCGCTGTTCCCGCCGGACGTGCTGGGTTGGGGGGTACTGTTAAGCCTCGGCGGCGGTGAAGGGGGCGGCGCAGATGTCGGCATATCCTATGGCGTTGTGTTCCCCTGGGATGCGCCCAGGGTCTACCAGCCAAGGGCACGCAACTACATGATAATCAACAGCATCACCTGTAATAAGGCCTCTGAAATGGGTAAGGATGAGGTGTACCTCATGTTTACCATCGACAACGATCTGGTCTATCGCTACCCCACCCATGGCCAGTTCTCCATGGGTGACAACAGTAGCTGGGGAGTAGGACGCAGTATCTATTTCAACGACAACGTCAAAGTGCAGCTCTTTGACAATGACACTGGCAATAACGACTCCCTTGGCCAGACCACCTACCAGGCCAGCAACTTCCAATCGCAGGTAACGGTATCGGGTTCATCCGGTAAGTACACCCTCGACGCGGTATTAGAGCCGATGTACGTCAACTGGGATAACCCCAAACACATCAACAATGTGGACTCCACTATCCAGTCACCGGCCGCCTGCGTCTTTAACGACGCACTCTATGTATTCTGGCGCGGTGCCACCAACAACCGGATTTACTGCAGCCCCTCCACCGACGGCGAACAATGGCCCGATGGCCACACCATCAACAATGTTGACTCCACCGATCTGTCGCCGGCAGCCGTGGCCTTCCAAGGCCAGTTGTTTGTGTTCTGGCAAGGTGGCAACAAAGGCCTGTATTGGAGCGCTTCAAGTGATGGGAAAACCTGGCCGCCCGGTACCCCTATCCGCCAGGAAACCACCCCCTACACCCCCACCCCCTGTGTCTTTGACAACCGCTTGTACGTTTTCTGGGTCGCCAACGACTCAAGCAAACGGCTGATCTACAGCATCTTCGACCCCGGCACCGGCAGCTGGTCGAACAATGCCCCCGTCAACAGCACCGACGAGGCCATCTCCAGTGTGTCGGCCTGTGTATTCAAAGACGAGCTGTACCTGTTTCACGTTAATACCAGCAACCAGACCCGCTTTACCGCCTCGGCGAGCAACAGCTGGCCCGGTTCGTCCCCCACCGGCGCGACCATCCTAGCCACCCTTGTCAGCGCCTGCACGGCGCAAGGCGGTATCGTGCTTGGCCAGAACGACCCTCAATATTGGCCCATGGGCTATTCACCAGTGCTCTGCACCGTTTCGCGTATCGATAAGTGGGGGGCGTCGGCTGCGGTTGGCAATGTGAAAATGTTGATGCAGTCGGGCCCTGCCTTGGTCACATACCAAAAAACGCCTTATCTCTTTTACGCCGACACCAATGAGCGCTTGCTGTTTTGTAAAGCAAAACCTTGATAGCCAACATAAAAAACCGGCGCTAAAGCGCCGGTTTTTTATGGCCGATGATTGCCTGTCACAGTGCAGGGCTAACCGCCAGGCATTGCCCCGGGGCCCTTAACCCACCACCCGCAAGCCCAGCTCCAGGCCGTCGGTTTCCACGATGTCTTCGCTGGAGATATCGACAATCAGGCTGGAGGACGGCACCGTACCGGACATGGTGGCAGATTCGGTGAAGCGGTACTTCTCGACCATTTTGCCATTGATGTTTTCATAGAAAACGATGTCATAGGTGAATGGCACATCTTTGAGCGTCGCTTCCAGCACCTGAATAGACGCCGTGGTCCTTTTCCGCGCGGGGCAGGGAATATTGACGTTCCACGTGTGCGCGTAGGATTTGCTGTCAGTCTCTTGCACACCATAGGCGTACTGGTAACTGAACTGAAAGGTGAAGGTTTGGGTGGCTGAGATCTCCCCCATTTTAAAGCTGGCTTTGGCACCGATGACGTAGCTGTACCCCATCATTGCATTGACGGTATGGGTGCGGGTAATGGTCTGGGAATGGGTCTCGGAGGTGGTATCCGAGTAGGCTGCGGAGGTACTCTCGTCCGAGTTGTTTTCAAAGGTGATGGAGTTGATCGACTTGAGCGAACCTTTTTTCAGCTGGGCGATAAGGGCCGGCTCATCAACCTCGACATTTTCTATCCGCACGGGATAACCAAAGTCAAAGCGCAACTTATCGATACGACCACCGCTTCGGCCCCGAATTTGGCGAAGCACCAGCCCTCTTTGATTCATCGAAGGTGAAGGGGCTGCCGCCACCACCGAAAAGCTCGGAGGAGATCACCTGGCTGCCGTCTGCCGTTTTGGCGACAAAACGCAATTGGTCCACCCGTTCCCCGGCGCGCCCCTCGATCCGGTAGATGTCATACCCTCTTGGAATGGCAAAAGGCGTTCTTGGCGACCCTTTGCTGCCGCCATGATGTTTGCCGGGAACATCGCCGTAATAGACAAGAATATTGTCTATCTCAGCGCCGGAACGTACTTCAATTTTTGAAATAGCGCCGGATTTAAGTACATGGATATCCTCGGCAAAATCGCTCCCACCGTTAGTGCCAACGGTATGAGTGACCACGCTTTCGAGAATGGCATCTTCAACTGTTTTCGGTTTGTCTGACATGTCGCTCTCCTTTTCATTAAGATTCAGGACCAGATTGCCAGCTCTATAAATAAAAACAGCCTGTGCTTTTCACGATCTATTACTTTCAACCAGAAAAATTTAAAATCAGTTTTTTTGATTTTTACCGAGACAAATAAGCCTCGGCTAATGTAGAAAAAAACACCTCATACCAGATGATGGCGTCGAATTAAAGCCAGGCCAGCACCTGCCCACTCGAAATTAATTAACAGGTTGATTGCTTATAAGCCAATTGACGAAAATAGAATAAAAAACGGCGCTAGTGCGCCGTTTTTTTATATATAGCTTTTTCACATTATCGCCAGAACACCCTTCATGGTCTCTTGAGGCCATTCGCCTTTATCTTCAGGTGCTGTGGCTCGACTTGCCCCCACTTTTTTGCTATGGCAACGATCTTCACTGTGCTATCAAAGGGCGATTGTTCATATGAATAGCCACTACAAAAACCAACAGCCTACTAGAGAAAAGAAAAGTAGCAGCATCAATCCCACTGACCATACGAAACCCGCTTTAACTTTTCCTATCCTCTGTAGGCAGTCATCATCGCAATAATCAAAGCCCTCTTGTTTGAACAAAAAGCTAATTAGCTTTGAAGGTGACATAACACGAGAATCAAGCCCAACATCAGGGCAACCCAGTGCTTGATAGTGCCCAACATGGTGTACTTTCAGATGCGCGATCAAGGCTCTCAACCGGGAAAGGTAGATAAGCGAAGCAACACCAGCACCTATCAGACCAACGAAAAAAGCCAGTATTACGAGAAATTTAATAACAACCATAGTTTCGGTTTACCGATAAAGGCGGCATGACAAGATAAAGGATAAAAATGGCACCCATCTGTTTAATTTATTGGCAGGTGGAGCCGTTATCCACCACCCGATAGGCGGCAAAGGTATTTTTAGAGGGGCGGTCAGCAATTGTTATACCCAGCATCTTGTTGGCATTTTCTTTGGCTCGCTCAGAAATTTGGATTCTTTCCAGCTCAAACCTATTGCTCGCTTCATCAGCCCAATGGCAGCGGCTGTCTTTGCTGGCAGCGGAAGACGCCAGATGTTTTATGGTCTGGGCTATCTCAGCATCGCCTTTAAAGACATCGGCAAAAGCAAACGCCACTTTTCAGCCATGGAACCAGGCTCGGCGCCGTTAAGCAGGTGAAGGTAGGTATCGCGGTAACGGGCCTTATGAGCATCCACAAAGGCCAAGGCATCGTCGTCCAACCCAGATCCTTGCTCATAAACGCCATAAAGGCCGTAGAGTTCCAACTGCTTAAACGGCGCCATAAAGGCGCCTACCGAAGCAATACCAACCAGCACAAGGGCGATGGCCAGTTGCTTTTTCTTCATGGTTTACCTCATCTAACTGGCATTGCCACAATGCAGCGGCGAAAAGTAAAAAAGGACATATATGCCCTCTTTAGATTTCTCAACTCACCAAATGAGTAATAATGCAGAAGAACATAATTATGTCTGATGATAAAACCCAAAATAATAGGAAAAAGAGAAAACACAAAAAACAGCTAAAATTGCAGCAACAGAGATAAGCAACCATCTAATCCCTTGCCGTCTAAATAACAAACCATCCTCTTTATATATTCTTTTTACAAGAAATAAAAATGGAACTACTCTAACTAAGGTTTTATATTCATCCTTGACCCTAAGCATACCGGAATTAATAAAATGGATTGCATGCAAAGCAGAAAAAATAAACAACACTACCAAAACAAACGCAATTATCTTGAGAACCCAAATTACCATCCTACACTCCCAGGACAAACAGGATCATTACACTCGGCATTTATAGCGTACCACTCCCTCCCCTTCATACAGCCCTGCGCAGTGCGCTGCTGGCTTGGAGCGCACGGCCTGCTGCTGCCACAGTAAACGTCCTGTCCCCCCCTAACTCACTGAAATTGTGAGAAACTGAAGATGGGTGTCCCCTGTTATTTGAAGATGGGTATCCTTTATTTTCCTGGTGATAAATGGACCGAGAAAGAGCCTTAATTAATTTACAGAACACCACAGTCACTTGTTAGCTTTCAACATGAATAACCTTCATGTTAGGGATGTTCGAAAATTTGCAGAGATTTGTTAAAGCATCTCGTTTAATTCGAGTTGCCAAGCCTAAAATCATCAGCTTTTCACCTTCTTCTAGTTGGTTTGGCACTAACAATGAATATGAAGTACTGTGTAACAGAGAGCTAGTATAATCGTATATAAAATTGTACATCTCTAATAGCCCAACGCCTTCAGCTTTAACCTTCCAGCTCCGAGTATCTTTAAGTTCTTTCTCAACCCGACTCAGCTGCCCCCTAAAATCGAATAAGCTCGTGGCTTCGCCATCTTCGAGAAGGGACTTCTTCACTTCTAGCCACTCATTGGCTATTTGCTCTTCCCTCTCTTGATGCTGAGAGAGGAATGAATTGATATACGTTTTGTGAAATCCAGCACCGTTAAACTCAGCCATATCTAAGAATATTGAAATTTCCTTATCAAGATCATCATAAAGTTTATCTATGGCAATCTTCGTTTCCATAAACTGATCTGGGCTTGATGCTTGCTGCTCAAGTGCGACCTCCTCAGCTGACAACTTTTCGAGTCTGCGCAAATCTTTCAGTGCGTATTCTTCGAGGCTCTTTGATTTTTCAAGTTGGTGTTTGTAAATCGAGTATCTTAACTTGTACTTAAATGACTCTTCGGCAACAAGAATTCTTGTTGTTATACAGGTTTCAAATAGAAATCTAAGATTCGAGATCATTAAAAGTGTTGAATTATGCTGACTCTCTATTTCATTGAAGCAGCGACTTAGTGAATCTAAGATACTAAGGGTTAACTCTTTTACTAGAGGTTTATTATTAAACAACCCTGCAAGCGTTCTTATTTGCTCAATAGTCTCTTGGTTTCCGTCGACTACCTTTTTTCGCCTTTGCTCAACATATCGATCTAGTCCGGGCGCATAATTAAACACTGTACTTTCCTTGGATAGCTAACGCCCAAATCAGCCGCGCGCTTTTTGCGTCGGCTGGATTTGCTTGTTATACCACTTCATGCTCCGCACCGAACGAAGCAACTCTTTTATCAATTGATTCTTGAGGTTCATTCGGAAACCCACCTGTTTTTGCCATTTTTTCTAAGTCATTCATTTCTGGGATTGGGAAATCGTTTTCAATACAATGTTCTATCAACCAAGCATACAATGACGATACAAGCTTTTCATTTTCATTTGTTGCGTATCGATCTTCGACATCGAGACTTGCCAATATGAATTGCGCTGATATGCGACGCATCATATCTAAGAGATATTGCTCAGAAGTTGGGGCAATATTTTCTAGGACGTGCTCTACAACCAAATAGATATAAAACAGCAAATACGGAAGACGACTATAAAAATAATTCCACTGAGAAGATAAGCCTTTAACCCCTGAAAATATAAAGTTTATATTTAAGTCTTCTGTTTTTATGGAGTGGTGGCTTGTAAATAGATGCATAGCTTTGTTGCATACTCCATCAAAGCTATCATCGGATCTCTTATCATACCGAAGCTGTGCGATATATTTCGCATCGAGAACCCCATTAAAACCAAGTGAGTCTAAAACTTCAGATATTCTTTTTTCGTGCCCATCTATTCCACCTGTAATTTTAGGCTGGAGGCGTGACATATCATTCTCAAGATTACTTACAAAAGCACCTTTATCTAACTGCATTTCTTCAAGAACAAATAAGCTTTCTTGAATTGGCTTTCTAATGAGCATATAAGCAACTGCCATTTTACCTTTATACGCAGATGAAAGTGCCTCATAAATGCAATGCATCATATCTGAAAGAATCGCGGGAAGAACAGTTGCCGATATGATTTTATTTTTATCTTCAATTCTGTCGTTTTTCTTCAGCCAATCAATTATATGCTCTTCATCAGAAATTGATCTTTTTTCTTCTTCACTAAGATTAACCTCTACGGTGAAAGCATTTGCTTTTTCTCCAGACACAATTATCTGAGTCATTATGTCATGCAATATAAAGCATAGATTATGTGCGTTTTGATATTTTTCTGGAATAGCAACCATTACTCAAAGCACCCTGACGTGGTATAACAGTTTTATTAGCGAGCGCGCTCGCTTTCACTCATCTGATCAGTTGCTATTTGTTATGCTAACCAACTGACATCCCTATTTATTCTGCACTCATACAGTTTCTTTGACTCGATGAAACCGAGCGGTCTCGTTTTTATGCGAGACATGCGCTCGTTATCATCACATCGGATGAGTTAAATTATATTACTTTTTAGCAACTTACTACTGGTCGTTCCAGTAAAAGCGAGCCTAGCGCATTGTCACAATAGCCCTGTTGAGATAGGCGCAACAGATACACTGTATATAAAAACAGTAAACATGAGAGCACGCCTTTTAAACGCCCACAACACCAAAACCCATAACGAAGCCACCCGCTCTTTTGCCCGTTAGGTGCAGCGCCTCGCGTGAAGGAATGAGCTGACTAAAGGCAGGGATGCCGGCGGCCAGCTTGGTAAAGAGCGAAAGACGCGTCGGGGCGAAGCTTGCACAGTGAAGCACCGCTTCGCTGCTGCTGAGCGCGAGCACAGGACGTGCGAGCCGGAAGGAGCCACCATGGAAGGCTGATAACGCAATATCTCGCTGAGATAACCGGTAAATAAAGGCGTTTTCAAGCCATTGCGGAGTCATTGAAAACCCACGCTACCGCCCGTAGGTTACAGCCCCCAAATGCTGATATCCCTATCATCGCTGTCCCAAAGAGCTTCCCCGCTCTTTGCAAAACCCCTTTGCTTACATCCACATAAACGCAACTTAAACCACCATAACCATATCGATGCTGCGGGTAAACCGTGAGGCATAAAAAAGACAAAAAGATCCAGGTATGCCTGATCCGGGGCTGATGATGACTTCGACTTGGGGGCTGACGCCGGTAGAATGGCAATACTCAGGCTCAATTGAGCATTTCAGGGAGGATATTCGGTGGTCGAGTTGTTACTGCTTGGGGGATTTGGAGTGGCCATGATTGGCATTGGCTACTGCGGGATCATGGCTTACGCCCGTTCCTTCTTTAATGACCCTAAAGCCACTATGTCGGCGGATCTGTTGATAGCCCTGATAAAAGGCCCAGGCGCTGTGATTGTGGTGATTTGTGCCATCGCCATGTTCAACGGTTTCTGGCTGGTGTTGGCGCCGCTTTGGGTGTTAGCGGTTGAGCTACACGCTTACCTATTCCTTTGACGCTTAATAAAGAAAAACCGCCATCAGGCGGTTTTTCTTTATTCGGGATCGTACCCCAATATCGGCGCCAACCACCTTTCGGCCTGCTCAATAGTCCAGCCCTTACGCCGCGCATAATCTTGCACCTGGTCACGGTCGATATCCGATACCCCAAAGTAGCGGGACTCGGGGTTGGCAAAGTACCAGCCAGAAACCGCCGCAGTGGGGAACATGGCAAAGCTCTCGGTGATGTTAAGGCCGATACGCTGATCGGGTTTTAAGATATCCCACAATAGGCCCTTCTCGGTGTGGTCCGGGCAGGCGGGGTAGCCGGGGGCTGGGCGTATGCCTTTGTAGCGCTCACGGATAAGATCTTCGTTATCAAGGGCTTCATCGGCGGCGTAGCCCCAGAACTCTTTGCGCACCCGCTCGTGCATGCGTTCGGCAAAGGCTTCGGCCAGGCGGTCGGCCAGGGCCTTGAGCATAATGGCCGAATAATCGTCCCCGGCTTTTTCGAACGCCTCTACATAAGGGTCGATGCCGATACCGGCGGTTACCGCAAAGCCGCCCATGTAGTCTTGCACCGTGCCTTTGGGGGCCACGAAGTCTGACAGGGCAAAGTTGTGGTTACCGGCCCGCTCCATCTGCTGGCGAAGGTGGTGCAGGCGCACCGTGCCGTCGTCGGTTTCGATATCGATATCGTCAAAATCGACGCTGTTGGCCGGGAAAAGACCAATCACGGCGCGGGCGGTGAGCCATTTCTCGTTGAGGATTTTTTCGAGCATCGCCTGGGCGTTGTCGAACAGCTCTTGGGCCTCGGCGCCGACGGTGGGGTTTTTGAAGATGTCCGGGTAGCGGCCGTGCAGCTCCCAGGAGCGGAAAAACGGCGTCCAGTCGATACGCGCAATCAAATCTTCAAGGGGGTAGTCGTCAAACACCTGGATGCCCAGCTTGTTGGGTTTAAAGGGCTGGTAGTTGGCCCAGTCGGTGCTGGCGCGGTTTTCGCGGGCAGCGGCCAGGCTCACCAGCGCTTTGCGGCGGCCTTGGCTGAGGCGCTTTTCGCGCATGATGTCGTACTCTTTGTACTCCTGGGCCACCAGGGCGTCGCGGCCGGTACCGATGAGTTTACTGACCACCGGCACGGTGCGCGAGGCATCCGCTACGTACAGAGCGCCGTGCTCGTAGTGGGGGGCGATTTTCACGGCGGTGTGGATTTTCGAGGTGGTGGCGCCACCGATGATCACCGGCAGGCTGATGCCGGCCTTTTTAAAGGCTTTGACGTTGTGGATCATCTCGTCCAGCGACGGGGTAATGAGCCCCGACATGCCAATCACGTCGGCGTTGTGGGTTTTGGCGGCATCGATGATTTTTTCAACCGATACCATCACTCCAAGGTCAATCACCTCAAAGCCGTTACATTGCAGCACCACGCCAACGATGTTCTTGCCGATGTCGTGCACGTCGCCTTTAACGGTGGCCATCACCACCCGGCCGTTGGACTTGCCCTCTTCTTTCTCGGCCTCAATATAAGGGGTGAGGTAGGCCACCGCCTTTTTCATGACCCGCGCCGATTTTACCACCTGGGGCAGGAACATCTTGCCGGCACCAAAGAGGTCCCCTACCACGTTCATGCCGTCCATCAGCGGCCCTTCGATGACATCCAGCGGGCGGGTGGCGGCGGCGCGGGCCAGTTCGGTGTCTTGGTCGATAAAGTCGGTAATGCCTTTAACCAAGGCGTATTCCAGGCGTTTATTGACCGGCAGTTCGCGCCAGGCCTGGGTTTGAGCTTCTTTTTCGGTGCCATCGCCCCGGTAGTCGTCGGCAATGGCCAGCAGCCGCTCGGTGGAATCCTCGCGGCGGTTCATCACCACGTCTTCTACCGCTTCGCGCAGTTTGTCGTCGATATCGTCATAAATGGCCAGTTGGCCGGCGTTGACGATACCCATCGAAAGCCCCGCCTTGATGGCGTGGTAGAGGAACACGGCGTGGATGGCTTCGCGCACCGGGTTGTTGCCGCGGAACGAGAAGCTGACGTTACTAACGCCGCCGGAGATGCGGGCATGAGGAAGCGTGTCGCGAATGGTGCGGCAGGCCTCGATAAAGGCAACGCCGTAGTCGTTGTGTTCTTCAATGCCGGTGGCCACGGCGAAGATGTTGGGGTCGAAGATGATGTCTTCGGGGGGGAAATCCACCTCGTCTACCAGGATGCGGTAGGCGCGGGTGCAAATGTCCACCTTGCGCTGGTAGGTGTCGGCCTGGCCGTCTTCGTCAAAGGCCATTACCACCATGGCGGCGCCGTAGCGGCGAATGAGCTTGGCCTGGGCTTTGAAGTTCTCCACCCCTTCTTTCATGGAGATGGAGTTAACAATGCCTTTGCCTTGAATGCATTTAAGGCCCGCTTCGATGGCGTGCCATTTACTGGAATCAATCATGATCGGCACCCGGCTGATGTCGGGCTCCGAGGCAATGAGGTTCAAAAAGCGCACCATGGCCGCTTCGGCATCGAGCATGCCTTCGTCCATGTTAATGTCGATAATTTGCGCCCCGGCTTCCACCTGCTGGCGCGCCACTTCAAGGGCGGTCTCGTAATCGCCGGATTTAATCAGTTTTAAAAACCGCGCCGAGCCGGTGACGTTGGTACGCTCACCCACGTTCACAAACAGGCTATCGGCAAAGATGTTGCAAGGCTCAAGGCCGGAAAGCCGCGTGGCGACCGGGATGTCCGGCAGCGCCCGGGGTTTGAGGCCCTTGACCGCTTCGGCCATGGCCTTGATGTGGGCAGGGGTGGTGCCGCAGCAGCCGCCCACCAGGTTCAGCCAGCCGTCTTTGGCCCACTGGCCGATAAATTCGACCATTTGCTCGGGGGTTTCGTCGTAGCCGCCGAATTCGTTCGGCAGGCCGGCGTTGGGGTGCACCGACACATAGCATTCGGCAATGCGGGATAGCTCTTCAATATAGGGCGCCAGCTCTTTAGGGCCCAGGGCGCAGTTAAGGCCCATGGACAGCGGCCGCACGTGGCGCAGCGAGTTGTAAAAGGCTTCTGTGGTTTGGCCGGTAAGGGTGCGGCCCGAGGCGTCGGTAATGGTGCCGGAGATCATCACCGGCAGCTTGATGCCCTTGGCGTCCATTAAGGCGTCTACCGCAAAGAGCGCTGCCTTGGCGTTCAAGGTATCGAAGATGGTCTCTACCAAGATAATGTCGGCGCCGCCGTCAATCAGCGCTTCTGTGGACTCGGTGTAGGCCGCGACCAGTTGGTCGAAGCTGACGTTGCGATAGCCGGGATCGTTGACATCGGGGCTGATGGAGCAGGTGCGGTTGGTGGGGCCCAATACCCCGGCAACGAAGCGGGGAATGCCGGTTTCACTTGCCACTTCATCGGCGGCCTGGCGAGCCAGGCGAGCGGCTTCCAGGTTTATCTCTTTGGACAGCGCCTCCATGCCGTAGTCGGCCATGGCGATGGGGGTGGCGTTAAAGCTGTTGGTCTCGATGATATCGGCCCCCGCCAGCAGGTACTGGCGGTGGATGTCTTTGATGACCTTGGGCTGGGTAAGCACCAATAAGTCATTGTTACCCTTGAGATCGCTCGGCCAATCGGCGAACCTGTCGCCGCGAAAGTCGTTCTCCTCCAACTGGCGGTTCTGGATCATGGTGCCCATGCCGCCGTCGATAACGAGGATGCGGTCTTTGAGAGCGGCAAGGAGTTGTTCGGACATCGGACACCATTGGACGTTTATACGTTTGGACGGCCATAATACGCAAATTGGCAAAAAACAGGTAGCCCTAATGTCTCACCAAGCGCGCCAACAGCGACTCAAAGAAAAGGTCGACGCCCGTATCGAGGCCGCCACCATCGAGACCGGCATCTTGCTGGTATTAACCGGCAACGGCAAAGGCAAGTCCACCGCCGCTTTTGGCACAGTGTGCCGGGCTGTGGGCCATGGCCAAACGGCGGCCGTGGCGCAGTTTATAAAAGGTAGCTGGGCCTGCGGCGAGCGCGACCTGTTACAAAGCCACGGCGTACCTTTTGCGGTAATGGCCACCGGCTTTACCTGGGACACCCAAAGCCGCGAGCTGGACATGGCCGCCGCCCAAAAGGTGTGGGAAGAGGCCAAGGCCTGGCTTAAAGAGCCGGCCATTAACCTGGTGGTGCTGGACGAGCTGACCTACATGCTGAGCTATGACTACCTGAATATCGACGAGGTGCTCGATGCCATTGCCAACCGCCCTGCCCTGCAACATGTGGTGGTGACCGGCCGCGGCGCTCACCGCCGCCTGCTGGAGATGGCCGATACGGTGTCAGAAATCCGCCCGGTCAAACACGCCTTTGACGCTGGCATCAAGGCCCAGCTTGGCCTTGATTACTGACAGCAAAAAGCCCCGCAAGAGCGGGGCTTTTTGTTAGTGGTGGTAACCGTCGCCGAGGCGAACCTTACCTCTAAACACGTAGTAGGACCACGCCGTATAGCCGAGGATAACCGGCAAGATCAGCAGCGCCCCCACCAGCGCAAACCCCTGGCTTTGCGGCGGTGAAGAGGCCTGTTCAAGGGTTATGCCGGGCGGAATAACGTGCGGCCAAATGCTGATGATAAGGCCGCTGTATCCCAAAAAGACCAGCACTAGGGTCAGCACAAAGGGCGCCATATGGGGCTTGCCGCTCACCGACCGCACCAAAGCCCAACAGGCAAGCAGGGTTAGTACCGGTACCGGCAGGAAGAAGTACAGGTTCGGCAGGCTAAACCAGCGGGCAAAGACCGCTGGCGATTGCAGCGGTGTCCACAGACTCACCGCCAGCATGAACACCAGCAGCAAGGCCACCAGTTGGCGACTAAGCTGGCACACTTGGGCATAAAGCCGCCCTTCTGTCTTTAGCACCAGCCAGGTGCTGCCCAGCAGGGCATAAGTTACCACCAGCCCCAGGCCGCAAAAGAGGCTAAAGGGGCTGAGCCAGTCAAAAATGCCACCGGCGTAGGCGTTATCCACCACCTTGATGCCCTGCACAAAACTGCCCAGCACCACCCCCTGGCTGAAGGTGGCCAGCAACGAGCCACTGAAGAAGGCTTTGTCCCAAAAGGGCCGGTGGGATTCGTCGGATTTAAAGCGGAACTCAAAGGCTACCCCGCGCCAAATCAGGCCAATCAACATGGCCAGCAGCGGCAAGTAAAGGGCGCTTAAGATCACCGAATAGGCCAGAGGGAAGGCGGCCATCAGGCCTGCACCACCCAGCACCAGCCAGGTTTCGTTGCCGTCCCACACCGGGGCCACGGTGTTCACCATCAAATCCCGTTCCTGGCGGTCTTTTATCAAAGGGAAGAGAATGCCAATGCCAAGATCAAAGCCGTCCATGACGATGTAAAGCATCACCCCAAGGGCGATGATCACCGCCCAGATCACCGGTAAGTCGATACCCATCAGTGTGTCTCCTCGTCGTACAGACCTTCTTCTGCGGCGCTTAACGGCCGTGCCGGGCTATGGTTGGGGTCGGGGTTTACGGGCGATGCCTGCTGTGGGCCCTTGGCTGCCAGGCGCAGCAGGTAATACACCCCGGTGCCAAACACCAGCAGGTAAACCACGATGATGGTGATAAGGGTGCCCGCCATGGCGGCAGCCGCGTGGTTGGATACCGCGTCTTTGGTGCGCATCAGGCCATACACCACCCAGGGTTGGCGGCCAATTTCGGTGGTCATCCACCCCGCCAAAAGCGCAACCAGCCCGCTTGGCCCCATCAGTAGCGCAAAGCGCAAGAAACCGCCGTGGTTGTAGAGCCGGCCTTTTGTTCTTAGCCAAAGCCCCCAAAACGCTAAGGCCAGCATCAACATGCCAAGCAGCACCATCACCCGGAAGGTCCAAAACACCACCGGCACATTGGGCCGGTCTTCCTTGGGGAAGTCTTTGAGGGCCGGAATTTGGCCGCTGAAGCTATGGGTAAGGATCAGGCTGCCAAGATGAGGCACCTCAAGGGCGAAGTGGTTGGTCTCGTCGTCGTTGCTTGGCAGAGCAAACAGCACTAAAGGCACTGCCTCACCTGGGCGGTTTTGCCAGTGCGCCTCAATTGCCGCAAGCTTGGCCGGTTGGTGCTCCAGGGTGTTAATGCCATGGGCATCCCCCACCAACAGCTGTAGCGGCATGGCGCCAAGCAGCATCCACATGGCCATGGACAGCATCTTTTTCACCGCGCCGTTGCCGTTGCCCTTTAGCAGATGCCAGGCCGCCGTTGCCGCCACGAACAGCGCGGTGCTGAGGTAGGCCGCCAGCACCATGTGCGGCAGGCGGTAGAAAAAGGACGGGTTGAAGATGATGCGAAACCAGTCAACCGGTATCACCTTGCCATCTACGACCTCAAAGCCCTGCGGGGTTTGCATCCAGCTGTTGGAAGCGAGGATCCAGGTGGCGGAGATCAAGGTGCCCAGCGCCACCATCAAGGTGGCGAAATAGTGCATGCGCGGGCTAACCCGGTCCCAGCCGAACAGCTGTACGCCAAGAAAACCGGCCTCAAGGAAAAAGGCGGTCAGCACCTCGTAACTGAGCAGCGGTCCGGTCACGGAGCCTGCAAAGGTGGAGAAATAACTCCAGTTGGTGCCGAACTGGTAGGCCATCACGATGCCGGAGACCACACCCATGGCGAAGTTAACGGCAAAGATCTTGGACCAGAAAAAATACAAGTCTTTGTAAACGTGTTCTTTTTTCCAAAGCCATAGGCCTTCCAGCACAGCCAGGAAGGACGCCAGGCCAATGGTGATGGCCGGAAAGATAATGTGAAAAGACACGGTAAACCCGAACTGGAGTCGGGCCAGGTGCAAAGCATCAAAGAAGCCCATAAAAAGCCCCTCCGTGCCGGTAGCAATAACGAAGCAGTGTTTGGATTGTCATGGTATGCCCCTTGGTTTGGCGAGCGGGGCTAGCCTAGGGCGCGCATACAATTGAGAACAGACACTGTTTTTTTAATTTTTATAGGAACAGATTACACTGAAGCCCCAATTTAGCCGGAGCCAAGCCCGTGGCCTTTCGTTACCAGCGCCTGACCAGAGCCTTATTAGACGACATTCAAAAAGGCCGTTGGCAGGCCGGAGACATGCTGCCGTCGGTGCGGCAGCTCATGCAGCGTTTGCAGCTGTCTCGGGCAACAGTGCTGCACGCACTTGGCGAACTGGAAGCCCAAGGCTGGGTGGAAGCGCAGCCAAGGCGCGGTTACTTTGTGAACCCGCGCCCGGCAAAGGCGCCCACCGCTACCCCCTCAAGCCTTGAGGCCGCCCCACGGCTGCTGAGCATTGATGATGTGGTGCATGATGTGATGCTTAAAGGCGCCGCCTTCGATCTGCTGCCCGCCGAGAGCCGCTTTGACGCCAAGCCCCCCGCCATTGAGCTGCTGCACCGGGCCATCAGCCGGGCCATGCGCCATACCAAGGGCGCGCAGCATCAGCATTATGAAGACCCAGCCGGCCTGCCTGAGCTTCGCGACACCCTGGCCCACAGGCTTCGCCAGCAAGGCTGCACGTCGCAGGCCGCCGACATTGTGGTAACCCACGGTTGCCAGCACGCCCTGTTGCTGGCGCTGAAAAGCTGCACCCAGCCTGGGGATGTGGTGGCGGTGGAAAGCCCAGGGTATTTCGGTACCTTGCAGCTACTGCAAGAGCTTGGCCTTAAAGTGCTGGAACTACCTTGCGACCCGGCTACCGGCCTTAACCCCGCCGATGTCGCCAAGGCCCTGACCCAATGGCCAATCACGGCGCTGGTATTAACCCCCAGTTTTGCCACCCCTACCGGCGCCCTTATGCCGCTTGAGGCGCGCCTTGCACTGGCGGCCTTGGCAAAGCAGCACCGGCTGACCCTGATAGAAGATCACATCTACGCCGAGCTTTCGTTCAGCAGCGCCCCCTTGCCGCCAATGCTGGCGCTTGCCCCCGAGCACACCTTGCTGTGCAGCTCGTTTTCAAAGAGTTTGTCGCGGGATTTACGCCTGGGCTATGTAGCAGGCCCCGCCTTTACCAAGCGCCTGGCCCAGCTAAAACAGATAACCTCCCTTGCCAGTAACCGCCTTATCGAGCAGGGCCTGGACGAGTTTATCCGCCGAGGCGATTACGACCGCCACCTACGCCGGGAGCAGCAAAGCCTGCGGGTGCAGCGCAATGCACTGCTCGACTTGCTGGCCCAGCACTTTAGCGATTGCCACCACAGGGTGCCCGATGGCGGCTTGTGCCTTTGGCTGAACCTGGAGCCAGAGCTTGATACCCTGGCGCTTTATCAGCGCGCCCGGCAAGAGGGCATCATGATCACACCTGGGCCCATGTTCACCAGCCAGCAGGGGCTTTACCGCCACTGCCTGCGGCTGAGCTTTGCCCACCCCTGGAGCGGGCCAAGGCGCCAGGCCCTGGCACGGCTTCGTGTTTTGGTTGACGGGCTTAAGCGGGGCGGTAAATCTGAAATTTAAGCGCTTCGCTGATGGTGAAGTAATCGGCCGGGCCGCCGCCGCGAAGGGCTGGCTGGGCGGCGATGGTGTCAAAGACGCCGTCTTTTAAAAGACCCTTGTCGATATGCACCCCTACCACTTCCCCCAACACCAGCCAGGTATTTACCGCATCGCCACTGGCGGTGGTGAGCTGAATGCATTGGCTGAGCTTGCACTCAAAGGCCACTGGGGTCTGTGCCACATGAGGCACGGCAACCACACTTGAGGCCTTGGGGGTCAACCCCGCCAGTTGGAATTCGTCCACCTGCGGGCCAACAGCGGCGCAGGTTTGGTTCATTTTTTCTGCCAGCGGTTTGGTCACCAGGTTCCAGCAAAATTCGCCGGTCTCTTGGATGTTTTTGAGGCTGTCTTTGGCGCCGATGCTGGCAAAGCCGATGATGGGCGGCACGTAGTTAAAGGCGTTAAAAAAACTGTAGGGCGCAAGGTTTAGCACGCCGTCGCCGCTTTGACTGGAGATCCAGCCGATGGGCCGAGGCGCGATGATGCTGTTAAAGGGGTCGTGGGCCAGGCCGTGGCCCAGGGATGGCTGGTAAAAATGCATCTGTGACATAGACATCTCGTTTTACTGAACCGGCGCTTAGAGCAGCCGGGTGCCAAGGGGCACGGGTTTGTCCGGTACGCAAAGGGCGACGGCGCCGTTTTGGTCGTGAAAGCCGGTCACCAGGCACTCGGACATCAAAGGCCCAATCTGCTTTTTCGGAAAATTCACCACCGCCACCACCTGGCGACCCACCAGTTCTTCTGGTGTGTAGTGGTGGGTAATTTGCGCCGAAGATTTTCGCACACCGAGCCCCGGGCCAAAATCCACCTGCAACACATAGGCGGGCTTTCGGGCCTCTTTAAACACCTCGGCGGCGATGACCTGCCCTACCCGCAGCTCCACTTTTAAAAAGTCGTCAAAACCGATGTGTTCCATGGGTGTTGCTCCTTGTGGGTCGGGCCTTGGGCCAGCGCCAGCTCCAGCGCTTTTGTGGCTTTCAATGCTGATTGAAATTTCACTATACGCATCAATAGCTTGGTTTTAAAAGTGAGAGGCCTGCCACCTTTATGAAAATTGATCACAAAGTGAGTGGTTAAATTTCATCCTGTTGCCAGAAATAGGCTATAGCTTGTAGGTGCGTATTTTTCATTCTCAGGGAAGTGGCTTTCATATGGACACCAGCGCCTTTCCTGCCGATACGCCCGGATACCCCCAACATCCCCCAACTTCGTTAAGGAAGCCCCCATGAAGACCTTTAAAGTCGAAGACTTCGTCGACCCCAATCTGGCCAAGGCTCTGGCCGAGTGGAAGGACTTTTACAACCACTCCATGAGCAAGGCCATTGATCTGTCCAGCGCTTATACCCCTGTCAAGGACGCCATGCAGGCAGGAGAATCCTTCATGGACACCCTCAAGCAGGCCAAGTGGCAGCAACCTGACATGGACAGCCTGATGAAGACCCCAAGCGTTGATCCGGCGGCCTATAGCGAGCTTTCCGAGCTGCACACCAGCACCGTCAACAAGCTCTGGGAGCACTACACCCAATCGCTGAAAACCACCCAAAGCTACGGCGAGAAACTGGCCGACATGGCCAAAGAGCCCAAGTCTCCCCAGACCATGATGGCCACCTATTTGAGCTCCACCCTGGACGCCTTCAAGCAATACCAGGACGGCATCAACGCGCAACTCGCCACCCTTGGCGAGATGCAAAGCGCTTACAAAGGCTGGTTTGAGAAAAACTGCCTGGACAAAACCGCCATGGCCCCTGCCAAGGCGCCGGTAAAAGCAGCCGCCAAGAAGGAACCGGCTGCTGCCTGAGCCCCGGCTCCTTTAAAAAGCGCCCCTTGCGGGCGCTTTTTTTGAGGGGAAGGGGTTCCCGCATCCCAAAAGCCCGCGGGCGTTTAGGCTTAAACCGCCCCAATCCAGGGAAGGAGAACCCAGATGAAACGGCTTTTATGTGCACTTGTTTTAACCTTCACTGGCGCCGCGCAAGCCGCCGCGCCTGCCCTGCCCGGCCTTGGCGCCGAGCTTGATAAAACCTCGGTGTCGGGGCTGTCTTCCGGCGCCTTTATGACCTCGCAGTTTTTCGTGGCCTATTCCGACATCATGGTCGGGGCCGGAGTCATTGCCGGTGGCCCATATCTTTGCGCCATGTCCTACCCCAGCAATACCTTTTTGCAAAACGCCACCACCACCTGCATGAACCCGCTGACCGCCAGCACCGCGCCCCCGGCCGAGCATCTGCTCACCCTGGCCAAGGGCTATGCCAGCAAAGGCGAGATTGCCGACCTTGGCAACCTCAAAAACGACCGGCTCTATGTGTTCAGCGGCAAAAGCGACAAAGTGGTCAGCACCCTGGTGGTTAACCAGACCGTGGCCTTTTACAAGGCTGCCGGGGTGCCGGATGATGCCATCCGCTATGATACCTCGGTCAATGCCGGCCACGCCATCGTCACCGATGCCCCCAAAGACACCAGCTGCGATGTCACGGCGCCGCCTTTTATCAACGACTGCGACTTTGAGCAGTCCACCCGCATCATTGAGCAAATTTATCCTGGCAGCAAAGGGCCGGCCGCCACCGAGCCCAAGGCGGTGGCCTTTGACCAACGGGAGTTCATTAAAAGCAGCAACACCAGCATGAGCGACACCGCCTATTACTACGCCCCCAAGGCCTGCCTTGAAGGCAAGCACTGCCCGGTGCACGTGGTGCTCCATGGCTGCTTGCAGGGGGATAAGGTGATAGGGGACAAGTACTACAACGGTACCGGTTATAACCAGATGGCCGACGCCAACGACATCATCATGCTCTACCCCCAGGTGCAGCCGTCACAGCTGTCGCCGTTCAATCCCCAGGGCTGTTGGGATTTTTGGGGCTATTCTTCACCGGATAGCACCACGCCGGATTTTTATTCTCGCAATGCACCGCAGATAAAGGCCATTTACCAGATGGTAGAGCGCCTGGCCTCTGCCCCCACCAATACATCGGAGGTAGGACAATGAGTATGGCAAACGGCGGCTTCATCGAGCCGGGCCTGAGCAAAGCCATTGAACAGTGGCAGGCATATTTCAAAGAAAGCATGGAGAGTTCACTGGGGCTGATGAGCGCCGTGAACCCGCTCAAGGACGCCGCCGAGGTCACGCAGAAGGTGTCCCAGGCCATGGTGGAGAACCTTTCTAGCGGCAAGATTGCGCCGCCGCCGGCAGAAGCCTTAAAGGAGCTGAGCGAGCTGCAAAGCGCCGGGGCTCAGCGGCTTTGGGAAGGTTGCACGCAAACCATTAAAGACAGCCGCAGCGCCACTGAAAAGCTGCTGTCCTTTGACGGTGTGCCCAGCACCCCCCAGGGCCTGCTCACCCACCTGCTGCAAACCAACCTGGCGGCGGTCAAGCAATACCAAGCCGACGCCAGCGCCATGGCCAGCACCATGAGCGAGATGCAGTCGGCCTACAACGCCTGGCTGGATAAGTACTTCCTCAAGGTCCAGTAAAAAAGGCGCCGAAAGGCGCCTTTTTCATCCCTCCACCGGGTTCGCCGGGGTCGGCAACAACAGCTGATAAAACGCCAAATCGAGCCAGCGCCCAAACTTGAAGGCGGCGTGGTTGATGGTGCCGGCGTGCACAAAGCCCAACTTTTCATGCAAGGCGATGCTGCCTTGGTTGTCGGTGTCGATACAGCCCACCAGCAAGTGGTAATCCTGCGCTATGGCCTGCTCGATAAGGGCCTGGAGCAGCACCTTGCCAAGGCCCTTGCCCCGGTGCGCCGGATGCACGTAAATGGCGTGCTCAACGGCATATTTATTGGCCGGACGCGGCCGAAAAGGGCCGTAGCTTGCAAAGCCCATCAAAGTGCCGGCCTCATCAACAGCGCCAATCACCGGATAATGGCCGGCAGCCTTGCCAGCAAACCACTGGTGCATATCGTCCATGGTGCGGGCCTTGTAGTCATAAAGGGCCGTGGAATGGAGGATGGCGTCGTTGAAGATATCAAGAATGGCCTGGCCGTGAGCTGCCAGCTGGCAGGTGATGAGGGTCATGAAGGCGTCCGAGTTGGGCTGTTGGCTAGAGTCTGCCATTATCCGGCCATGGCTGCCCACTCGCTGGCCGCATTTAGGACGCCGTTGATGACATCTCCAAGCCCTGTCACCGTATTTTTCATGGACACCGATCAGTGCTGGTTGCTGACCGGGGTGGATAACCAAAGCCGCCACCCACTCTCCCTTGGCCTTGATACCCTGGCGCCGCCCCTGGCAACGCCTTACCAGTTGGAGCTTGCCATTGAAGCGGCGGAAGCCCAGCTGATGCCCCTGGCCGCCACATTGCCGCCCCAAAGCCTGCTGGTGCTGACCGGCCCCGGCGCCGAATGCCTGGCCGCCCTTGCCCACAGCGCCAGCATTAACCTTGATTGGGTAGAATTGCACTTTGGCGAGCTGGCCCTGGCGGCCGAGCGCCAGCACCCACGCTTTGATGGTGCCACCCGCGCCGCATTGCTGCTGGTAAGGGAACTGATGCATCACCTGGGCTTTGACAGCGCCCAATTGCCGGTCAGCCACGGTTAAAAACAAGGCCCCGGATGGGGCCTTGTAGCGCGTTAGCGGCGTTGGTGCTCCACGTAGTGGGCAAAGTTATCCAAGATGGCCTGCCAGCCTTGCTGCTGCATCTCGGGCGGGTGCTCGTCTTCGGCGTCAAAGGTTTCAGTCACCTTGATGCCGCCGGCTACCGGCTCGAACAGCACGGTGACACAGCGGCCGTTGTCCATCACGTATTCCAGGCACTGGTGCTCCACCACTTTGGTGAAGGTGCCTTCAAAATCAAACCCCATCGAGCCGTCTTTGGCCTCCATGCGGCTTAAGAAGCGGCCGCCAAGGCGCACGTCCTGGGTGCTGCGGGTGGTATGCCAGTCATCAGAGGCGGCATTCCAATGCACAATGTGTTCCGGGGTTATCCAGCACTGCCACACCGATGCCAGATCGCTCTTTACCAGGGTTTGGACCTGCAACTGCATTGATTGCCTCCTTTCTTGCGGTGTTTTACCACTATAGGGCACCTAACCTGCCACCACGCAGTTGCGCCCTTGTTTTTTCGCCTTGTACAGGGCCTTGTCTGCAGCCTTGATGATCTGCTCGGGCAGCTCCTGGCCTTTGTCTTTTTCAGAGACCCCGATACTGACGGTGATCTGCACCGTTTTAGTGCCTTTGCCGCCCTTGCCCCGCTGCTCGGCGGTGCCCTGCTTACGCTTGGTTTTATCGCGGATCACAAAGGGAGTGGTGGCGATAAGCTCGCGCACATCGTTAAGGTGCGTTTGGGCATCGCTCGCGCCCATGCCGGGGAAAATAAGGGTAAATTCCTCGCCGCCGTAGCGAAATACCTCACCGCCGCCTTTTACCTGGGCGATCTTACTGGCCACCATGGCCAATACGTCGTCCCCCACGTCGTGGCCGTAGGTGTCGTTAAAGCTCTTGAAGTGGTCGATATCCAGCATCGCCAGGCTGTAGTGGCGCGACATCCCCGCCAGGCGTTCAAAGAGCTTACGCCGGCCGTTAAGGCCGGTCAGGGCGTCGCGATAGGCAAGGTCGTGGGAGTCTTTAATGCCGGTCAGCAGCGCTATCACCAGCGCGGCGATGGCAAAAATGCTGGAGATAAAGGGCACGTCCAGAAAATACAGCGGCAGCAGGTTGGCCAGCACCACGCAAAAAAGCCCGGCGGCAATGATGCCCTTTTGAAAAAAGAAGGTGATAAAGCTTGCCAGCAGCAACAGCAGCGACAGCACCAGGCCGTTGGTGCTGATCACCATGCCGTCGTAGCCGCGCGGGGCAAAGTAGGCATCAAGAGAGGCCACCAGCGCCTGGCCCTGCATCAGGTAGCTCACCACCGCCACCAGAAACCCCAGTACCACCAGGCTGTAGAGGGTCATGGCATTGGGGTGGCTCAAGCCGCGCTCCATGGCCAGTTGGTTAAGCAGCAGCGCCAGCGGCAACGCCAAAATAAGCAAGGTATAGACATAACGCACCAGCGGCTCGCTGATGGGCCGCTGCAAGAAAGATTGCACCAGCAGGTAGCCGGCCAGGGTGAGCACCACGCTCAGCAGCAATTGGCGTTTGGAAAACTGAATGGCCAGCCACAGCCCCACCGCCGCCAGGGCATAGGGCAGCCAGGAAATGGCCATGGCCCAGTCGCCGCTGATCCTGGCGCTAAAGGCGCAGGCCAGCCCTGCCAGAAGGAGGATAAAACCGGAGGGAAGCAGGGGTGTAAATCGTTGTCGTTGAAGCATTTACCTTTCCAATACCGCTGGAGCCTTTCTAACACCTAAAGGCGACCAAAGCGGGGCAACAATGAACCTGTTGCGATGGATAGCCGGCGGGCCGCTGTAAAACGGCCCGCCAAGGCTCAGGCGCTCGCCAGCACCAACACCAGGGCCAGCGCTGCCGGCAGGGCCTGGATGTAGAGGATTTTCTTACTGGCGGTGGCCGCCCCGAAGATGCCAGCCACCAGCACGCACAGCAGGAAAAAGAGCTTGATGCAGTGGCCAAAGGCCGGCTCGGCCACCAGCCCCCATAGCAGGCCCGCCGCCAAAAAGCCGTTATACAGCCCTTGGTTGGCAGCCATCACTTTGGTGATCTGCGCCTTTTCCGGAGTCAGGCCAAAGGCCTTCATGCCTTTGGGTTTGTCCCACAAGAACATCTCCAGCACCAGAAAGTACAGGTGCAGTAAGGCCACCAGGGCCACGACGATATTGGCAATAAGGCTCATAGGATTTTCTGCTCGTTGTTATTGATCAATGCTGGCCACCCTGCCCGCTCGCCTCGGCCTGGCGGTGCGCGCTAAGTTCGGCCTGCATTTCTTGGGCGATCTGCTGGAACCTGCCCATGGTGTTTTGCGCTGCCTGCTGCATAAAGCCCATGGATTCTTGCATCATCTGCGGCATTTTGGCGATCACCGCTTTACCGGTATCGGAGCGGTAAAAAGCCAGCATGTCGTTGAGCTGCTGGTCGGTAAAGTTGCGCTCGTAAATGGTGATGATGTTGGGCTCCATCACCTTCCAGCCCATGGTTTCCTTGGCCGCGTCCAGCATGCGCTTGTGGTATTTGTCGAAAATCGCTTGCTCCGAGGGCTTGATATCGAGCTTGGCCGACATGCCCTTCATCATGTTGTCCATCTGGGCGTACATGGAGTCCATCAACGAGTCCATGTTCATCAATTGGATGAGTTCGACCACCTTGTCGTGGCGGGTTTTGTCGTTGTTATCGGCATAGGCGTTTACCGACAAGGCCACCAGTAATACACACAACAGCTTCTTCATCTTTTACATCCTGTTTGTAAGGGGAGCTACCACTGAGCTTCCTGCCCGGCCAGCTTACCATCAAAGAGTGATTTTTCAGCCACTTGCCTTGTAACGGCGAGTTTCAGCCTGGCGCCGTTGGCGCTTTTTCAAAGCCCATCTTACCGCCCCCGGCGCCGGGCCCGGCGGGTACCCGCTTGCGATAAAAAACCGCAGCACCCGTTCATCAATCACTCTCTTTTTGAACAACAAGGTAGGCATGGGGTTCGGGGTATTGGTCAAACTCCAGGTGCTTGATTTGGCAACCCAGCGCCAGCATCAGGCTAACAAAGCCGTTGGTTCCCAGGGTGGAGTAATACACCTCTGGGCCCATATGCCGGTTTTGCATCTCCCCGGGCGCGTCGGTGCCGCCAAAGGAGAAGATAAAGACGCCGCCTTTTTCAAGGCCGGCAACGATTTTGCGCAGCACCGGCTCTTGGCTCGCCAACGGCAGGTGCCAGATGCTGTCCCAGGCGCTGATAAAGGCGTAGCGCTTTTCAAAGGCAAAGGTGCAGATATCGGCATGATAAAAAGGCACCTCGGGGTGGCGCGCTTTGGCAAGGCGCAGCATCTGGCTGGAAACATCCAGTCCCTCGGCACTAAAGCCGTGCTGGCCCAGCAGCGAGATAAAACGGCCGGTGCAGCCGCAGCCAATATCAAGGGCAAAGCCCGCTTTGCTTGCAAAAGCCAGGGCCCGTTGGTGCTGGGCGATGCCATTGCTGCGGTCAAAGCCGGGGCGCTGCCAGAGGTGGGTGATTTGGTCGTAGGCTTTGCCGATATCCGACGGGTCCATACAGGATTCCTGACAATACGCGGTAAGGTGGTTAGTTGATAAAAAAGTCCACCAGCTCGCTCAAGGCCGACTTGTGGCTTCGGTAAAACTCGGTGTAGCCACACTCAATGCAGCTAACGGCAATGAAACGGCCAGGCTCCCGGCTAACCAGCCTGTCGGTGGTGGTATAGAGGCGGCTTGCTTCATAGGCGCCACAATCGCACTTGCAGCAGCGGTAATTGCCCTTTTGCTTGGCTGCGATGGCGTCTTTAATGGTTTGAAAACGCTCGGGAAAGCGCTCGCGGTTGATACTGGCGTAGGCTTCAAACAGCTCTTCAAGCTGGTAGCTGGCGTAGTCTGGCTCTGGGGTTTTCATGTACGGCTCCCTTGTACTTCGCTCATACCAGTCGCTTAGCGATGGGATGCTCGGGGTTTAACTGCAACAGATCCCACAGGTTGCCGTAGAGATCTTCAAATACCGCCACTGTGCCGTAGTCCTGCTCCTTGGGCTCACGCACAAAACGAATGCCAAGAGACAGCATGCGCCGGTAGTCGCGCCAAAAGTCGTCGGTATTTAAAAACAGAAACACCCGCCCCGCCGTTTGATTGCCCACCACCGCCAACTGCTCGGGTTTGGAAGCTTTGGCCAGCAGCAGCGTCACCCCATTGGAGCCTGGCGGCGCCACCACCACCCAGCGTTTATCCTGCTCGGGCTGGTAGGTGTCATCCAGCAGCTCGAAATTGAGCTTGTTGACGTAAAAATCGATGGCCTCGTCGTAGTCCTTCACCACCAACGAGATATAAGCAATGGCCTGTTTCATCGGGTACCCCATAGCCTCGGCAAAGCCTGGGATTGTACTGCGCTAAAGTCCCTGGCGAAATAAAGCGGCAAGCGCGCAAAAAATGGCCAGAAACCAGAGACACCGCGTACTCTCAATAGGTTGAGATGGTTAAAAGGAGTCATTTATGGCAAATCAGATTCACCTTGTGAGTGTGGTATCGGCGTTAGATACCTCACTCAACCTTTGATAAGCCCGGCTTTAATAGGGGCTCAGCGCCGAATCTAAGCGCTTGCACTTGCCAGCGGCTTAAGCCGAAAACCGAGACGCTCCACGCTTTAGCCAATAGCCCGCATAGGCGCCAATACCAGCCCAGTAGCACCCCACCAGCAATCCCACAAAACCACAAAACCGGCCAAGCTCGGCACCATCATAGGGCGTAGCAGAAAACCCATACCAGGCGCCAACTACGCCAATAGCCGTACCCAAAGCAGCCAGCAAAAGCCCGGCCAAAAATCCCATTTTCTGTTTCATAACACCTCCGTGTTGGTTTATCTCTGACGTTGCCAAAATGACTCAGCGCCCTGATGTTCGCTTTTAAGCCATCCACGCACCACCATTAATGCAAAGCCCAGTAAGTTAATGCCCTGCGATTTTCTGGTTCGGGAGTTCATTGTCATCCTGAACACCATGGTTAAAAGCGGCGAGAAATGGACTGAAAAAGGGGCTTAATTCATTGACAGAACGCCACGTCACTTGTTAGTTGCTATTTATGGCCTTGATAGAGCAATAACCTACGATTCTATTCACCTCACAAATATGCCAAGAAAATCCTGGAATAAATTTTCCAACATCTTGCTTGGGGACGATGAATCCTAATCTAGCCTCACAGCTATCACCTGGTTTAAGCCAATCACGATCAAGGAAATCTATTTGACCTATGAATGTATAAGAGCGTCCTGGGAGCCAGTGATTGGGGCGAATACCGCTGCCATACCCATCTCTCCCTCGCATACACTCCTTGTGCAATCCGACCTCAATTATTGCTTCAAGAGATACTGTTTCCACCTGACTCTCCGCGGCAACTAACGCCGCCAGCAGAGGCGCAGCTATGCTGCGTCCATTTGCCTGGCCTTGTTAGCATTTTTGGTTAAGTAAGCGAAGGTTCGATCCCCTCTTACAAAAGCTTCTGTAGAAAATCCATGCTTTCTAGAAAGGTTTTCTATAGTGGGCCTATCTATAATTCCGTAATACGAAGACCCTCGGCTGCCTTTGTACAAGAAGCCATGAAGGTGTGGCATACCCGTTTCGAATTTTTTAAAATAGCTACTACGATGCTGGTTTACAATCAAGGCTTTCCCAGAATCAGATAGCAGGCGGTAAATAATTGACATTGTAGAATTTAGCGTTTCTTCACAAGGGATAGCGGAAAGAACGTTGGAGCAAAAAATAAAGTCAAACTGATCTTTAACTTCTTGAATATCTTCAATCGCTACACACCTGCTTAAAGGGTAGTTCTTCGCCACATACTCTTGAACAGAACAGCGAATGCCTTTTATTACCTGCATTCGCTCTAGCTGAACTCTTGAATCAACAAAGAGAATATTTTGAGATAATCCAAAAAGGAAGTCGCTATAGCGCAATTTCCCACAACCAAAGTCTAGTATTTGCCCAGTCACTACTATCTCTTCTAGTTCTTCTATAACTTGGCTTGAGCCTTGAGTATGTGGCTTCGCAGCATTATGGCTTTTTATGCAATGCCCTTTAATTTTGTAGTGCATCAAACTGTTCCTTTATCTCTCTTTTTCTAGGAGCAGATTCTAGAATTACTTCCACCTCTTGAATTGTGTATTTTGAACATGATCCTTGAAGTACCTTCGAAAAGACGATAAGCCCAAGTCCAAAGTAGAAAACAACCAAGGCGTGTTCAAAAGCTTCCAAATACAAAAGAATGCAGAAAACACCAAACACGATGAATGATGATTCAATAATCATCCAGTACCAAGTCAGCTGATCTAGAACCATTTCTATTAAGTGTTTATCAACAACGGGATGTTCATCTCGACTCGAAGCGTATTTATAGAAAACTTTGGACATCAAACGACCTCGATTTGACATTACCACCTTCTTGTCTAGATCAGATTCGACAGCATTCTTTATTGGTTTTAGAACATACTCCCAGTCATAAAACGCACGAAGCCGAAAAGCGTCAGAAATTCTGTCATGTAACTTTATAATCCGAAATAAAATTGCCATTACCAGCGGCGGAACCAGAAATCCTACGGGTATTTTGAAACCTAAAACCGAGACATCGAGAGAGAAGCGAGATGCAATTTCATTTAGGGAGACAGATTGAGCACTAATAAAGTAAAACGCAATTAACCCAACAAAGAAGTTGGCGGTCGCAAGTTTATTCAGCATTGCTCCATACGTGTTTACTGTTTTAAAAAAATTTGTAAGCACTCAACCTCCCTTTCGTAATGCTAACAGTTTTATTAGCGAGCGCGCTCGCTTTCACTCATATGACCAGTTGGTATTACAAGCTTAACCTACTGATCCTCCTTTAGATCCTCTTATATAAGCCAAGAATGGCTCCACAAAACCGAGCGGTCTCGTTTTTATGCGAGACATGCGCTCGTTATCATCACATCGGATGAGAAATAACTTCCTCTACTTCAATGCATTAGAACTGGTCAAACCGGGAAAAACGAGCGTTCTTTATCGTCATAAATGGCCTGAAGCAGCTGGCCCAACAGATACACTGTGCATCCACACAGTTATTCGACCCGGCAGGTGAGGAGCATGGACGACCCGAATAACCCTTGCGATAAAAGAGCACACCGTCAAAGCAGAAACAGCACAAAACCATTTATTATCAAATGGATATGTGAAAAACAAAGGAAACAGAAGACACGCTACCGCCCGTGGAATCAGGTTATCCAAAGTCCCTTTATCGTTCTGAGTGATTACCCATCCTTGGTGGCTTGCTGCGCGAAGACCAGCTTCTTGCGTTCGCCTGCTTAAAACGGTTCACCGGGCCGTTTTCTTAATGCGCTCACTCCACCTCGCACGTCCTGTGTTACTCGGGCTATCCTGCCCTCGCCCTGCGGGCCGCCGTCACTGCCTTCCGACGTTCAAACCTTTTCCCGAAAGATTTGTCGCGTAATGCTGCGTAAAAGCAGTGCATGCCGAGCCCCGCAAAGACCTGGCCCCAAGCTGACACCAATATAAACAACATAACCCGTTGTTTCGTTATAAAAAAGCCCCTTTTCAGGGGCTTCGGTTACTCGACGCGAAGGACAGGGTAGCGAAGGTAGGCCTTGTCAAAGTAGGGGCTGCGCTCGTAGAACCAGCGAAGGCGAGCATCGGGGTCTTTGGCAAAAGTCGGGTCGGTAAGGGCTTTATCAAAGGCGGCTTTGATGGCCGGGTCGGTGAGCATTTTCTCGGCCATGGGCGCTATCACGTAGGGCTCCATGTATTCGGTGCGGCTAAAGACGGTGTTGAAAAAGCCCCACTGCAGGAAGCTGTCCGGCGCCTGGGGTTCGAGCAGCACCATGGCGAGGTTGCCTAAGGGCTGGTCGGTACTGATGCGCACCGAGCCTTTAGGGAGGGTGAGCGTGGCATCTTGCCAATGGCCCTGGGTGGTAACCCGAAAGTGGCCCTCGTAAGGCGCTTTGGCAAAATCGAAGCTGTCGATTTGGTATTGGCGGGCGCTGACCTCGGTGGCCTTGCTAAGGCGGGTCATCTCGATACCCTGCTGCTCAAGGCGCTTGATGACATCCTGCCACTGGGCCGGGATAAGGTAAGCGGCCGGGCGACTGGCGCTTACCACCGGTTTGTCCATGGGCCAGATGGGCACCTTTTTCCAGGTCATGGGCTCGCCGAGCCAGCGCACTTCTTCAGCGCCGGAGGCGGGGCTTTGGAAATGGCGGTATTTCACTCCGGGAATGTCGGTGGGCACCGCTTTGTCGCCCCGGCCAAAGGCGAGCGGCACAGAGGCGGGCCGGGCGGCGGCGTCTTCGCGGATGGCCGCCGCCAGGGCGTCGCCGTTTTCAGCCAGCAGCGACAAAGAACGCTCAATCAGCACATAGGTGCTCAGCACCCGGCGCTGATAGTTTTTCAGGCTGTGGTTTTCCACCAGCACCGTGGGCAAACCGCGAAGGGGGCCATAACCGTTGGAATAACGGGGTTCTGCCTGCCAGAGAATGGCGCCTTTTTGCGGGTGTTTACCATCTTGCAAAAAGAGAAAATTGCCGGGCTGGTGGCCGTATTGTTCCAGGGTTTTATAGAGCGCCGGCCGGTAATAGCCGGTCAGCCACTGGCTGATGTGAGGCGAATAGGTGGTGTTGATGGCCACCAGGCTGTCGTATTGCCAGTCTTCGCCGTCGGTGACATGCACGTCGATATAGAGGCTGGGCTTGACCTTGGCAATCAAGGCCACCATGGCCTGCATCTCGGGGGTGTCGAGCTTGGTGTAATCGCGATTGAGGTTGAGGTTACGGGCGTTAGTGCGCCAGCCCATGTTTTGGGGGCCGCGCTGATTGGGCCTGTTGTAGGGGCTGGCTCGCTCGTGGCCGTCGGCATTGAAGATAGGTACAAACACCAGATTGACCTTGTCCAGCAGCTCGCGGTGCTGGCCGTCGGCCCAGTCGCGAAGGAACATCAGCCCAGCGTCTTTGCCGTCAATCTCGCCGGCGTGAATGCCAGCTTGCACCAATAGCGTGGGTTTGCCATTGCCCGGTTTTCCCAGCGTTACCACCCAAAGCTCCCTGCCCTGCCCGGTTTTGCCGAAGGTCTTTAAAGACAGCTCCGGGTTATTGGCCGCCAGATCTTTTAGATAACTGACGGTTTGAGCGTAATTGGGGGTGGTTTTGAAATCGGCTTCTTCGACCGGGGTGGGGTCGGCCTTATTGATAAGGGCCAGGCTTTTGCCGTCAAAGGGCAAGTCCGGTGGCAAGGGCGCCGTCACCAAGGCGCTAAGCAGCAAGGGCAGTAGCATGATTTTTCTCCTTTCTTATCGCTTCTACCCAGTTTTCAACGGTACTGCAAGGCGGTCACGTTGGTTAGCCACCCCAATACCGCCAATAGTCTGTAAATCAGTGTGCCGAGATCTCAATGCGGTTGCTGGTCAAGCAATTTACCTTGTTGCCGGCTTTCCCCCGCTGACATAACTGTGCAGTAAGGTTGAGCTTACCTGTAGGATGGCCGTGAAAGGCCAGCAGTTCAGCAATAGAAAACACTTTCCCAACCACCCCCATAGGGGCCAACTGAACATGACTATCGAGGTCGCACCCTTCATTGAGCAGCACTTGAAAGGGATAACGGTGCCCCTCTGCGCTAGTGATATCAAAAGACAGCCCACCGACCGCCCCTCGACAAAAGTTCCGATTGAGCTCCGTGGTTTCAGGATTGTTGTTGAGCACCAGTACAAGTAACTGCGCAGCATCCAGCCGCAGAAGTTTGACCTCAACAATCGCTTGGCTGTGCACCTGGAAAGCGCACAACGCCAGCAGCACCACCAGACAGGCTTTTTTCATCCCTGCTAACCCATTGTTAAGTAAGCCTAAGTGGATAGCATACTTACTCAACCATGAAAACCAACCTGGCCCTAAGACCCATAAAAAAGGCCGGCTCAGGGCCGGCCAAACACGCACGAGTGTTTTTATAGCGCGGGCTTTTCCAAAGCCACTTTCATGGCTTTAAGGAAACGGGCGGCTTCGCCACCGGTGCAGGCCTGGTGATCCATGGTCAGCGACAGTGGCAGCATTTTGCGGGCCTGGGGCTCGCCGTTTTTCAGTACCAAAATTTCGTAGCTGCGCCCGGCACCGACAATGGCCACCTGGGGCGGCGTGATGATGGGGTTGGCGTAGCGCCCGGCAATGGCACCGAAGTTGGACAGGGTAATGGTGGCGCCTTTGAGCTCGTCCTGGGGTACCCGGCGGGCTTTAACGTCGCCAATCATGCGGTCAAGGCCACTGCGAATATCCGCCGGGCTGCGCTCGGCCACGTTTTTGAGCACCGGTACGTACAGGCCATGGGGGCTGTCTACCGCGATACCGATGTTTATCTCGCTAAAGAGGCGGCGACTGTAGCTCTTGGCATGGAAATGGGCGTTAAGGGCAGGCTCGGCCTGGCAGGCTTCGCTCATGGCCATGATAAGGCGCACCGTTGGGTCTTGGTCTTTGCCCCAAGCGGAGATGTCGGCGTCGTCCATCAAGGTAACCGGCACCACGGTTTCAAAGGCGTGGCGCATGGCATCGCTCATGGCGCGGCGGGCACCTTTGATTATCTCGTTGCGCCCGGCGCTGCTATCAGCCTCAAAGGCCTGCTGCACATCGGCATCAGTAATAAGCTCGCCGCTGCCCAGTAGCTCGATATCCACTCCCAATTGCTTGGCCAGCAAGCGGGTGGAAGGCAGCGCCTGTACCTTGGAATGGCCCACCCGGGTTTGGGTGTTGCCAGCAAAGAAGTGGTCGTCGCCACCCACGGCGGCGCTGTGGGAGACTTTGCCCACCACGGTGCCGGCGTCTTCTTCTTCGCCTTCAAAGCCCACCAGCGGCGAGCCGGTGTGGATGATGTCGCCCACTTCGCCAAACAACTTGGCCAGGGTGCCTTTGATGGGGGATGGCACATCCACCACCGCCTTGGCGGTTTCCATGGAGGCCAGCACCTGATCGACTTCCACTTCGTCGCCGACCTTTACATGCCATTCGACGATCTCCGCCTCGGGCAGCCCTTCGCCCAGATCCGGCAATTTGAAGTATTTCATGCACTGCGCTCCATGATTTTTTTCACTTCCAAGACCACGTCATCGGTGTGAATTTGGTAGTACTGTTCATTCTGGTAATACGGCATGGTTACGTCGTAACCCGCCACCCGGCCGATAGGCGCCTTGAGCTCGTAGAAGCATTGCTCCTGCACCTGAGTGGCTATTTCCGCCCCCACCCCAAAGCTCTTGGCCGCTTCATGGACGATGCAAAGCCGGCCGGTTTTGCGCACCGAGTTAACGATGGTGTCGATATCCAGCGGCTTGATGGTGGCCAAGTCAATCACCTCGGCATTGATGCCTTCGTCAGCAAGGCGGTCGGCCGCCAGCAGGGTCTCGTTCACCGACGCGCCCCAGCTCACCAGGGTGATGTCGCTGCCTTCTCGCAGGATAAAGGCCACGTCCAAAGGCAATGCCTGGCCGTCGTCCGCCACTTCATGGCGGTTGGTGCGGTAGATGCGCTTGGGTTCAAAAAACATCACCGGGTCGTTGCTGCGAATGGCGGCAAGCAGCAGCCCATAGGCCCGGGCCGGGCTGGAGGGGATCACCACCCTAAGGCCCGGGATATGGGCAAACAGGGCCTCGACGCTCTCGCTATGATGCTCCGGGGCATGAATAAAGCCGCCAAAAGGCGCGCGGTACACCAGCGGCAGGGTAATGCGGCCCCGGGTGCGTGAGCGCATGCGGGCGGCCTGGCAGATGATTTGCTCCATGGCCGGGAAGATAAAGCCCTGGAACTGAAACTCGGCCACCGGGCGCAGGCCCTGGGAGGCCATGCCGATGGTCAGGCCGCCAATCAGGCCTTCGGCAAGGGGGGTGTCCATTACCCGGCGAAAACCGAACTTGTCTTTAAGGCCCACGGTGGCGCGAAACACCCCGCCGTTGGTGCCGATGTCTTCGCCCAGGCAAACCACGTTTTCGTCGGCCGCCATTTCATGGTGCAGGGCCATATTGACTGCTTCGAGCAGGGTAACCTTAGCCATGCTCTCCTCCTGCCATACGCATGGCCTTTTCAATCAGCTGTTCGCGCTGGGACGCCAGCGGCTCGCTTAACGATTCAAAGTGATAATCGAACATGGCTTCCGGCGGCTCCTTGGCAGTGGCCAGGTATTGCTCTACCGCGGCCTGCACCTGCTGGTTGCATTCGCTTTGCCAGGCCAGCTCCTTGTCTTCGTTCCACACCCCCTGGTGATGCAGGTATTGGCGCAGCCGTTTAACCGGCTCACGCTTCCAGGCATCGTTCACCTCTTCGGCCGGGCGATAACGGGTGGCGTCGTCGGCGGTGGTGTGGTCAGAGAGGCGATAGGACACCGCTTCAATCAAGGTGGCGCCCTTGCCGCTGCGGGCCCGCTCCAAGGCCTTTTTCATCACGTCGAACACGGCAATGATGTCGTTGCCGTCCACCTGCACGCCGGGAATACCGGCGCCCACGGCTTTTTGAGCCAAGGTAGGGGCGCCGCACTGGATGGCGCGGGGCACCGAGATGGCCCACTGGTTGTTGTTGATGACAAAGACGCAAGGCAATTGCCAGGCACCGGCGCAGTTGATGGCTTCAAGGAAATCGCCTTTGGAGGTACCGCCATCACCGATGGAGGTCACCGCCACCCGCCGCTCACCGCGCAGCTTAAAGGCCGCGGCAATGCCGGCGGCATGGGTGCACTGGGTCGCGATGGGTACGCAGATAGGAAAATCTTCAGAAAGCGCGCCATCCGGGCGGTTGAAATAGCTGCCCCGCTCGCTGCCGCCCCAATAGAGCAGGTTATGGGCCATGGAGGCGCCCCGCATCATCATGGTGGGCATGTCGCGGTAATAAGGTACGTAGACATCGTCAACGGCCATGGCAGAGCCTACGCCGATGCCGACGGCCTCCGCCCCCAGGTGGGACGGATAGGTGCCCATCTGCCCGGTACGCTGCAGGGCGATGGCTTTTTTATCGTAGGTGCGCACCAGCACCATGTTCTTGTAGAAGTTGATGAGCAGATCCAAGTCATCCGCCCAAGCGGGCAGCGGCTGAACCACATTGCCTTCGTCATCCAGGTATTGGACCTGGGTAACGGCCGACTTTGATGTAAAGGTCATACAAAAACCTTCTGTTTTTTTTGATCCGGGGTATCCGGATCTCCCCCAATCGGATTTATGCGCAGACTTTACCTTTACGTAAACGTCGTTTCAACACGCCTGGCCGCAAAAATCCCATTCCATAAAAAAGCCCCGTGTAGACGGGGCTTTACAGTTCAGTCCAGTTGCGTCCTGGCCACCAGCAGGCAGGCCCTCTGCCCCACTGCCACCTTGGCATTGGGGAAGATCACCGCCTCGGCGTCCAGCTCGACCCTGTGTTCAATAGCACCGTCGGTTGCCAGCAGGTGGCCTTTGGGATAGCTGGTGAAATTCTCCACGTCTTCGCCAAAGGTAAAGGCAAAGCTGTCGCTTTGCTTGTTGATCACCCGGCTGATCCGGTACAGGTTAAGCCGACTTTCGTCATAGGCTGGCAGGACCAGCTCGCGCTGGCTGACCAACTTGGCCAGGGTGTCGGCAGTGGCTTTAAAACGGCTCATGTCGTTCTGGCCAAAGGGGCGCACCTTGCCAAGCTCCACGGTAAAGCCGTGAGCGGCAAATTCGTTGGTGGAGAAATAGCTAAAGGTGGTGGTGGGGTCGTCCGACAGCAGCACCGTGTCCACCCCGCACTCGGCCAGGAACATCACCTGCTCTTTGCTGCGCGGTTTGCCGTGCAAGAAGGGGTAAACCACAAACTTCTCGTGCTGTGAGCCACGAATGGCGGTGTGCAGATCGTAATGGAGGCGCAGGGCTTCCTGGCGGCCTGCATCAGGGCGCTCGTGATAAAAACGGGCCACGGCCGCTTCCAGGGCCTTGGCTCTTTCCCGCTCGGCGTTCTGGCCATCCCCCTTACTGTGGGCGCCGCTAAAGAGGCGGTTGAGGTTTTCTTCGATTTCGCGCTTGCCGGCATTAATGGCCGGCGGGTTGCCAATCAGCAGCAGCAGGCGATGGGCGAGCGGCAGGCTGCCGTCCAGCACCGCTTTGGCCAAGTCGCGCACAATCTCGATAGGGGCGGTTTCATTGCCGTGTACCCCGCACGACAGCACGATGTCTTTATTGCCGGGGTTGGCTGGGGTCAGACAGAGGATGCCGGTGTCCCACAGCGCTACCTCAATGCCGGTATCGGTGGTAAAGGCGGCAGGGGCGGCGCCATGGGGGTTGGCCAGGGTAAAGGCCAGAAAGTCGTTGTCTTTAAACATGCTGACTCCCAAAAAACACTTAGAGAATAAGAAAAAAGCGCCCTGGGGCGCTTTTTTGATTAAGGGCGTGGCCCTTTTTATCACGCATCTGCCAGCCAGTTGGCTAATAGCACTTGTGCATCCTTAATGATGCTTTCAAGGTGCGCCTGGCTCTTAAAGCTCTCGGCATAGACCTTGTAGATAGGCTCGGTGCCAGAGGGGCGCGCGGCAAACCAGCCGTTGGCGGTGACCACCTTGATACCACCGATGGCGGCATCGTTACCCGGAGCGCGGATAAAGGCGTCGGTGATGTCGTCACCGGCGAGGGTGCCGCTGGCCACATCGGCGCTCAGCCGGGCAAAACCGGCCTTGAGCTCTTCTGTTACCGGGGCATCGATGCGCTGGTACCAGGTGGGGCCGAAGCGCGCTTCCACCAGCTCTTTGTAGTACTGGCTGGGGCTCTTGCCGGTGACCGCCTGAATCTCCGCCGCCAGCAGGCACATGATGATGCCGTCTTTGTCGGTGCTCCAGGGTTTGCCGTCTTTGGTGACAAAGGTGCCGCCAGCGGACTCTTCACCGCCGAAGATAAGCTTGCCGTTAAAGAGGCCATCGACAAACCATTTCACCCCCACCGGGGTTTCCATGAAATGGCGGCCGGCAGCGCGGGTGACCCGGCCCACCTGGGCACTGGTAACCACTGTGGTGCCCACGCCCAGGGTTTTGGGCAGCTCGGGGCGGTGGTTAATCAGGTAATCCACCACCACCGCCAGATAACGGTTGCAGTTAAGGAGGCCTGCATCGGGGGTGACAATGCCGTGGCGGTCGCCGTCGGTGTCGTTACCCAGCGCCAGATCAAACTGGTCTTTCACGGCAATCAGCCCGGCCATGGCGTAGGGGCTGGAGCAGTCCATACGGATTTTGCCGTCGTGGTCGCAAGGGATAAAGCCAAAGCGGCTGTCGACTTGCTCTTCGACCAGGGTGATATCCAGGCCCCAGTGCTCACGGATGGCGCGCCAATAATCGATGGCGGCGCCGCCCATGGGGTGCACGCCAAGGCGCAGCCCGGCTTTTTTGATGGCTTCAATGTCTACCACCTGGTCCAGGCGCTGCACATAATCGGCCATGAAGTCGAAACGCTGGGCATGGGGGCTGGCAATGGCACGTTCGAAGCTCAGCGTCTGCACGCCTTCGAGCTTGGCTTCTAAGTAGTTATTGGCGCGAGACTGGATCACCTTGGTGACGTTGGTGTCGGCCGGGCCGCCATCAGGCGGGTTGTACTTGATGCCACCGTCTTCCGGCGGGTTATGGGAAGGGGTCAGGATCAGGCCGTCAGCATTGCCCTCGTGGGCCAAAATAGCGTGGGAGACCGCCGGGGTCGGGGTCATCTGCCGGTCTTCAAAACGCACGTTGACCGCATTGGCCACCAGTACCCTAAGCACGGTGGCAAAAGCCGGGTAAGACAAGGCGTGGGAGTCAAAGCCCAGGTACAGCGGGCCGGTGATGCCCTGCTCTTTGCGATGGTCGGCCACCGCCTGGGCCACGGCCAGCAGGTGCGCTTCGTTAAAGGCCTTGCCAAGGCTTGAGCCGCGGTGGCCCGAGGTGCCAAAGCTGACCCGCTGGGCAGGCACGGTAACGTCGGGCTTTAAGGTGAAAAAGGCGGTAACCAGCTCACTTGGGTCAATCAGGCTATCGGCTGCCGGCTTCTTGCCGGCATTGGGGTGTAACGGCATTCCTCTCTCCCTAGATCTTCTCGACAAAGTGGCTAACAGCTTCCTCGTCGTAACCTAACTCCGCCATGACTTGGGCGACGATAGCGCGCTTTTTCTCGGTGTTGTTGTTGGTAACCACCCAATAAGGGCTGCCGGTAATGGCCTTGGGATTGGTGGACTTACCGGCCTGGTTGAGCGCGTCGCTGCTGGTGGCAAAGTAGAGGCGGTCGCGGCCACGGATGTTAAGCACCACCTTGAAGGCGTCGCCATGGCGCTGGTAAAGCTCGGTGAGCGAGCCGATAAAACGGCCCACGGCGCTGTTGGCATCAATGGGCGTCAGCGGGGCCTTGGGGGCAGCAGCGGCAGTCGTTGCAGCAGCGGGCGCAGCAGGTGTAGGCTCGGCGGCTGGGGCTTCTTCGCTTACTTGGGCGGCCTCGATGGGGGCAAAACCCAGCAGGCGGCGCAAAATCTCGGAGGCGTTCTCGCCAATATTTTGGGTGTTGGACGCAATGTAATGGTACAGGTCGTCATCGACTTCGATGGTTTTCATGCCTTATCTCAAGGTCTTGTTCAACTCTCTGGCGATTATACATAGGCCGAGGTGATTTGCATGCCTGCCTCGTCCTTTGCAAAATAGGCCCCCCAACACGGAGGCAGTCATGCTCAATTACCAGCAACGGGGCCAGGGCCCGGATGTGATTTTAATTCACGGCCTGTTCGGCTCACTCGACAACCTGGGTAACCTCGCCCGCAGCCTGGAAGATGCCTTTACCGTTACCAGTGTGGATTTGCGCAACCACGGCAAGTCTTTTCACTCCGGCGACACCAGCCTTGGCGCCATGGCCGGCGACATCAACGAGCTGATGACCAGCCTCGGCATCCACAAAGCCCATCTGGTGGGCCACTCCCTGGGCGGCAAGGTGGCCATGGAGTTTGCCCTTAACTACGGGCACAAGGTCGACAAACTGGTGCTAGCCGACATTGCCCCCGTGACCTACACCCACCGCCACCACGACAACGTCTTTAACGCCCTTACCCAGGTGGACATCAGCCAGATGGCAAGCCGCAAAGAGGTAGAAGAAGCGGTTGGCGCTTATATCCTCGACCAGGGCACCCGGCTTTTTATCCTCAAAAACCTGGTCAAAACCGACACCGGCTTTAGCTGGCGCCTGAACGTGCCGGTACTGGCCGGCAAGTACGAGGAGCTCCTCAAAGCCCCTGAAGGCACGCCTTTTACCGGCCCGGCGCTCTTTATCAAAGGCGGCGAGTCGCCTTATCTGACCGAAGCCCACAGCCAGGCGGTGGCGGCGCGCTTTCCCAAGGCCCAGCTCAAGGTGATAAGCGGCACCGGCCACTGGCTCCATGCCGAGAAACCGGCGGTGTTTAACAAGCTGGTCAGGGACTTTTTGAGCTGAGTGCTCCCCTTGGGTATAATCCGCGCGTTTCTTGTAAGGGCAACGGCCGCCGATGCTGGACAAGCACCACGACACCCTGGGGTCTTTGGGCCTCAACCTGTTTTTTCTGTTTATCGTCATTGCCCTTGGCCTGGCCATCAACGACGTGCTGAAAAAGAGCCAGGTAACGGCCGCCTGGCGATTCGTGGTCTGGCTGGCGATACTGGGCGCCGTGGGTTTTGCCTTTAAAACACTCATCTGGGAAAGTTCAGGTATTGGTTAATGGCCAAAGAGAGTACCGACAGAATCACCATTGACCTGTTTGCCGAGGAAAAACGCCGGGGGCGTCCGAAAACCAATCCCCTCCCGCGTCAGGTACAACTGAAGGTCAACAAACGCAATCAGATAAAAAGAGACAAACAAAAGGGCCTCAAAAGAGTCGAACTCAAGGTAGATTCGGACCTCTTCGATACCCTGAATGATTTGGCCAAAGCGCAGAGCATGAGTCGAAGCGAACTGATCGAAAGCATATTGAAAGCCGGTGTCGAGCAGCTCGACACCACCAACAGCGAGAGGAATTGAGTCGAATGGCATCTGTAGGTCTGTTTTTCGGCAGCGATACCGGCAACACCGAAGCCGTAGCCAAGATGATCCAGAAACAGCTGGGCACCCACATGGTCGAGGTCCACGACATCGCCAAGTCCAGCAAGGAAGACATTGAGAACTTCAGCCTGCTGCTGCTGGGTATCCCCACCTGGTACTACGGTGAATCCCAGTGCGACTGGGACGACTTCTTCCCTACCCTGGAAGAGATCGACTTCACCGACAAGCTGGTGGCCATCTTCGGTTGCGGCGATCAGGAAGACTATGCCGAGTACTTCCTGGACGCCATGGGCACCCTGCGCGATATCGTTGAAGCCAAGGGTGGCATCATCATCGGCCACTGGCCTACCGAAGGGTACAACTACGTGGCCTCCAAGGCGCTGGTAGACGACAACCATTTCGTTGGCCTTGGTATCGACGAAGACCGCCAGCCCGAACTCACCGCCGAGCGGGTGGAAAAATGGGTCAAGCAGGTCTTTGACGAGATGTGCCTGGCAGAGCTGGAAGATTGAAAAAAGCCCCTCACCGAGGGGCTTTTTTATAGCTCGGGCCGGTAGTGACGCTTGAGGCGGATATAAAGCGTGCGCTCAACGCGGGCCACCAAATCGCCCTGGTTGTCCTTGATGTCGGTCACCACCTCGGGCAGGTACTTCTCGCCAGTGGCGGTGGCCTGCTCAATGTCTCGCAACAGACCTTCGGTGACATGAAACTCGGCTACCACCTTGCCTGAACCCGGCTTTTCAAAGTGCACCTTGGCGCTTCTGTCCCACACGTGAAAGCGCTTGCCCACGAGCCCCATCAGCATCAACGAATAGATAGGGTCGGTCATGGCAAACAGGCTGCCGCCAAACTGGGTACCGTTGACATTTTTGGTCCAGGGGCGGTTTTTCAGCTCCACCCGGCAATAGCGAAAATCTGCCGATAACTCGGCAACACGAATGCCGGTGAATAAAAACGGCGGCCACAAATTAAGCAGGGGCCGGATCCGCGTTCCTTTTTTAAACAACCACGATTTCATTGTTCACCTAATCGATAAAATCGAAACAATACTGCTATCATGCCTCTGGAAAAGCGAAGCCCACTTGGGTACCTTTCTCCTGATAACTAACGCGGGCTTGCCCGCCCCGACACTAAAAACAGGACCATCCATGGCGGACGAGAATCAAGCGCTCAGAGACGCTGGCCTTAAGGTCACCCTGCCCCGAGTCAAGATCCTTGAATTGTTGCAGCAGCCCGACTTCCAGCACATCAGTGCCGAGGATCTCTACAAAAAGCTCATCGAGCTGGGTGAAGAGATTGGCCTTGCCACCGTCTACCGGGTGCTGAACCAGTTTGATGATGCCGGCATCGTGACCCGCCATCATTTCGAAGGCGGCAAGTCCGTGTTCGAGCTGTCCCAAAAGCACCACCACGACCACCTGGTGTGCCTCAAGTGCGGCCTGGTAGTGGAATTCATGGACGATGTCATCGAGCAGCGCCAAAAGGCTGTTGCCAAAGACAACAAGGTCAAACTGATGCACCACAGTTTGTACCTGTACGGCGAGTGTGAAGACACTGTCGCCTGTGACAAACGCCGCCGCGGCGAAGAGTAAACAAGGCCAGGTTCTCCTGGCCTTTTTCTTTTAAAGCCTTGCCGCCAGCTCCGCGCCCTGGCGAATAGCCCGCTTGGCATCAAGCTCTGCCGCAACGAAGGCGCCGCCGATAAGGTGCGCGTTAACCCCCGCCTCACTCAATGCCTGCCAAAGCCCTTTGTTGGGCTCCTGGCCGGCGCAGATGATGACGTTGTCCACGTCCAGCACCAGGGTCTGTTCACCTTTGCTGATATGCAGACCGCTATCGTCGATGCGCTGGTAGTTGACCCCCGGCCACATCTTGACCCCAAAGTCGCTGAGCGTCTGGCGGTGCACCCAGCCGGAGGTTTTACCCAGCCCCTTGCCGACTTTGCTGTCTTTGCGTTGCAGCAGCCAAATCTCGCGGGCAGCCGCCGCCTTGTGGCCCTTATCGAGGCCACCAGCGTTATTGATGGTTTTGTCCACGCCCCAGTGGACCAGCCAGCGGTCTTTATCGAGACTGACCGAACGGCCAGGCTCGGCCAGGAACTCGGCGACATCAAAACCGATACCACCGGCACCGATAATGGCCACCTTGTCGCCCACCGGCTTGTTGTCCCGCAGCACATCAAGGTAGCTCAGCACCTTGGGATGGCTGACCCCGTCAATGGCCGGGGTGCGGGGGCTGATGCCGGTGGCTATTACCAGTTCGTCAAAGCCCTCGCCCTTGAGGCTATCAACGCTTTGCATGGCATTGAGGCGCACCTCGACGCCAAGGTCGCTCAGGCGGTTTTTAAAGTAGCGCAGGGTCTCATAGAACTCTTCTTTACCCGGAATGCGCTTGGCGTAGTTGAACTGGCCGCCCAGTTCGCCAGCACCGTCCATCAGCACCACCTTGTGGCCCTTTTCGGCGGCGTAGCAGGCAAAGGCCATACCGGCCGGGCCTGCCCCCACCACGCCGATGCGCTTGGGGCTGGCAACGGTTTTAAAAATCAGCTCGGTCTCATAGCAGGCCTGGGGGTTAACCAGGCAGCTGGCGCGTTTTTGCTCAAACACATGATCAAGGCAGGCCTGGTTACAGGCGATACAGGTGTTGATGCGATCGGCACGGCCAGCGGCGGCCTTGTTGACAAACTCGGGGTCGGCCAGCAGCGGCCGGGCCATGGACACCATGTCCGCTTCGCCAGCGGCGAGGATGGCCTCGGCGACATCCGGGGTGTTGATGCGGTTGGTGGTGATTAGCGGGATGCCAAGGCCTTCTTTTTTCATCTTGGCGGTGACCCAGGAAAAGGCGGCGCGCGGCACCGAAGTAACGATGGTGGGGATGCGCGCTTCGTGCCAGCCGATACCGGTGTTAATCAAGCTCACCCCGGCCTTTTCCAGCTCTCGGGCCAGATACACCGCGTCATCCCAGCCCATGCCCTCTTCCACCAATTCGAGCATGGACAGGCGGAAGATGATGATGAAATCGCTGCCTACCCGCTCGCGGATGGCGCGGATGATGGCCAGGGCAAAGCGGGCCCGGTTTTCGATGCTGCCGCCCCAGGCGTCGGTGCGCTTGTTGGTGCGAAGGGCCAGGAACTGGTTGATGAGGTAGCCCTCAGAGCCCATCACTTCAACGCCGTCGTAACCGGCCTTTTGGGCAAGGGCAGCGGTTTTGGCAAAGGCCTTGATGGTGCCCTTTATCTGCCGCTGTGACATGGCGCTGGGTTTGAACGGATTGATGGGCGCCTTTTTGGCGCTGGGGGCCAGGGAAAAGGGATGATAGGCGTAGCGGCCGGCGTGGAGGATTTGCAGGCAGATTTTACCGTCGGCCTGGTGCACCGCGTCGGTCACTACCTTGTGCTTTTTGGCTTGAAAACCAAAGGATAACTGGCTGCCAAAAGGCGCCAATCTGCCCCTGAAGGTGGGGGCAATGCCCCCGGTGACGATCAGCCCTACCCCGCCTTCGGCGCGGGCTTTATAAAAGGCGGCCATTTTATTGAAACCGTTCTTTTCTTCCTCAAGGCCGGTGTGCATGGAGCCCATCAACACCCGGTTCTTTAAGGTGGTGAAGCCCAAATCAAGAGGTTTCAACAAGTTAGGATATGCTGCACTCATCGCTCGACGGTTCCTTATCGTTTTGCTCAAGCGTACTCATCCGATGAGTTGGAATCAACAAACCGTTACAAATTCGGCTTCGCATTGGACAGTGATTCACTTAGCATGCGAAGTATCCCCCAATACAAGGAAGCATCCGAGATTATGCTGACCATGTTGAAGAAGGTTTTCTCCATTATCTGGAAGGCCCTGAACGGCCTGCGCCGCCTGGTGATGAGCCTTATCGTGCTGGTTCTGGTGGTGGTGCTGTTTAGCTCCATCGGTGAAGACAAAGGCCCTGAGGTGCCCAAGGGCGGCGCCTTGATGCTGAACCTTGACGGTGTGCTGGTTGAAAAGGCCAAAAACGTAGACCCGGTGAAAGCCGTGGTTCAGCAGATGCAAGGCTCAGAAGAGCCGCCGGAAATTCAGCTCTCAGACGTGTTGGATGTCATTCATAACGCCAAAGACGACAGCCGCATCAAGATGCTGGTGCTGCGCCTTGACGGCCTTTACACCACCAGCCCCGACAAGCTGATGACCATCGGCGATGCCATCGAAGACTTCAAAAAGAGCGGCAAGGAAGTGGTGGCCAAGGGCGATTACTACACCCAGGGCCAATACCTGCTGGCGGCCTACGCCGACAAGGTGTACCTCAACAAGGTGGGCTTTATGTCCATCGACGGTTTTGGCCGGTACCGCACCTACTACAAGTCGTTGCTGGACAAATTAAAAGTCACCACCCACGTGTTTCGGGTCGGGACCTTTAAATCCGCCGTTGAACCGTTCATCCGCGACGACATGTCAGAGCCCGCCAAAGACGCCAACCGCACCTTCCTGAACGCCTTGTGGCAGCAGTATCAGGACAAGGTCGTTGAGCTGCGCCACCTTAAACCCGGCGCCCTGGACGACATGCTCAACAACCTGCCTGACCGCTTTGAAGCCGCTGGCGCCGACTTTGCCCAGCTCGCCCTCAAAGAAGGCCTGGTGGACAAACTGATGTCCCGCGAGGAGATGGATCAGACCCTTATCGCCCAAGTGGGTGAAGACGACGACCACCACTATCGCCGCATCAGCTTTGACGATTATCTGTCCATCATCCATCCCAAGTTCCCGGCGCCTAAAAAAGGCCCGAAAGTCGGGGTGATCGTGGCTCAGGGTGAAATCGTTGATGGCGAGGCGCCGGTCAGCATGTCCGGTGGCGACTCCATTGCCGCCCTGCTGCGCCAGGCCCGTTTTGATAAAGACATCAAAGCGGTGGTACTGCGGGTCGATAGCCCCGGCGGCAGCGCCTTTGCCAGCGAGATCATCCGCCAGGAATTGCTGGAGCTGAAAAAGGCCGGCAAACCGGTGGTGGCCTCCATGGGCACCTATGCAGCTTCCGGTGGTTACTGGATCTCCGCCAGTGCCGATGAAATCGTGGCTCACCCCACTACCCTCACCGGCTCCATCGGCATCTTTGGCCTGCTGGCCACCTTTGAAAACAGCCTGGACGCCATCGGCGTGCACAGCGACGGTGTGGGTACCTCTGAGTACGCCGGTACCGACCTTACCCGGCCGCTGTCTGCCAACCTCAAGCGCATCATCCAGGCCAATGTCGAGAAGGGTTACGATCGCTTCCTGACCCTGGTGTCCGAGAGCCGCCACATGACCAAAGAGCAAGTGAACAAAATTGCTCAAGGCCATATCTGGATTGGCGCACAAGCCAAAGAGCTGGGTCTGGTGGACAAACTGGGTGACGAGAACCTCGCCATCAAGGACGCCGCCGCCCTCGCCGGCCTCAAGCACTACAGTGTTGAGCAGGTAGAACGGCCGCTGACTCCGCGCGAGCAGCTAGTTAAAGCCCTGTTTGGCGACGCCGCCCAACTGGCTGCCAGCGTGCAGACCCAGCAGTATCCTTGGCTCAGCAAACTGCTGGCGACCCTCGATACCGAGGTATCGCCCCTGGTGGACATGAAAGATCCCCAAGGCATGTACCTTTACTGCCGCGACTGCAACTTCCAGTAAGTCACTGCACCACAGATAAAAAACCGGGCCCAGGCCCGGTTTTTTCTTATAATGCGCGCCATAGCAGCGAAGGAGCAGTTCATGGCTAAAAAACGCATTTACGTTGCCTACACCGGCGGCACCATCGGCATGCAAAAATCCGCCAAAGGCTATGTGCCGGTGCCGGGCTTTTTGGTGCAGCACGTCAAGCAGCACCCGGATTTTCAGCGCCCGGAAATGCCCGATTTCGATATCCATGAATACCAGCCGCTGATGGACAGCTCCGACATGACCCCGGCCGACTGGCAACATATCGCCGAGGACATCCTCCAGCACTACCAACAGTACGACGGCTTCGTTATTCTCCACGGCACCGACACCATGGCCTACACCGCCTCGGCGTTGTCGTTCATGCTGGAAAACCTCGGTAAACCGGTGATAGTGACCGGCTCGCAAATTCCGCTCTCGGCGCTGCGCTCCGACGGCCAGGAAAACCTGCTTACCGCCCTGTACCTGGCCGCCGAATACCCTATTGCCGAGGTGGGCCTGTTCTTCAACAACCAGCTGTTTCGCGGCAACCGCGCCACCAAGGCCCATGCCGACGGCTTTGACGCTTTTGCCTCACCGAACTTTCCGCCGCTCCTTGAAGCCGGTATCCAGATCCGAAAAGTGCCCAACAAAGATACGCTGACCACCAAGGGCGAGCTGACCCTGCACAGCATCACCCCCCAGCCCATCGGCATGGTGCGCCTCTACCCGGGCATAGACCCGGCCATCATCAGCAACCTTATCCAGCAGCCGGTCAAAGCGCTGATATTGCAAAGCTACGGGGTGGGTAATGCGCCCAGTAACCCGCGCCTCCTTGACGCCCTCAACAAAGCCTCAGCGCAAGGCATTGTGGTGATTAACCTCAGCCAGTGCTTTAAAGGGGCGGTGAACATGAGCGGATATGCCACCGGCACCGGGCTTGCGGCAGTGGGGGTGATTTCCGGTGGTGACATGACCATGGAAGCCACCCTCACCAAGTTGCATTTCCTGTTTAGCCAAGGGCTTGGCAGCGAGGAAATTCGCCGCCAGATGACCCTAAACCTGCGCGGCGAACTCAGCGCCTGAACCCAGGCCCCGCCCCAGGCTAAAAAGTCCTGCATTTAACCGCGCAGCCCCATTGACAAGGGGTTGCCGGTCTAGGCACTGTGAGCTGACACACATTTGCCCATAGGGGATCGGTTCTCATGCACACCAAGTCAGCCAAACTCAAGCACGTCTGTTACGACATCCGCGGTCCGGTGATCGTAGAAGCGGCGCGCATGGAGGCGGCGGGTGAGCAGATCCTCAAACTCAATATCGGTAACCCGGCTCCCTTTGGCTTTACTGCGCCCAAAGCGCTACTGGATGCCATTGGCGCCAACCTGCACAGCAGCCAAGGCTATTGCGACGCCAAGGGCCTGCCGCCGGCGCGCGAGCTTATCAGCAACCACTACCAGGCCATGGGCGTTAACCGCACCTCCATCGACCATATCTTTATCGGTAACGGCGTCAGCGAGCTTATCCAGATGAGCCTGCAGGCCCTGGTAGATAACGGCGATGAGATTTTGCTGCCAGCCCCCGACTACCCGTTGTGGACAGCCTGCACCGTGCTGGCCGGCGGCAACGCCGTGCACTATCGCTGCGATGAGTCCAACGGCTGGCAACCGGACCTTGACGATATCCGCGCTAAAATCACGCCGCGCACCAAAGGGCTGGTGGTGATCAACCCCAACAACCCCACCGGCGCCGTGTACAGCAAAGAAATGCTGCTGGCCCTGGTGGATATCGCCCGCGAGCACAAGCTGGTGCTCTTTGCCGACGAGATTTACGACCAAATCCTTTATGACGACGCCGTGCACCACCCCATGGCGGCGCTGTCTGACGATGTTCTGACCCTGACCTTCAATGGCCTGTCCAAAGCCTATCTGGCAGCCGGTTTTCGCCAGGGCTGGCTGATGGTGTCTGGCGACACCAGCAAGGCCCGCGACTACCTCGAAGGCCTTAACATGCTGGCCAACATGCGCCTTTGCGCCAACGTGCCAAGCCAGCATGCACTGCTGGCGGCTCTGGGCGACCCGGCCAGCATCAAGCCGCTGCTGCTGCCCACCGGGCGCCTTTGCCAGCAGCGCGATCTGGCCTTTGATCTGCTAAGCCAAATCGAAGGGGTAAGCTGCGTAAAACCCAAAGGCGGGCTGTATCTGTTCCCTCGCCTCGACCCCAAGCGCTTTGCCATCAACAACGACGAGAGCCTGGTGCTGGATTTACTGCGTAAAGAGCGCATTTTGCTGGTGCAAGGCACCGGCTTTCACTACCCGAGCCCCGACCACGTGCGCATTGTCTTCCTGCCGCCCCCTGAGGTGCTGAGCGATGCCATTACCCGCTTTGGCCATTACCTCGATGGCTTGGCCGAGTCGGTGAAAACCTCTGCCGCATAAAAAAGGGCGCCATCTGGCGCCCTTTTTTGTTGCTCTGTTATCCCATCAGTCGTTGATGACCTGCAGCATCACCGCCGCATAGTGGCAGACACTACCCCCCAGCACAAAGCAATGCCAGATGGCATGGCCATAGGGGATGCGGCGAAACATGTAGAAGATGGTGCCGAGGGTATAAAAGAGCCCGCCCCAGACCAGCCAGCTTAGCTCCATGGAGGTTAGTGCCTCGCTCATGGGCTTGATGGCCACCAGTACCAGCCAGCCCATGGCCACGTAAATGGCGGTGGAGATACCGCGAAAACGGCCGGTAAAAAACAGCTTAAAGCCGATGCCAAGGGCCGCCAGGCCCCAGACGGTGCCAAACAGGCTCCAGCCCCATACGCCGCGAAGGGCGATCAGGGTAAAGGGGGTGTAGGTGCCGGCAATCAACACGAAAATGGCGCAGTGATCGAAAATTTTCAGCCGGGCTTTGGTGTTTTCGTGGGGAATGGCGTGATAGAGGGTGGAGGCGGTGTAGAGCATCAGCAAGGCGCTGACGAAAATAGAGGCGGAGACTATCTGCCAGGCGTCACCGTACACCGCTGCCAGGGCGATAAGCACGGCGCCGCCAGCGATGGAACAGAACACCCCCAGACCATGGGTAATAGTGTTGGCCAACTCCTCATGAAAGGGATAACGGTGACCGACGGTAATTTGCATGGGCTTTCCGAACGTACTTGTTAATAACCATTCTCAGCCTACGTGAAAAAAATGATCCGGCCAAGGGCCGGATCATGAATTATTCGCGAACCTGACCGGCCCCGGTCACCACGAATTTTTCCGTGGTCAGGGCCTCCAGCCCCATGGGCCCGTAGGCGTGCAGTTTCGAGGTGGAGATGCCGATTTCGGCCCCCAGGCCCAGCTCGCCGCCGTCGGAAAAACGGCTAGAGGCATTGGCCATCACCACGGCCGAGTCTACCTGTTGCTGAAAGGCCGTTGCGGTGTCGTTATTTTCGGTAACAATCACCTCGGTGTGCTGGCTGCCAAAGCGCTCGATATGGGCCACGGCACCGTCAAAGTCCGGCACCTGACGAATGGCGATTTCCAGCGCCAGGTATTCCTGGCCGTAGTCGTCCTCGCCCATTAGCTCGGCGCCGGCAAAATAACCGGCGGTGGCGCTGTCGGCATGCACCTTGACGCCCTTTTCACCAAAGGCCTTGGCCACTTTCGGCAAGAAAGTCTCGGCGACGTCTTGGTGTACCAACAGGCCTTCCAAGGCGTTACACACCCCGGTGCGCTGGGTTTTACCGTTCATCAGGATATTAAAGGCCTTATCGAGATCGGCCTCTTTATCCACGTACAGGTGGCAGACCCCTTTAAAGTGCTGGATAACCGGAATGCGGCTTTGCTCGGTCACAAAGCGAATAAGGCCCTCGCCGCCACGGGGAATAACCAAATCGATATCGTCGATTTGCTTTAACAGCGCCAGCAGCAGCTCGCGGTCAGGGTCGTCAATCACGGTAATGGCCGCGCCGGGAATACCATGGGCGATAAGCGCCGGGCGCATGGCCTCGGCAATGGCGAGGCTCGATTGCAGGGCCTCGCGGCCGCCGCGAAGGATAACGCCGTTACCGGATTTAAGGCACAGGGCGCCGGCATCGGCAGTGACATTGGGACGCGCTTCGTAAATCATGCACACCACGCCAAGGGGAATGCGCATCTTCTCGATTTTCAGGCCATTGGGGCGGGTTTCCACCAGGCGGCGTTCACCCACAGGGTCGGGCAGGCCCACCAGAAAATCGATGGCATCGGCCATGGCGTCGATACGGGCCGGCGTCAGTTGCAGGCGGTCGAGCATGGCGTTATCAAGGCCCTTGTCGCGGCCATTGGCCATGTCGGTCTCGTTAGCCTTGAGGATGGGACCGTGGCTTTGACGAAGGGCATTGGCCATGTCGCTCAGCACGGCGTTTTTCTGCGCTGTGGTCAGCCTCGCCAAGACCTTGGCGGCTTTGGCACAGGCGGCGGCATATTCTTTGGCTTTGGCCATCATCATGAATAGTTTTCCTCCAAAATCGTCAGGTTGTCGCGGTGGATCACTTCGTCCGGGTGGCCGGGCTCAACGGTATCGTTAATGGTGCCGGCATGGCGGCCCTTAAGATAGTTAAGCTCCCAGGAGCTGTACTGACAGATCCCCTTGGCCAGGGCCTTGTCGCCCTCTCGGATGATCACCGCATCACCCCGTTCAAACTCGCCTTCCACATCCGTTATCCCGGTGCTGAGCAGCGAGGCGCCGTCTTCCACCACCGCTTGGGCTGCACCGTGGTCAACCACCACCGCCCCTTGGGCTTTGATGGTATGGCGCAGCCAGTGCTTGCGGTTGGACAGCGGCGTATGGTGTTTGCAAAACAGCGTCCCCGGGTTGTCACCGCGCAGCAGCTGCTCAAACGTATCACCATCGCGGCCGTTAACGATATAAGTATCGATGCCGTGGCTGGAGGCCTTTTCGGCCGCCTCTACCTTGGTGCGCATACCGCCAGTGGCGATGGCGTTACGGGGCGGCCCGGCCAGGGAGAAAATGTGGTCGTCAATTTCTTCCACCACCGGCAGGCGCTTGGCGTCACTAAAGACAGTGGGGTCCTTGTCGTAGAGGCCGTCCACGTCTGAGCAAATCACCAGGGTGTCGGCATCGGCAACGGTGGCCACCATGGCTGCCAGGTTGTCGTTGTCACCCACTTTCATGGCGTCGGTTGCCACGGTGTCGTTCTCGTTGACGATGGGCAAAATTTGGTTTTCCAGCAGCGCCTCTATGGTGTTCTTGATAGAGACGTAACGCTCACGGTCACCCAAGTCGCCATGGGTCAACAAGACCTGTGCGCAGGGAAAGTCGAAGAACCGCGACCAGTTGCTCATCATTTCGTTTTGCCCCACGGCGGCCATGGCTTTTTTCAGGGCCACCGGCAAGCTTTGGTGGGAAAAATCGAAATGACTGCGCCCGGCGGCCACGCTACCGGAGGAAACCAGCACGATATCGATACCGCGCTCCCGGCACTGGGTAATAAAGCGGGCAATGGCCAACAAGTATTTGGCACTGCACCCGTTGCCATCAGGGGCGATCAGGGCACTACCAACTTTGAGAACTGCTCTTCGCCAGGTAGGCGTCGACATGAGTGAAACTCCTCGAAAAAATGAGTTAATACTCTAACATCATTCGCCTACTAATGAAAATTGGTTATATAAATGCCTGATTTACAGGTTTCGCCTTATATGCTGGCTTAAACATGATTCGTAGCCAATTAAAAAGGCTCCCGAGGGAGCCTTTAGAGGGTGTCGTTGCTGTCTTTAAGCCACGCAAAGCGCGGCTTGGGGCCGTCGGCAGTGTCCACCATCTCGGTGAACATGCCAAGGGGCCTGACCCACAGCGCCCCCTCACCGTATAAGGGCCGGTATACCACCAGCTCTTCTTCGGTTTCGCTGTGCCGGGCCACCTCATACACCTGATAGAGGTTGCCTTTGTAGTGGCGATAGATACCGGGTTTTATAGCTTGGTCCTCATGATTTCCTGCTCGTCACCACCGCTAAAGGCGGCTTTGAGCTCACGCTTGGACTTTTGCACCAGTTCGCCACCGGGGCCCATTTCCATGTGCTGGTGCTCGGTCAGGCGCAGCGATTGGTAAGCCATCACCAGTTGCAGGCAATTACCGCGCTGCTCTTCGTTAAGGGCGGTGCCATCCGGCCATTTACCGGTCTCAGCGGCGTCACGCAACCGCAGGTACGTGGCTTCGTCCATACTGGCAACCATTTGCGACAACATCATCAACCCCCTTTTCGCTTGTACCAAACCATCATTACCCGGCACACGATATAGCCGGTCAGCCCCACGGCCAGCAGCGCCTTGGCCAACCACTTGATGGTGGGCTGCAGCTCCGGCACCAATTCGGGGCGCGATGACAAAAACCACAGCACTAAAAAGCCGAGGCCAGCTGCCACCAGAGCCAGCATGGAGCCGTTATTGAACTTGGAGAGTTTTATCGACTGTTGGCGAACCCGAGCCTCGGCCACCGCCTCAGGATCTGAGCTTCGCACCGCGCCACAATGGGGGCAGGACGGCGCTTTATCGGAAATGCGTTTACCGCAGGCATAACAATGAACAATGGCCATCAGTCCTCCTTTCAGGAGCGACATGGTAACAAAAAGGGGCGCTTTTCGGCGCCCCCTTTTTTATTCCTTTTCCTTGAGATTGGCCCAGTAATCCCGGACCGTCTGCTTCATCTCCCTGGCCAGCATCATGATGCCAAAGAGGTTGGGTAGCGCCATCAATACGATGGCCACCGCCGCCAGGTTCCACACCAAGGTGGTGTCGCTGACCGCCGCCCATAAGAAGCCGAAGGCATACACCACCCGGTACGGCATCACCCACTTGTAGCCCACCAGGTAGATGATGGCCCGGTCACCATAGTAGGACCAGGCAATGGAGGTTGAGAACGCAAACAACAGCAGGCCGATGGAGACAATGTATTGGCCGTAGTCCCCAAAGTAGCCCTTGGTAAAGGCCTTGGTGGTGAGCTGCGCCGAGTGCACCAGGGATTTACCGATGACATTGACGTCCGGGTCGACAATGGCCCCTTTGCTGATATCCAACAGGCCAGTGTAAGGATGGCCCCCCACCCGAAAACGCACGTCTTCGCCCACGGAGCGGGCGTTCAGCACGGTGATGGGGTCACCGCCAACCACCTTGCCCTCTTCCACTTTCACGGCGCCGTTAAAGACTTTCACGTCGCTGGGTTTGTCGTTGAGGTAGGCGTAGAGCTGCTTGACGTCGGTGTCGTTTTTATCGGAGTAATGGCCGGCAACGATGGTCATGTCGGCGCGTTCGAACTTGTTCTCGAACTTCTCGGTCCAGACCCCGGAGCAGAGGATCACCATACCGGTGAGGGTACAGATGATGATGGTGTCGATGAAGGGCTCAAGGATGGACACCATGCCTTCAGACACCGGCTCGTCGGCACGGGCCGAGGCGTGGGCAATGGGCGCCGAGCCCTGCCCTGCTTCGTTGGAAAAGAGGCCCCGGTTTACCCCGCGGTTAAAGGCGTAGGCAAAGCTCGCCCCCAAGAAGCCCCCGGCCGCGGCGGCGCCGGTAAAGGCGTCGCTTATCACCGATTTAAAGGACGGCCAGAGGTTGTCGATGTTCATGGCGATAACCGACAGCGCTCCCAGCACGTAGAACACCGCCATAAAGGGCACCACCTTGGAGGTGACCTTGGCAATGCGGTGAATGCCGCCGAGGATAACCATGGCCAGCAAAATGGCCAGCACCGAGCCGGTGATAATGGGCTTGATGCCGAAGGTGGCCTCCATACCTTGGGCAATGTTGTTGCTCTGAGGCAAGTTGCCGGTACCGAAAGAGCTGATCACGGTAGCGATGGCGAAGATCACCGCCAGCCATTTCATGTTCAGGCGTTTGTCCATGTAGTACATGGGGCCGCCGGCCATGGTGCCGTCCGGGGCGCGGTCACGGTATTTGTGGGACAGGGTCACTTCCACAAACTTGGTGGTCATACCCAAAAAGGCGGTCATCCACATCCAAAACAGCGCCGCCGGGCCACCGAGGAAAATGGCAAAGGCGACACCGCCGATATTACCGGTACCAACGGTGCCGGAAAGCGCGGTAGACAGGGCTTGAAAGTGGGAGGTGTCTCCCTTCATGTGGGAGTGATCGTACTTGCCGGTAACCACCCGCCAGGCTTGGCGGAAATAACGAATTTGCGGGAAACCAAGATAGAGCGTGAAGAAGAGGCCAACGCCCAACAGGACGTAAGGGAACCAGGCTGAGCTGCCCAGGAAGCTGTCGAGGACGAGCAGCCAGTTATTGAATGCTTCCATGGATAAAGGGGGCTCCAAATCGTTTTTATAATGAAGCCCTTACCCTGACACAGCAACAGCTCTTTAACAAGAACAAGGGCCGCTCACGCGGCCCCTTTTATCGCAATTATTTGAGGTGTCTCCAAAGTGCGGTGAGCACGTCTTCACCCAGTTGCTGAGCCCGGCTCGGCGACCAGCCGTAGTCGGCGTCGGGCAGGTCGGCGTTGTCCTTGAACGGCATCTCAAGGGTGTAGGCCAGGGCGCCAAAACGCTCGGCTACCCAGTTGGTGCACACCGTCATGTTGGCCTCGCCTGGGGCGTCGATGTCGTAGCCATATTGGGTCTGAAATTCCGGGGTTACGCTCAGCAGCGCTTCTTTAAAGCTGTCTTGGGCGGCTTTAAGATCGTCGTTAAAGCTGGGGGTCCCTTCGGAGCCTGCCAGGAAGTTATAAGGCAGGCCTTCGTCGCCATGCACATCCAGGCACAGGTCCAGGCCCTTCTCTTCCATGGCTTTTCGCACCAAGAACACCTCGGGGCTTTGCGCCATGGAGGGGTTTTGCCATTCGCGGTTGAGGTTCACCCCCACGGCGTTGGTGCGCAGGTGGCCCCGCACGCTGCCGTCCGGGTTCATGTTGGGCACCAGGTAGAAGACGTTGTCGTTAAGCAGGGCCCGGGCCACGCCGTCTTCGTCGTCCAGCAGGCGGCCGATGAAGCCTTCCATAAACCACTCGGCCATGGTTTCGCCGGGGTGTTGGCGGGCAATGACCCAGATCTTGCGCTTGGTGGCGGCTTCATCGCCCACCACCAGCATGGTCATCTCGCGGCCATCGAGGGTTTCGCCCAGGTGCACCGGGGTGCAATCAAGGCTTTGCTGGGAGCCCGCAATCAAATCCTGATGGCGCTCCCAAGAATAGGGCGCGAAGTAGGCGTAATAGCACACCGGCTCTTCGTGAAAGTGGCGGATGGTCAGGTTCTGGCCGTCAAACTCGGTGGGGACCCGAAACCAGGTCTGGCGGTCGTAGGATGCCACCGCCTGATAGCCTTCCCAGCCTTTGGGGGCATAGGCCGCGCCACCGGCGTTGGTGATCTTCATGACATATTGCTGATCGCGCTCGCCGTGCAGGCGAAAGTGAAACCACTGGTAAAAATCGGATTGGTGGTCCTTGTGGATGGCCAGCTGGATATCGTCGCAGCTGTCGGCCTTCAGCACCTGGATGTTACCGCTGTCAAAACCGGCGGAGATATGCATGTTCTCGGGTCCTTCTTGGTGAGGATAAGGGGTAAGCTTAACACGCCAAGGCACAAAAAAAGGCGCCGCAAGGCGCCTTTGATGACCCAACTGCCTATTAACGCGGCAGGCTGGGGTAGTAAAGACCGGCCATGTCCTGGGCCACACGCACCACCTGGCAGGAGTAACCGAATTCGTTGTCGTACCACACGTACAGCACGATGTGGTTTTCCTGGGCCAAGGTGGCCTGGGAGTCCACCACGCCGGCGTAACGGGAGCCGACGAGGTCGCTTGAGACGATTTCGGTAGACGTGGTGAAATCGATTTGGTCACGCAGGTCGCTGAACAGGGAAGTCTCGCTCAGGTAGCTGTTCACTTCTTCACGGCTGACATTGTCCTTCAAGGTCAGGTTCAAAATCGCCATGGACACGTTGGGGGTCGGTACGCGGATGGCGTTGCCGGTCAGCTTGCCCTTGAGCTCAGGCAGAGCCTTGGCTACCGCCTTGGCGGCGCCGGTGCTGGTGAGCACCATGTTCAGCGGGGCGCTGCGGCCACGGCGCTCAGCCTTGTGGTAGTTGTCAATCAGGTTCTGATCGTTGGTGTAGGAGTGCACGGTTTCAACGTGGCCGTACTCGATGCCGTACTTGTCGTTGATGGCTTTGAGCACCGGGGTAATGGCGTTGGTGGTGCAGGAGGCGGCAGAGATGATTTTGTCTTCGGCCAGAATCATGTCGTTGTTGACGCCGTAGACGATGTTTTTCACGTCGCCGCCGGAGGGCGCGGTCAGCAGCACCTTGCCAGCGCCTTTGGCTTCCAGGTGACGACCCAGTTGGTCGTCTTTGAAGACACCAGTGTTGTCGATAACCAGGGCGTCTTCGATGCCGTACTGGGTGTAATCGATGTCTTCGGGCTGGTTGGCGTAAATCACCTTGATGTAGCAACCGTTGGCGACGATGGCAGAGGCTTCTTCGTCCACCCAGATGGAGCCATTGAAAGGCCCGTGGATGGAGTCGCGGCGCAGCAGGCTGGCGCGCTTTTGCAGGTCGCCGTCTTTACCGCCACGTACCACCACGGCGCGCAGGCGCAGTTTGTTCTGGGGACCGGTGCGCTCAATCAGCAGGCGCGCCAGCAGGCGGCCGATACGGCCAAAGCCGTACAGCACCACGTCTTTGGGCTTCATGTTGTCGTCGTGGTCGACGATATCGCTCAGCTCTTCGCGCAAGAAGGCGTCAACAGACTTGTCGCCGTGGTTTTTCAGGTAGTTCACCGCCAGCTTGCCGATGTCGATACGGGCCGGGGCCAACTTCATGTTGGACAGGGCTTCCACCAGCGGGAAACACTCACGCAGGCGCAATTTTTCGCCTTCAAACTGACGCACCAGGCGGTGGGCCTTGATGATCTCGATGGTAGAAGCGTTGAGCAACGGTTTACCGTATACCACCAGCTCTACGCCGTAATTGCGGTACAGACGGCCGATCAGCGGTTGCATCTGTTCTGCCAGTTCCTGACGCTCTTGCCAGCTTTTCAAATAGATATCCGGTTGCGTGTTGCTCATGGGGTTTCCTTTTGTTTCACGTCGTGGGCGCCGATTTGGTCGCTTACATCTTGTAGGGGCCTGCGGAATTTCTTGGTGGTCCCGTCAGGCGGTCGCAATTTTACCCAAGGGCAATCGCTTTCGCCACACAATGTGCGAGCACCGACAGTTTTGGTATTGTCAGCCTTAACCTGCGTTGCCAAACTGACTTCCACGAAAACAACAAAAGAAGGGCGTTCATGAAAAAGTTGCTGTGCTTGGTCCCCCTTACCTTGCTTGTCGCCTGTAAAAGTGAACCCTCTTTGCAGGAGATCTGCACCGACTACCCAGCACTGTGCGCCCGGCTCAATACCGACGGCTGGTGCCGCAACGAACGCTCCGAGCTTATCCGCCAGCGCTATGATGTCAGCCAGTTAACCGCAGATCCTGGCTACCAGGGCTACCGCTTGCTGCTCGATACCGAGGCCTACCGCGACTGCATGGCCAAGGCCTCAGGGGTGGTGCACAAGAACCTCAAAGAGCGGCAAAGCGCCCGGGGCGAGGCCTATATCGAGTCGTTAAAAGATCTCAAAGCCTTGCAAGAGCAATACAAAGGCAGCCAGGACCCCCACCTTCTTTATTACCGCTTTACCCGATTTGAAGACGAACACGCCCTGAAATTGTTCCTGCTCTTGGAAGGCACCGGCGCTTTTAACACCCTGGAACTCAAAACCATGTTGGCTGGCTACTACGCCAAAAGCGACAGGGAAAAGACCTTCAGATTACTGATAGAGGGCCTGGCCCTGCCCCGGGAGTCGAGCACCATCAACCCGGAGATCTTCCAAACCCTGGCCACCTTATCGATGCAGAGTTTTCGCTACCAGGACGCCTACCTTTGGACCCGCATTGCCCAGCGTCATGGCGTGGCTATTGACCCGCGCAACCTGGAGCAATATCTGAAGAATGACGAAAAACGCATGACCGAGCTTGATGCTCTGGCCGAAGGGGTGGACGAGGCCATCAGCGAAAACCGCTTTGACCCCAAGATGGCCGAGCTGGACCCGCAGCCCGGCCAGGATAAGGCAAGTGTTAGCTCAGCGGCTCAAAGCTCAGCGCTACCGAATTAAGGCAATAGCGCTGCCCGGTGGGGGCAGGGCCGTCGTCAAACACATGGCCCAGATGGGCATCGCAGTTACCGCAACGGATCTCGGTTCTTATCATGCCGTGGCTGGTGTCCTTGAGGTAGCGCACCGCCCCGCTCGATACCGCTTCAAAAAACGACGGCCAACCACAGCCGGCATCAAACTTGGTTTCCGACATAAACAGGGCTTGTCCGCATACCACGCAGTGATAAACCCCTGGTCTATCCTCATGCAGGTACTCGCCGGTAAAGGGTCTTTCAGTCGCACCTTGCTGGGTGACCGCTTCAGCGGCGGCGCTCAGAGGGCCTTTCCAACCTTCTTTGCTCATAAAACACTCCGTTTATGTAATTTGTTTTCATAAAGACCGGCTTTGTGGCGGATAGGACTTGATAACTGCCGGCCTTTCTGTAAATTTACTACCAATTTCTTTCAGCAATAGCAGATAAGGACACTATCATGCGGGTTGCCATTAACGGTTATGGTCGTATCGGTCGCAACATCCTGCGCGCACTTTTCGAATCCGAGAAAAGCTATGACATCGACATCGTTGCCATCAACGATCTGGGCGATGCTGCCATCAATGCTCACCTGACCCAGTACGACACCATTCACGGCCGCTTTAACGCCAAGGTCAGCCACGACGAAAAAGCGCTGTACATCAACGACAAAGCCATTGCCATTTACAGCGAGCGTGACCCGTCCAAACTGCCCTGGGGCGAGCTTGGCATTGACATCGTGTTCGAGTGTACCGGCCTTTTCACCACCGGTGAAAGCGCCAAGGCGCACCTTGGAGCCGGCGCCAAGAAGGTCTTGATCTCCGCCCCTGGCAAGAACGTGGATGCCACCGTGGTCTATGGCGTCAACCATGACGTGTTGACCAAGGACATGACCATTGTTTCCAATGCGTCCTGTACCACCAACTGTCTGGCGCCCATCGCCAAGCCCCTGAACGATACCCTGGGTATCGAAAGCGGCCTGATGACCACCATTCACTCCTACACCAACGATCAGCGCCTGACCGACGTGTACCACTCGGACTTGCACCGTGCCCGCGCCGCCGCGCTCAACATGATCCCCACCAAAACCGGCGCTGCCGCCGCGGTGGGCCTGGTGGTTCCGGCCCTCAAAGGCAAAGTGGACGGTATGGCGGTACGGGTACCCACTGCCAACGTCTCTTTGGTGGATCTGACCTTCACCGCCGGTCGCGACACCAGCATCGAAGAAGTGAACGCCATCCTCAGCGAAGCGGCCAGCCATGGCGCGCTGTCCGAAGTGCTGGCCATCAACACCGCACCGCTGGTGTCCATGGACTTCAACCACGTGGCCTTTTCATCCAACTTTGACGCCACCCAAACCCGGGTACAGGGCCGCCTGGTCAAGGTGATGAGCTGGTACGACAACGAGTGGGGTTTCTCCAACCGGATGCTCGATACCGCCACGGCCATGATGGCCGCCAAGTAAAAATGAAATGGGGCCAACGGGCCCCATTTTCAATGCTCGGCCAATAACGCCGAGGCCGGTAGCGATTGGCTCTGCCACTCATCCAAAAAAGCTTCAAACTCTTCCGCTGCCAGGGCTTTTGAGCACAAATACCCTTGGTACTGCTCCCCTTGCAGGCTACGGATAAAGTCCAGCTGCTCGCGGGTTTCTACCCCTTCTGCCACCACATCCAATTGCAGGCTATGGGCCAGGGCAATCACTGCCTGAACGATGGCGGCGTCCTGGGCATCGCGCATCACCCCGGCGGTAAAGGAGCGGTCAATCTTGAGCCGGTCGATGGGGAAGCGTTTGAGCTGGGCCAGGTTGGAATAGCCGGTGCCAAAATCGTCGATGGAGATCAAAATGCCCAGCCGCCTCAGTTCAAGCAAAATGCCACGCGCCCGGTCGGGGTTTTGCATAACCGCACTTTCGGTCAGCTCCAGCTCCAAAAAGCGCGGGTCAAGGCCGGTTTCATCCAGCACCCTTTTCACCATGTCCACAAAATCGTGCTGGTTAAGCTGCACCGGCGACAGGTTCACCGCTACCGGCACCGTAATGCGCCCTTCGGCATGCCAGCGGGCGGTTTGAATGCAAGCGGTGCGCAGCACCCATTCACCCAAGGGCAAAATAAGGCCGGTGTCTTCGGCCAGAGGAATGATTTTATCTGGCGAGACTGTGCCAAGCTCTTCGTCATGCCAGCGCAGTAGCGCCTCAAGGCCGGTCAGGGCATCGTCGCTGGTGGCAATCTTGGGTTGGTAGGCAAGGCTCAAACCGCCCTCCTCCAGCGCCAGGCGAAGGCGCCGCTCCAGCACGTTGCGCTTCTCCGCCATCGAGACCATACCGGCTTCGAAAAATTGAAAGTTATTGCGTCCACCAGCCTTGGCGTAGTACATGGCGGCATCGGCGTGGATCATCAGCTCGTGGGCGTCAGCGCCGTTCTCCGGGTAACAGCTGACACCGACGCTCGAAGAGATGCGCACTTCGTTGCCTTCCAGTTCAAAGGCGGTGGCCATGGCCTCGACGATGCGAGCAGCAATGCCCACACATTGCACCTTGTCGGTACCGGGCGGGGTTAGCACCATAAATTCGTCCCCGCCGACCCGGGCGATGAGGTCGTCTTCGCGCAGGGCTTCTCTCAGCCGAGTGGCCGCCGCCTTGATAAGGCTGTCGCCGACGTGGTGGCCAAGGGAGTCGTTGACGTTTTTAAAGCGGTCCAGGTCGACGAAAAACACCGAGAACGGCAGCAAATGGCGCTTGGCGCGGCGCAGCACCGTATCGAGGTGCTCTTCAAACAACAGCCGATTAGGCAGGCGGGTCAGCGGATCGCGCAGCACCATGGATTTAAGCTCGTCATTGGCTTGCTGCAAGGAGGCGGCCATGCGCGCGTGGTGAGAGGCCAGGTGCGCGTCGTAAACCGAGAGGATAAGGCTGGTCACCATGATGCAGCCGGCCACCAGGGCAATGGTGATAGACAACTGCGCCGGCGCCATGGCACTGGCGCCAATGCCCATGCTGTGGGGCGACATGTTGGCCGCCGCCATGCCGGTGTAGTGCATGCCACAAATGGCAATGCCCATCACCACGGCTGCCGCCAGGCGATACCAAAACGGGGTGCGCCGGCTCAGGTCATTGAGACGAAACGCCAGCCACAGCGCCGCGATAGAGGCGCTGATGGCAATCACCACCGACAGCGAGAAAAGCGCCGGATCGTAGCTGATGGCAGGCTCCATTTTCATGGCGGCCATGCCCAGATAATGCATCACGCAGATGCCGGTGCCCATGGCGAGGCCCCCGCCTCCCAAGCGCAGCCAGTTGAGGCGGCCGAGGCTGACAATCTTAAGGGCGAGCGCCGACGAGAGCACCGAGGCCACCATCGACACCAAGGTCATGGTGAGGTCGTAGCCCATTCTCACCGGCAGGGTCAGGGCCAGCATGCCGATAAAGTGCATGGCCCAAATACCGGTGCCCATGGCAAAAGCGCCGCCCCAAAGCCACAGCCTGCGGGCCAGACCTTTGCTGGCACGTACCCGGCCTGCAAGATCAAGCGCCGTATAGGAAGCCATCATGGCCACAACAAAGGACAGAGCTACCAGTGCCCAGTCATAAGAACCCTGCATCTCAGTGATTCGCCTAATGTTTTTAATAAGAAAGGGCGGATATTGTTACAGTCCGCCTAACCTGGGTACAACCACTATCGTGGCTTAAAAGACGCCGTTGTGACCTCAAAGACATTCGCACGGTAGCCGTTCATGACATTTATGGGGTGAAGCACTTAAAATGGCCTTTTCGCGCCAAGATGCCACTCATGCGTATAGCCGCCCTGCTACTTTTTCTCGCCCTGCCCTTATCTGCCAAGGAGATAGCCAGTATCGTCCCGCTGGGCCAGGTGACCCTGCCGCATCTATTTAATTACGACAACACCCCGGTGGGCGGCCTTTCCGGCCTGAGTTACGACGCCAAAACCGACACTTTCGTCGCCATCAGCGATGACCGCTCAAAAAAGGCACCGGCGCGCTATTACGTGTTGAAGGCAGAGATGGATCAGGGCCGACTAAAGAAGGTTGAGCTGGTGGCCCACCACACCCTGACCGTAAAAGGCAGGGCCTACGGCGATGGCAAAATCGACGCCGAGGGCATCGCCCTTGCCGGTAAGCGGCTTTTTATTTCATCGGAGGGCGACGCGGCCAGGGGGCTGCCGCCTTTTGTGGGAGAATACGCGGCCAGTGGCGAGCTCAAACGCTACCTGCCACTTCCTGGTGCCTTTGTCCCCAAAGGACACTTTGGCATCCGCAACAACCTGGCCTTTGAGTCGTTAACAGCCAGCCCCGATGGCCACACCCTCTATACCGCCACCGAGTCGGCCCTGGTACAAGACGGCCCCGAAGCCACCTCCCGTAATACCAGCGGGGTGCGCATCCTCAGTTACAACCTCAAAACCGGCAAGGCCGGCGCCCAGTACCGCTACGACATCGACAAAGCCCCAGAGGGGGTCTTTGCCATGAACGGCCTGGCAGACATGGAAGCGCTGGATAACCAGGGCCACCTTTTGGCCCTTGAGCGCAGTTTTAGCGTGCCAGACGGCTTTGATATCCGCCTTTATCAAGTGAGTACCCAAGGCGCCACCGACATCAGCGCCCTCACCAGCCAGCAGGGCCACCAGGTAGTGCCGGTTAAAAAGACCCTGCTGGCCAGCTTTACCGCCCTTGGAGTCCCGCTGGATAACGCCGAGGGCCTGGCCCTTGGGCCCAAACTAAAAGATGGCTCGCAACTGCTGCTGATGGTGGCCGACGATAACTTTTCTGACCTTCAGCAAAGCTGGTTCTGGGCTTTTGCGTTGCGCTTTAAGCCATGAAAAAGCCGCCCTTAGGCGGCTCTTGTTATTTCGCGCTATTGATTAGCACCACTTTGCCCACATGCACCGACGACTCCATCAAGCGGTGGGCCTGGCTGGCGTCATCCAGTGCAAAGGTTTCATAAACCTGGGGTTTCACCTTGCCTTCGCCAATAAGGTGCCCGGCCTTGGCCAGCAGATCGGCCAGAATAGCCGCTTTTTGCTCCGGGCTTTGCGGGCGCAGCAAAGAGCCCATATGTTTAAGCCTTTTGGCCAGCATCGGCCAGAGGTTTAGCTCCTTGGCCGCCCCTTGCAGCAGGCTGACCTGCACAATACGCCCGTCCATGGCCGCGACCTTGTAGTTTTTGGCCACATAATCGCCGCCGATGATATCCAGCACCACATCCACCCCTTTACCGCCGGTAAACTCAGGCACCTCATTGGCAAAGTCCTGCTCACGGTAGTTGATGGCCATGTCGGCCCCCAGCTTCAGGCTCGCCTGGCGGTGGTGCTCGGAGCCCACTGTGGTGATGATGGGGCCGGCGCCAAGGGCTTTGGCCAGCATGGTGGCGGTGGAGCCGATACCGGAGGTGCCGCCATGAATAAGCAGGCTCTCACCGGCTTTAAGCTCGCCGCGCATAAAGAGGTTAAACCACACCGTCATAAAGGTTTCCGGCAGCGCCGCCGCTTCGGCCATGGAAAGGCCCGCCGGCACCGGCGCCGTTACCAGCTCGCTGGCCGCTACGAATTCGGCATAGCCGCCGCCTTGGACCAAAGCCATAACCTTGTCACCCACCTTAAAGCGGCTCGCCCCTTCGCCAAGGGCCACCACCTCGCCTGCCACTTCCAGGCCGGGAATGTCGGTGGCGCCGGGAGGCGGGTTATAAAGCCCCTGGCGCTGCTTGAGATCCGGCCCGTTCACCCCGGCAGCGTGAATGGCGATCAGCACCTCACCGGCCGCAGGCACCGGCACCGGCCGCTCGCCCGCGACCAATACTTCCGGGCCACCCGGGGTGGTAATTTCAATCGCTTTCATCATCTTGGCCATGGTTGTGGCTCCTTGGGTTTGCATCAGAGGCCCTGAGTATACGCCGCTCAACCGCTGAAAAAGCGCAGCATCTTTCCGATATACTGATGCAAATATGCATCAAAACCCAAGAGAGCCTGATGAACTGGGACGACACCCGTATCTTTCTGGCGGTACAACGAGAACGCAGCCTGCGCGCAGCAGCAAGGATGCTGGGTATTGATCAGGCAACGGTGGGCAGGCGCCTTGCCCTCTTGGAAAAAGCCCTGGGCGCCACCCTCTTTTTACGAAGCTCCCAAGGCTACAGCCTAACCGCCGCCGGTGAGCTGGCACTGCAAGCAGCGCTGGAGATGGAAAACGCCGCCCAGGCGCTGGTGTCTCGCACCCAGGGCAGCGACCAGCGCCTAGCCGGTGAAGTGCGCCTGGCCACCACCGATTCTCTGGCACTGGGCTTGCTGCTGCCGGCGTTAAAGGTGCTAAACGGCCAGCACCCCGATATCAAGGTCAACCTCAATATCTCGCCGCAGCTGCTCAACATGGCCAAACGGGAAGCAGACATCGCGGTGCGTACCATCAAGCCCGACAACCCAGACTTACTGACCCGCCGCCTCGCCTCCTGGCCTGTGGGGCTGTATGCCTCGAAAGCATACCTGGCAAGCCGCGGCGAACCGGCCAGGGGCAGCGCCTTTGCCGGGCACGATCTGGTGGTATTTGAGCCGCATCTGCATCGCCAGGAGCCGCTGAAACTCGGCGGCGAGAGCATAGCCGCCGGGCGCATCGTCTCAAGCCACCACTCCAGCCTCACCCTTAGAAGCGCCATCAGCGCCGGTTTTGGCCTGGGGGAAGTGCCCATTGTTATCGCCGAGCGAGATGGACTGGTCAGGGTCTGGCCCGAGCGCCAGCGCGCCCGGCCTTATGAGATTTGGCTGGTTACCCACCAAGACCTTCGCCACACCGCCCGCATCGACGCGGTTATCCACCATATCGTCAGCGCCTTTGCGGCCTGGGAATGAGCGCACTAGCCTTCGAGCACAAAAGAAAACCCAGCTCAAGGCTGGGTTTCTTATTGGTTGCGGGAGCCGGATAGGAACGGGGACGCCGAGTTGGGCAGCCCTGCTGCGACGGCCGTAGGTCGTACTGGATACAGTAAAAGAAAACCCCAGCCGAGGCTGGGGTCTTTATGTGGTTGCGGGAGCCGGATTTGAACGGGGGCGCCGAGCTGGGCAGCCCTGCTGCGACGACCGAAGGTCGAAATAAATTTAAAAAAAAGGCCGACTTTGCAGTCGGCCTTTAGATTTGGTTGCGGGAGCCGGACTTTGAACGGGGACGCCCAGTCCGACGGCCGCAGGTCGTACTGGATACAGTAAAAGAAAACCCCAGCCGAGGCTGGGGTCTTTATGTGGTTGCGGGAGCCGGATTTGTACGGGGACGCCCAGTCCGACGGCCGCAGGTCGTACTGGATACAGTAAAAGAAAACCCCAGCCGAGGCTGGGGTTTTTATGTGGTTGCGGGAGCCGGATTTGTACGGGCAGCCCTGCTGCGACGACCGAAGGTCGAAATAAATTTAAAAAAGGCCGACTTTGCAGTCGGCCTTTAGATTTGGTTGCGGGAGCCGGATTTGAACCGACGACCTTCGGGTTATGAGCCCGACGAGCTACCAGACTGCTCCATCCCGCGTTAATTCTGTAGCTTGGCTCTGGTATGGCGCCTTGCGTTGTCGGTGCACCTTTATACGGTGCATCTTTCTGTTCGGATGACGACCTTGGCCGTCGGTCAGCCTTGTCGAAACTCGCTGACCTTTTTAAATTGGTTGCGGGAGCCAGATTTGTACGGGCAGTCCCACTGCGACGACCTTGGCCGTCGGTCAGCCTTGTCGAAACTCGCTGACCTTTTTAAATTGGTTGCGGGAGCCGGATTTGAACCGACGACCTTCGGGTTATGAGCCCGACGAGCTACCAGACTGCTCCATCCCGCGTTAATTCTGTAGCTTGGCTCTGGTATAGCGCCTTGCGTTGTCTCTTGTGGTTAGCCCTTTAAAAAAGCACTAACTTTCAACTGGTTGCGGGAGCCAGATTTGTACGGGCAGTCCCACTGCGACGACCTTGGTCGTCGGTCTACTTATCAAAAAATAAGGAGACATCTAAGTTGGTTGCGGGAGCCGGATTTGAACCGACGACCTTCGGGTTATGAGCCCGACGAGCTACCAGACTGCTCCATCCCGCGTCTGTGGAGGCACACTATACGGACTTTCAGCGCCGTTGCAAGCGACCTTTGCTCGGCTGCCTATAAAGCCAGCAACCTGCTGTATTAGTGCTCGCTTCCAAGGGTTTTATGCCGATTTGGACGGTACAAAAGATAAATAAAGCTAATCCCCAGGCTGGCGCAGATAACCATGGCGCCGGTCATCACCACGTCGTCATGGCCGGTAACCGCTGCCACCGCCCAGCCGGCAATGGCGCCAATGCCAAAGCGCATGCTGCCGGTAAGGGACGACGCGGTGCCCGCCATCTTGGGCACCTGCTCGAGCACCAGGGCCATGACGTTGGAGCCCACCATGGACAAACAGCCCACGTAGGTCATTACGCAGGCCACCAGCAGGGCAAAGGGGCCGTGCAGCAGTACCGTCAGCAAGGCGCCGGTGGCGGCCAGCAACTGGATGCAAAGTGCCAGTACCAGCAGGCGCTCGGCGCCCCAGCGGGTAACAAAGCGGCCGTTAAAGAAGGTCAGCGCCATCAGGGACAGGATATTGAGGCCGAAGTAGTAGCCGAAATGGGTTTCCTCGACCCCGTAGATCTGGATGTAAACAAAAGAACCGGCGGTCAGAAAGGCCATCAGGCCGCTAAAAGACAACCCCGAGCACAGCATCAACGCCAGCATCGCCGGGTTGCCAAGCAGCTGGCGATAGTTGCTCATCACCTTGCCAAGGGCCAGTTCGCTGCGCTCGGTCAGAGTCTCGGGCACCTTGGTTTTTACCAGCAGGCACGTGGCTGCCCCTACCCCGCCAAGCGCCCAAAAGATAAGGTGCCAGTCACCCAGCGTCAGCAGCCAACCGCCAATCATCGGCGCCAGCAGCGGCGCCAGAGTCACCACCAGGGTGATGGTGGAAAAAAGCTTGGCCAGTTCGTTTTTATCGTCCACCAAGTCGCGCAGCAGGGCGTAAATCACCACCGCAGCGGCGGCGCCAGCAGCCCCTTGCGCCACCCGCAGCAGCTGCAAAAAGCCGATATCGGAGGTCAGGGCGCAAAGCGGGGCGATGAGGGCGAAAAACAGCGTGCCCCACAGCAGCACCGGTTTGCGCCCCAGGCTGTCGGCCAAGGGGCCTAAAAACAACTGGCCAATGGCAAAACCCGCCACATAGGCCGACACCGTGCCCTGCACGGCGCCGTTGGCAACACCAAGATCGCGGGCAATGCGCGGCAGGCTGGGCAAATACATATCGATGGCAAAAGGGGTCAGCATGGCAACCAGACCCAGGGTCACCACCAAACTGAAAGGCACACGGGACACAAGCGCTCCGCAAGGCAGAAAAGGCGGCTTATTTTGCCACAATCAAGGCGTCGCTGCGCAGGGGCGCCTGGGCATTTTCGCCATAGCGCCTGCGCCGCAGGTCAAGGGCGCAAAACGCCGTTAATCCTTTGGGGCGCTGGCCAAGGCGGCTTGGCGAAGCTGGCTGAACAGTCGCCGCAGCAGCACCGGCACGCCCTCTTTACCCCGGCGCCCGGCCTCTTCGGCGATACGAAGGGCGAGCTCGGGCTTGGATTGGCGGGAGATGGCGGCATGAATAATGGCGCTCGGCTGCTCAACGCCGCGCCAGCGGGCAAGCTGATGAAACAGCGCTTGGTAGCCTTCTTGGTAGAAAAAGTGCTCGATATCCTTCGCTGGTAGCTGGGTGAGGCTGGCCTCGGCCGCGCCGCCCAGCAGGCCGCGCACCTGGCTGGCATAGCGGTTACCGGCCTCGTCGCCGTCGCACAATACCTGTACCGCAATGCCCATGTCTCGGGCCAGATGCACCAGAGGCTTTAAGCCGCACTGGGCAAAATCAATCACCCTTATTCCTTCTGCCGCCAGGTGCACGCCACTCAGGTGCGCCAGCTCCGACATCAGCCAGATCTCGGTTTCCCCTTCTACCAGCAGCCAGCCCCTGGCAAAGAGGCTGGCCGGGCGGTTTACCCGCAGGTGAAAGCCGATGCGCCGGTAGTCATCTTCGCGAAGCGGATGCTTGAGCTGGTAGCAGCTAAGCTCCCCCTGGCGCCGCACCAAGCGGCGAATGGCCAGCAGATCCTGGGCGCCAAGCAGCTCTGCCGATTGGGTAATGAGTAGCCGGTTAAGGGGCAACTGCACCACTAGGCTCCAAAAGGTAGCCAGCATCACCGGGTGCAACCGCGCCTCAGGCATGTCCAGCAATAGTAATGGCCGTGACAGACGCGCCACTGGCTGGGCCTCGGTGCGGGTCATTAGCACCCCAAAAAGCCCCAACAGCGCCAAACGAGTCTGGCGACTGGCCGATTGGTTGATGACTTGCTCGAGGGTACGAATAGCCTCCCAGTTGATAGGCTGGCGGGCCATGGCGAGGCGGTCGCGGGGCCGCTTGGCAGGCATTGGGTCGGTAAAATAGCGCGCTAACAACGCTTTAACGGCACCAAGCCCCTGGGTGAGAGCTTGCTCTTGAAATTGTTCGGGGTTTTCCAAAAGCGTCTTGAGCCAGGGAGATTGCTCCAGGTGTTCGGTGTCGGGAAACCCGAGGCGCAGCAGCGGGTGCAGGGTTAACAGATGCCGGGCCAGGCGCACCGCCGCCTTCCCGTTTAACAGCAACTGGCCACTGGCATCAACAAAGGTCAGCTCACTGCCCTGCCCTTTGATTGCCCGCCAACAAAGGCGCAGGCGCATATGGCCGTCGGCCCGGCCCCACATCACCGAGCGCAGCGGCCGGTAGCGCAGGCGCCGCCAGTGGCCGCCATGGCGTTCGACAAAAGTCAGGGCGATGTTCAGCTGCCGGCTTTGCTGATAAAAATCGCTGTCTTCAAAGCGGGCATCAGCGCCCTGCGGCCCCATCACCTTTTCCAGGGCGTTTAAAAACGAGCGCCGCCCCCAGGCATTTTCGCCAATCAGGGTGGTGGCCTCATCCAGCGCCAACGACAAGGTTTTAATCCCTTGAAAGCCGGTAATGTCGATATGGGCCAATCGCATACCAATCCTATTGTCAGCATTTGACTATGTTATTGAGGATACTGCGCTTTATAAAATGATGGCAGCCCTTTAACGGCGCCGTTACCTCGGCGAGATTGGCGGCTATTATCGTTGATTATCCGCTGGTTACTGGCAGCACCGGCCCATCACCACCTATATAAAATGTGAAGAAAATTCAGGGTTCGCCGATATAAGAACCAGTACGCATGAAAGAGGTGGTCCATGAAAGAAAAGTCCCTGGCATTCAAGCTGTACCTGACCACAGGCCTGTTACTGCTGTTATCCATTGGCACCCTGACCCTGGTGGTGGCCTATTTTCTTAACCAAACCGCGGCCCAGGTGCGCCAAGAAAGTACCCGCCAAGTATCAGACGAGCTGATTCGCCGCTTAGAGACCCAAGCCGGGCAGTCGGGCGAGGAGATGGGCGCTTTTATCAACGAAGCCTACCGGGTGCCCCAGTCTCTTGCCGGGCAACTGGCTGCCAGCATCACCTCCACCAACCGCCTTAACCGCAGCCAGGTGGCCGATCTAGACCGCGCCACCTTGGCCGCCAACCCTGGCATGAGCTCCATCTACAGCCAGTTTGAAGCCAACGCTTATGACGGCATGGACGACATGTACAAGCAGGGTTTTGACCACTCGGTGGCCGGGGTCGGGACGCTGGAAATTTACTTTACCCGCGACCAAAGCGGCAAGATTGAGCAGCAAGTAGTGGAAGACGCCGAGGAAAAACACGTGGCAAAAATCGGTGCCAACGGTCTTCGCGAAGCCGAGTGGTACCTGTGCGCCATGGACACCCTCAAGCCCTGCCTGATGGAGCCCTACCTCTACGAAATCACCCCCGGCAATTCCCAATTGATGACCTCGCTCACCGTGCCCGTTGTCGCCCAGAACCGCTTTCGCGGCGTGGTGGGGGTGGATGTCAACCTGCCCATCTTCCAGCAAAAAGTGGTGGCGCTGTCCCAGTCTCTTTATGGCGGCAAGTCCAAGGTCATGCTGCTGTCCAAGCTTGGGCTGCTGGTGGGCGCCAGCCAATACCCCGACAAACTGGCGCAGCCCCTTAAAACGGTGATGCCGAGCCTTGCCGACAAACTGCTGGCCATGAAAGACGCCGGGCACCTGCTGACAGACGGCGCCATTTTTGTGTCCTACCCGGTGCACATTCGCGCCGCTAACCAAACCTGGACACTGATCATCGAAGTACCCAAAGCCCTGGCCATGGCGGGCGTTAACGCCATGAATCAGCAAATGGGCGACAACTTCTCCACCCTGGTGGTGACCCAGGGCGTGATTGGCCTAGTGGTGATTGTGCTGGGGCTGCTGCTGATGGTGGTGCTGGTGCGCACCATCACCCGCCCCCTTGGCACCATGAACCAGCGCATGGCCAACCTTAATAGCAGCGAGGGGGACCTCACCCAAGACGTGCGGGTCGACACCCATCAGGAGCTGATTACCCTGGCTGGCGGCTTTAACCGCTTCTTGGGGAAACTGCGCAGTATGATTGCCCACCTCAAAGGCATCAGCGTCGAGGTCGGTAGCCAGGCTGAGAGCAGCGCCAAGGTAGCCTCCGACACCCGCGCCCTGGTGGCCAGGCAGCACGCCGAGATTGACTCGGTCGTCACCGCCATGAACGAGATGAGCGCGGCGGCAACCGAGGTGGCGCAATTTGCCGCCCAGGCCGCAGACGAAGCCAGCCAGGCCAATAACGCGGTGATGGGCTCGCGCTCGACCTTGCAACACGCGGTAACCGACGTGCAGGGCCTGGCCGACGACATGTCCACCGCTGCTACCGCCGTTAACCAGGTGGCGGCCCGCAGCAACGACATTAACAGCATCCTTGAGGTGATTCGCAACATCGCCGAGCAAACCAACCTGCTGGCGCTGAACGCCGCCATCGAAGCGGCCAGGGCCGGCGAGCAAGGCCGAGGCTTTGCGGTGGTAGCGGACGAAGTGCGGGCGCTGGCCGCCAAAACCCGCACCTCGACCGACGAGATAACCGGGGTGATAGACAACCTCAACAACGAGGTAAAAGCCACGGTACAGGTGATGGAACAAGGGGTTACCCGGGCGTCCAGCACCGTTGAGCAGGCCCACAGCGCCTTTGAAGATCTCTCCCAGGTGGTGGAGCTTATCAACACCATCAACGACCACGTCACTCAAATGGCCACCGCCGCCGAAGAGCAAAGCTCGGTGAGCGACGAGATAAACCGCAACATCACCGGCATTGGCAGCGCGGCCAGCGAGCTGGCCGGCCTTGCCGAACAAGCCGAAAGTTCAGGCCGGCGCCTGCACGATTTAGTGCGCGACCTCGACGGCGAGCTTGGTAAGCTCAAAACCTGAGACTAAAACGCCCGCCAGGGCGTTTTTTATTTCCCCTTGCCCGCCCCCCGGTGCCATGGCTTACCATGGCAGTACCGTTACCAACCCCGGTGAAGCATGAACAATTTCGCATTCTCAAGCCCCACGCATATTCTCTTCGGCCAAGGCCAGATAGCGGCCCTGGCGGGGCAAATTCCCCAAGATGCCAAGATTTTGGTGACTTATGGCGGCGGCTCTATCTTTAAAAACGGCGTGCACCAGCAGGTGAGCGAAGCCCTGGCCAACCATAGCTTCGGCGAGTTTGGCGGCATCGAGCCCAACCCCCGTTATGAAACCCTGATGGAGGCGGTAAGCCTTATTCGTAACGAAGGCTACGACTACCTGCTGGCTGTGGGTGGCGGCTCGGTGCTGGACGGCACCAAGTTTATCGCCGCCGCAGTTTGCCATACGGGCAGCGACCCTTGGGACATCCTCAGCAACGACGCCCCGGTAACAGACGCCCTGCCCATAGGCGCGGTGCTGACCCTGCCTGCCACAGGCTCTGAGACCAACGGCGCCGCCGTTATTACCCGTGGCCAGGACAAGCTGGCCTTTATCAGCCCGCGGGTCAAACCCCGCTTTGCGGTGCTCGACCCCGTCACCACCTACAGCCTGCCGCCTCGCCAGGTTGCTAACGGCGTGGTGGATGCCTTTGTCCATGTGATGGAGCAATATCTGACCAACGGCGGCGCGCCGGTGCAGGACAGGTTCAGTGAAGGCTTGCTGCTCACCCTTATCGAAGAAGGCCCCAAGGCCCTGGCCACCCCACAAGACTACCCGGTGCGTGCCAACCTGATGTGGGCCGCCACCCAGGCCCTGAGCGGTTTGATTGGCGTGGGCGTGCCCCAGGATTGGGCCACCCATGCCCTTGGCCACGAGCTGACCGCCCATTTTGGCATCGACCACGGCCGCACCCTGGCAGTGGTGTTGCCGGCCATGCTGCGGGTTCGCCGCGAGGTGAAAAAAGCCAAGTTGCTGCAATTTGCCGAGCGGGTGTGGGGTATCACCGACGGTAGCGATGAGGCACGTATCGACAGCGCCATCGCCAAGATGGAAAGCTTCTTCCGCACGTTGGATGTGGGCACCCGCTTTGGCGACTACGAGCTTGGCGCCGCAGACATCGACACCTTGGTGGCCGCCCTTGAGCGTAAAGGTATGACCGCCCTTGGCGAAGACGGCGGCGTCACCCCAGCCGTTGCCCAGGCGGTATTTGAAGCGGCGCTGTAAAAGTCGCGGCCAGCAAAAAGGCGCCTTAGGCGCCTTTTTTTATTCGCCCTTTTCGGCCGGGGCCGTGTTCATGGCCAGGCGGGTTTGCAGCATGTCACCGAGGTTGTCCCAGTTGGCGGCGTCTTGGGCCCAGTAGTTGCCGCCGGCCTCGCCCTGGCGAAGTTCAAGGCTGTTCAGCACCAGGCTCGCAAACTGGCTTTCCTTCCAAAAGGGGGTGTGCAGGTACAGCACCGGCAATGCACTTTTTTGCTTGAGGGCATTGACCAGGGTCTGGGCTTCGGCCAAATCCCCTTCGGCCCCTACCACCACCAGATCGGCGGCGCCCAGGCACTCTTTAAGCCCCAGCACGTCGCAGCGCACCAAGGCGATATCCTTCATGTTGCGGCGCAGCCAGCCGGTGACTTTTTTCTCCTGGGCGCCCAAAAAGGCGGTGGCCACCACAGCGCCCGGTTTATACACAAAGCCCGGCTCGCCAGAGAGCAGCCAGCCCACCAGCTCTTGCAGGTTGGGGAAGAAGGGTTCGAATTCGTAAGTAACAGGCACGGTGCCAAAGGCAAGGTAACGGCGGCCCTGCTCGCTTACCCCGGCCGATGCCATGGGTCTGCCGGTTTTTTTGCCCAAAAGCAGCGGGAAGCTGTCTTTACCGGCCGGCACCATAAATTGGCTGTAGCGGCCAGGCGCGTAATGGAGCGGCGCGTCCAATAAGGTCATGGCCAGCGCTTGCTGGCGCGGGCTGAGCTTGTCGCTTAAGGTCGTGGCCGGCGCTGTGGGGGCCTTGGGCGGCACCTCGGCCTTCATGGTTTGGGCCGGGGCCTTAACCGGGGCACGGACCTTGGAATTGGTATCACAGCCTGAGAGCAGCAACAGGGCCATCAGGCTCGCAAGCAAAGGTGTTTTCATGATGCCAACACTTATTCTATGGGCTGATGGCAAATTAAACGGCTTGGCGAAAGGGGGGAATGTCATCTCTACCTGAACGACGCCGCGATCTGCCAAGTAGCCTTTGTGACAAAGCTAAGCTTTTGGGTTAGCGTGAAAAAAGTAACAACAGAGGACAAGGCATGAGCACCGAAGATCTGATCCTGAAAGTCCGTGAGCTCACCAAGGACGATTTTCCCCAACTCAAGCAACTGATGGACACCGTCTACAAAGACATTGGCGGCTCCTGGCCCAAGCACACCATCGACACCCTGATAGGCCAGTTCCCCGAGGGGCAAATCTGCATTGAAGACCAAGGCCAACTGGTGGCGGTGGCGCTGACGGTGCAGGTGGATTACAAGCGGTTTTCCAACCCCCACACCTATGACGACCTCATCACCAACCGCATGACCATCGCCCACGACGACAACGGCGATGCCCTCTACGGCCTGGATGTGTTTATCGACCCCGAATACCGTGGCTATCGCCTGGGCCGGCGGCTGTACGAGGCGCGCAAAGAGCTGTGCCGCAGCCTCAACCTGCGGGCCATTCTGGCCGGCGGCCGTATCGTTAATTACTGCCACCATGCCGACGAGCTGACCCCGTCCCAGTACATCGAAGAAGTGGACCGCAAAGCTATTTACGACCCCATTCTCTCGTTCCAGCTGGCCAACGATTTCCAGGTAAAAAGGCTGCTGCGCCAATACCTGCCCGAGGATAAAAAATCCCAGGGTTACGCCACCTTGCTGGAATGGTCCAACATCCTGTTTGACCCGGAAGAAAGCACCTTCAGCCAAAAGCGCCAGGTGCGCATTGGCGCCGTACAGTGGCAGATGCGCGAATTTCACAGCGCCGAAGAAGTGCTCAAGCAGGTGGAGTATTTCGTGGACGCGGTGTCGGACTACAAGTCTGATTTTGTTGTCTTCCCGGAGTTCTTCAACGCGCCGCTGATGGGCCTTGCCAACACTGCCCAGCAGCAGGAGGCCATTCGTTACCTGGCCAGTTTCACCGAGCATTTTCGCCAGCAGCTCTCGCAGATGGCGGTGAGCTACAACATCAACATCATCACCGGCTCCATGCCGCTTTTGGAGGGTAAAGAGCTCTTTAACGTGGCGTATCTTTGCCGCCGCGACGGCTCCACCGAGGTGCAATACAAGCTGCACATCACCCCCCACGAACGGCGCGACTGGGTTATTGAAGGTGGCCACAAGGTGCAGGCCTTCGACACCGACGCCGGCAAAGTGGGCATTTTGGTGTGCTACGACGTGGAGTTCCCCGAACTTGGCCGCATCCTTGCCGACCAGGGCATGGAAATGCTGTTTGTGCCGTTCTGGACCGACACCAAAAACGCCTACCTGCGGGTGCGCCACTGCGCCCAGGCAAGAGCCATCGAGAACGAATGTTACGTGGCCATTTGCGGCTCGGTGGGCAACCTGCCCCAGGTGGAGAGCCTTGACGTGCAATATGCCCAGTCGGCGGTGTTCAGCCCGTCGGATTTTGCCTTCCCCCACGATGCGGTGATGGCCGAGGCCACCCCCAACACCGAGATGATCCTGTTCTCGGACTTGGACTTGGACAAACTCAAGGTGGTGCGCTCCGAGGGCTCGGTACGCAACCTCAAAGACAGGCGCCGCGATCTGTTCACCCTGACCCTGCACAAATAACAAGGACCAGCCATGCTTGCCATGACCTTTGCCGCCGCTGCCGCCGTTGGCGGCGCCGCTCCCGGGCCCATCATCAAAGACTTTGGCCCGGTCTATGAGGTAAAAAACGCCGCCCCCATCCCGCTAAACACCCAGTTCAAGGCGGTGTTTGACGTCACCGGCGCGCCAGACCCAGGCGCCCTTTCGCGCAAGCTCGAATCGGTGGCCCGTTACCTCAACATGCACGCCCGCGCCGGCATCAAACCCGAGCGCATGGACTTGGCCATCGTGCTGCACGGCCCAGCCACCCGCCATGCCCTCAATGAGGCGGCCCACCTCAAGCGCTTTGAAGTGGCCGACGGCTCGGCCACCTTGCTGGACGCCTTGGTCCACGCCGGGGTCAAGGTCTATGTCTGCGGCCAGTCGGTGCAGGCCTTGGGCTACCAAGCCGACGAGCTGCGCCCCGATGTCAGCCAGGCGCTGTCGGCCATGACCGAGCTCACGGTATTGCAGCAGCAAGGCTATAGCCTTATCCCCTGAAAAAGGCCGCGAAAGCGGCCTTTTTTAATGGTAAATCATTGCATTAGCGATAGCTCCAGCCAGCTGGGTTAACCAACGCCGCGTTGATAAAGAAGAAGATGGCCACAAGCCGCTTAGGTTAATCCGCGCCCTGACGCCACGGCTGCCCGCCCCTTGGAACTTGTGCTAACGTATGAATCGAACATAAGTACGATAATCGCACATAGAGGTATGCAGCATGTCCATCGTGGCCGTTATCGGCGCCGGTACCATGGGTACCGCCATTGCCGCCCTGCTGGCTGGTAGCCAGCACCAGGTTACCTTGATTGACCCCATCCCCGAGGCGTTGGCCAGGGCCAAAGCCCGCCTGCCGGATACCGTTAATTGCCAGGCGGTGCTTACGGCTGCGGCCGATGCCGAGGTGGTGATTGAAGCGGTGCCTGAGCAAATAGGCCTTAAACAGCGCATTTTTGCCGAGCTGGAAAAGGCAGTCAGCACCCAGTGCATTTTGGCTACCAACACCTCGGGGCTGTCAGTTAACGCCATCGGCGAGGCCCTTAGCCACCCCGAGCGCTTGGTGGGCATGCACTTTTTTACCCCTGCCGACATCATTCCCCTGGTGGAAGTGATTCGCCACCGGGCCACCACCGACAGCGCCGTTGAGAAGGTGCTGGCCCTGCTGCAAGGCTTGGGTAAAAAGCCGGTGGTGGTGCAAAAAGACATTCCCGGTTTTATCGGCAACCGCCTGCAACATGCCCTGGCCCGCGAGGCCATGTCGCTTTTGGAAAAAGGCGTGGCCAGCAGCGAAGACATCGACTTTGTGGCCCGCTGGGCCCTTGGGGTGCGGCTGGTACTGACCGGGCCTTTGGAGCAGCGCGACGTAAACGGCCTTGACGTGCACCACGCCATTGCCGGTTACCTCTATGAAGACCTTGAAAACACCACCTCGCCCCTTGCCATCCTCTCGGACAAAGTGGCCCGCGGCGAGCTGGGGGTAAAAAGCGGCCAGGGCTTTTACCCCTGGCCCGAGCCACAGGCCAGCGAGGCCTCTGCCACCCGCGCCAAACGGCTGGCCGCCTTGGTGCAATGGCTGGATGACCAGGGGGCCTAAGCCCCCTTTTCTTTGCCTTATAAAGACCCTTTTCGTATAGTGGGCGGGTTTTTACCGGCCCGGTTGCCGGCTCACCTACAGAGCAAGCTTGATGTTCAAAGACAATCCGCTGTTGGCCCAGCTTAAGGCCGAGATCCGCGAAAACCTCAAGACCGTGGAAGGCACAATCAAAGCCTCGGACAAAGGCTTCGGCTTTTTGGATGCAGACGGCAAAGAATCCTATTTCGTACCGCCGCCCTACATGAAAAAAGTCATCCACGGTGACCGGGTACGCGCGGTGGTGCGCAGCGAAAAAGACAAAGACGTGGCCGAACCCGAGGCCCTTATTGAGCCGTTCTTGACCCGCTTTGTAGGCCGCATTCAGCAGCGCGACGACCGCCTCTACGTGGTGCCGGACCACCCAGTTATCAAAGACCGCATCCGCTGCCGCCCCGCCAAAGGCGTGAAGGGCGAGTTCACCAACGGCGACTGGGTGGTGGCCGAGCTAAAGCGCCACCCGCTCAAGGGTGACATGGGCTTTAGCGCCGATATCATGGAAAAAATCGCCGGTACCGGCGATGGCTACGCCCCCTGGCATGTCACCCTGGCCCGCCACAATCTGCAAAAGTCCGCCCCCGAATTTAACGGCGAGCTGCACCTGATTGATGGCCTGGAACGCCAGGACATGACCCACATTCCCTTTGCCACCATCGACGCCGCCTCCACCCAGGACATGGACGATGCCCTGTGGATTGAGAAGGTCGAAGGCGGCTACCAGCTGTGGGTGGCCATTGCCGACCCAACCGCCTACGTGGTGGCAGGCTCCGAGCTCGACAAAGCCGCCGAGCTGCGCGCCTTTACCGTTTACCTGCCGGGCAAAAACGTCACCATGCTGCCAGAAGTGCTGTCTGACGATCTGTGCTCCCTCAAAGCCGGTGAAAAGCGCCCTGCCCTGGTGGCAAACCTGTTTGTGGCCGACGACGGCACCCTGGGTGACAACACCGAGTTCACCCCGGCCTGGATTGAGTCTCGCCACAAGCTCGTTTACAACAACGTGTCTGACTGGCTGGACGGCACCGGCGACTGGCAACCGGCCAATGAAGACGAAGCGGCCACCATCAAACTGCTGCGCGACTTCACCGAAGCCCGCACCGCCTGGCGCCAGGCCCACGCTCTGGTATTTGGCGACCGTCCCGATTACCGCTTCGAGCTGGACGAAAACGGCAATGTGGTGACCGTACACCGCGAAGAGCGCCGCATCGCCAACCGCATTGTTGAAGAGTCCATGATCGCCGCCAACGTGGCTTGTGGTGAATACCTGCGCCGCCACGGCGGCATCGGCGTTTACAACGTGCACAACGGCTTTGAAGACGAAAAAATCGAAGACGCCAAAGCCCTGCTGGCCCAGCATGAAGTGCCGGTTGACATCGAGCAGGTACACACCCTCGAAGGCTACAGCGCCATGCGCCGCTGGCTCGACGGCAACAAAAAGCAGTTTTTGGACGGCCGCCTGCGCCGCTTCCAAAGCTACGCCGCCATTACCCTGGAAGCCGGCCCCCACTATGGCCTGGGCCTTACCGCCTACGCCACCTGGACCAGCCCCATCCGTAAATACGGCGACATGGTTAACCACCGCATCATCAAGGCCATCCTTGAAGGCAAGCAGGTGGCTAAGCCCGACGACCGCCTGGCCGAGCATCTGTCCGAGCACCGCCGCCTCAACCGCCTGGCCGAGCGCGATATGGGCGACTGGCTGTACGTGCGCTGGCTGGCCCCGCAAGCCGGAGCTGACACCCAGTTCGACGCCGAAGTCATTGATGTAAACCGTGGCGGCATGAAGGTGCGCCTGGTGGATAACGGCGCCGTGGCCTTTATCCCCGCCTCGCAGATCCATGACGTAAAAGACGAGCTGGACGTTAACTTTGAAGCCGGTACCGTGCTTATCAAAGGTGAAGAGAGCTACAAGCTCGCCGACATCATCAAGGTGCAGCTCACCGAGGCCAACGAAGAAACCCGCTCACTGGTGGCAAAGCCCGCCAAGTAAGCAAGCCAATATGAAAAACCGGCCTTTTGGCCGGTTTTTTTGTTGCCCGAAAAGAGAAAGGGCGTTTCACAAAGACGGGGAACCCAAGCCTTTGCCCAGCGTCATAATGAGTGACCTCCATTGCCTAGGAACGCAGTATGGACAATGATGCTAACCGCCTGATTGACAGCCTTTTTAGCCGCATTAACCAGGCCGAACAACAAAGCGGCAGCCGCGACGCTGCTGCCGAGTCGCAAATCAACAAACACCTTATCGCCCAACCGGCGGCGCCCTATTACATGGCCCAGACCATCATCATGCAAGAAGCCGCCCTCAAGCAGCTCAAAGCCAAGGTTGAAGCCCTAGAGCAGCAGCAAAGCCAAAGCGCCCCCGCTTCCGGCGGCTTTCTGGCCGGGCTCTTTGGCGGCGGCCACAGCCAAAGCCAAAACGCCCCGCAGCCCCAGGCAGCATCAAGCTGGAACCAAGCCGGTAGCGGCCCGCAGCCGGGCAACAACGCCTACAGCCAGCCCCAACAGCCCGCCGCCAGTGGCTGGGGCCAACGCGCCCCCAGCTTTTTGGGTGGCGCCCTGCAAACCGCCGCAGGCGTGGCCGGTGGCGTGGTGATTGGCGACATGCTGATGAACATGTTCAGCCACCACAACCCCACCGAAATTGTCGATATCATCGATGAAAGACCTGCAAGCGACCCCAGCGCCGCCAATAACCTGGGCGGCGACGACGCCGCCACCGACCCTGGCAACAGCGGCTTTGACAACAGCTCGGACGGCTTTCAAAACCAGGATAACGGCTTTGGCCAAGACAACGGTTTTGGGAACGACGACTACGGCAACGACGACTTCGGCGGTTTTGACGACGATAGCTTCTTCTAACCCCTCCCCAAAAGGCAGCCCAGGCTGCCTTTTTCATACCCTGGTCTTTTCCCCTGTTTACCACACCACTTCAATGGGTTAGCTTATGCAAGCGCAAGGCTTTTAAGGCTTTAAGTCTATATTTATGCCTAACGCTAATTTAAATTAAATGTCTATTCCATTGAATATTTCAAGTCATCACATTTGCATCCGCATGCTAAATTGTTAGACTTCACCCTTACCAAGGGAGCTGAGGGATTAGCAAAAAATGAATAAGGAAAGTCTTCCCAAGTTGCTATCATGGGCCTCCCTATTAACCATCTTAATAGTCATATCATTTTATTCTTTAGGCTCAGATACCATGACCATCTTTGCAAAGAAAGTTCCCATAAATCTGTCACCCGAGATCAATGGCGTTATCAAAGAGAAAGGTAAGCCTGTGGCTCATATTGAGGTAGAGCGCTCAGTTTATCTCAACTTCACCGGCGACTACTATACCGATAAAGCTTTGACTGACAGCGATGGGAAATTTCACTTCCCTGAAAAAACCATCGAGTTAAAAAAGCCATCCAGCATAACTACTGTGGTTAAACGCCACGAACTTTACGTTGAATATAAAAATAAACACATTCCCATATGGTTTATGAATATTCATACGCTAAACCCAGTCAATGTTGTAAGCGAAAAACTAAAAAAATTAAATTGTGATCTGGAGAACCAAGAGCAACAGTTTGATTTTGAAGATAGTGAATATCCGGCGAGCACTTTTTCAACCCTCACCCTGTGTCGATGGAATGACAATTAATTGGCAACTAAACAAAAGGAGTTGTTATGCCCTCTGTTACCCCCAGAGTAGCCTCGCAGTTAGCTCTACTGACATACGACATTGAATCGGCAGACCGTTATGGTAACTACCGCTTTACCGTACCTCCCGAAACGGCTCGTGCATTTGAGATAGACGCTAACCCTGTACTGGGGCAGTCAGGTTTTGCACTTCTTCGCAAAAAGCTGGGATTTTGCCTGGTTGGCAAAGGCATTGGAGCCTATGAGGGCGACCATGTGATTGCCCTGCGTGGCACCAACCCTGGCAACATAGTTGACGTACTCACCGATCTTAATATCGGCGTAACCACTGCTGAGAATGGCTCATTGGCACATTATGGTTTTGTGCATACTTTTGATTCTTTCAAGGCCACCTTGAAGTCGTATTTAGATAAAAATCCTGGCCGAGGCACCATCCATTGTATTGGCCACAGCTTGGGCGGTGCCCTTGCTACCCTGACAGCCGATTGGGCAAAAAAAGAATATCGTCGCAAGGTAAAACTCTACACTTTTGGTTGTCCAAGAGTTGGCTATTCAGGCTTTGCCCGTAATGTGACTGCCAATATTGATAAAATTTATCGTTGTACTCACGGTGCCGATCCTATTACGAAGGTGCCTCTGTGGCCCTTTTATCATACGCCCTATCAAGGTAGTGAATACCGATTAGACGGCTCTACCGGCTTTCGTGGTGCCGCTCATAAAATGGCCGCCGACGGTGTGCCGGGCTACCTCAACACCGCCAATAAGAGTGATTGGGATAGTGTAAAGATAGAGGCGGATAATTTTTTAAGCCGTCCAGTACAGCTTAATTACGAGAACCGTTATCAAGCCTTTTGTAGCGGCACATGGTCAGACAAGATCTCCGCCTTTTTGTTGCAAATACTGAAAGCTGCGGGTGTTACTTTCCAGTTTGCTTTAACCTCTGGCTTCTCAATTTATGATTTCCTTGCTCAACGCCTAGAAGATATTGCCAAGCTGTCAGCCAAATTTGCAAAAGATGTAAAAGCCCTACTTGGTCATATGTTGGCATTTGCTGGCCGCTTCGTGGATATCACTATCGAATTCACCAGCAAATTTATCCGTTGGGTGTTCGACATTATGCTCAAATCTCTTGGCCGTTTGGTCAAGCAAGCTCTGAAATAACCACAATAAAAAGAGTATCTACCCGCCTGATAGCCAGTGGCGGTGACCAGGGCGCCCCGTCTTATAAATGCGAGCTGGGGCCAACGCGCGCCCAGCTTTTTGGGCGGCGCCCTGCAAACTGCCGCAGGGGTGGCCGGTGGCGTGGTGATTGGCGACATGCTGATGAACATGTTCAGCCACCACAACCCCACCGAAATTGTCGATATCATCGATGAAAGGCCCGCAAGCGACCCCAGCGCCGCCAATAACCTGGGCGGCAACGACGCCGCCACCGACCCTGGCAACAGCGGCTTTGACAACAGCTCCGACGGCTTTCAAAACCAGGATAACGGCGTTGGCCAAGACAACGGTTTTGGGAACGACGACTACGGCAACGACGACTTCGGCGGTTTTGACGACGACAGCTTCTTCTAACCCCTTCCCCAAAGGCAGCCCAGGCTGCCTTTTTCATACCCTGCTCTTTTCCCCTGTTTACCACACCACTTCAATGGGTTAGCTTATTCAAGCGCAAGGCATATATGGTCGTTTTATTTGGGCATGTGCCAAGCAAAGCGCCATGTAGGGAAGACGGGGACAAGTGATAACAAGGACGCTATCAGCATGTGGGGGCTGTAACCCAGGGGCGGTAGCGTGTCTTGGATGTGTCTGGCGGCACGACTGATTGTTAGCGGGGGCGCCCAGCAGGCACGGTACTTTTACTCGGCCCATCTTTGGGCCTAGCCCTAACGGGCCATCGTCGCAGCACGCCGATATTCAAAATCGTTCCAGACGCTTTTGTGAGGACAAAAGTACCCAAAACCCAGCCCCACGCTTCGCTTTTCCTTCGCCTCTGGTCGTTCTCAGGACATCGGGCTCGTTTATCTCGGCCAGAGATAGTTAACTCACTCAGAATAAGTGATTTATCAGATGGTCCGACTTCAACATAAGACGCCGGTCCGATTAGCAAAAGGAGCCAGCGCGTTTTTTGCGCAGCCGCTTTGAAAGGGACTGATACATTCGTCCTGTAAAAGAACGAATTGCACTTATTCGGAACAGTGGCCTAATGATTGAAAACGAGCCGGCTTCATAACTATTGTTATATTTCATAGAGGTTTAGCTTGAATATCGACAAAGCTATCGAATTGGCACTGGAGAATGTCCGAAAAGAAGGGCTTACGGATATTTTTCCCACACCTTTCGAGGTGTCACTGCTGAAGAATGAACAGTTTCGGGCATTTTTATCTACTCAGGTTAAGTCTCGAATAAATTCAAACTCTTTGTCTGGCTTGAAGGTGCATCCAATTAGTCACGTCCTTTTTCCGAAGAAGGATGCCTATGACTTTCGTCGCGCAGCTCTAATTCAACCTGTCGATACAATCGCATATCTCGCACTAGTCCTGATGTACGCTGATGTTATCGAAAAAAATCGTATAGAAAAACGAAATAAGGTTGTCTTTTCATACAGATTTAAACCCAAGGGCGGCTACCTATTCGATCCGAAATTCAACTACACATCTTTTCAAGCACATGTTGCAGATCGGCAAAAAAGCCGTAGGGCAAAAGTTCTTGTTAAATGTGATATTTCAAATTTTTATGATCGACTTAATCTTCATCGGCTTGAATCAACACTGCTAAGCCTTCCCATTGATACTAAGCTTGTTAAGCTAACTAACGAATTACTGTCGTTTTGGGCAAATCGAGATTCATACAGTCTGCCAATTGGCGGCAACGCAAGTAGAATATTAGCCGAAGCTTCTTTGATCGCAGTAGATGACTATTTACGGTCGTTAAAAGTAAAATTTTGCAGGTTTGTAGATGATTATCGTCTTTTTGCCCCTGACGCGAAAACGGCCCATGCTTGGTTAACCATTCTAGTAGAAAGGTTATATTTAGAGGGGCTAACTGTAAATCCATCAAAAACGGTTATCGAAGATGTTTCGAAAAAAACGAGATCTTCATTTGCTATCGCCGAGGAAGCTAGGCAGGTTGCCAATGAATTGCGTCAAGGGCGCATAATTGTCGGTTATTCTGGAACTATTCCTACAAAATTCAGAGAGCTATCTGATCGAGAAACTACAGAATTAAAAGAGGCAGCAACCGAAGAATTAGAAGGGAAAATTACAAAAAACCAGATCTTGCAGCCTGATGATGTTAGAAGATTCCTCCGAATTGTTGTTGCTAGCGGTGACTACAGTAAATTATTCTTATATCAATCATTGGTTGAAAAGTTTCCTCAGTTTACTCCCTTGCTTATCGACCTTCTTATCAAAAAAGAGAACCTTATTCCTGACATACTAAAAGAATCAATAAAAACATATTTCTCTGATGTATTGTCAGAAGGTGTTAAATATCCGGAGTACATGCTGATTTCTATAGTTAGGCTTTTGGGTACAAAAGGGTTTTCAAATACTGCTGCGTTAATGGAGTTGTTTCGCAGCTTAAGAAGAAATTCTGGGGCTTATATTGGCCGCGCGGTGTTAGATGCTCTTTCCGGAAACACAATAAGAACCGATGTGCTGGAAATAAGGCAATACTACCCGAGGGCTGATCTGTGGGAGAAAAGGGCGATTATTCGAATAGTTGATTCCACACTTCCCGAGGAAGAAAAGCGTCCTTGGCTCAAGAACGTGAAAGTACATACATCTGAAGACTATTTTGCCATTGAGTCGTTCGATCCGAAGAAGGCAAAAAAATGAAAGAAAAAGAAAGGACATCCATCTTCTATCTTCTATCTTCTATCTTCTATCTTCTGAGTGTTGAAGCATAAGGATTTACTTATCATCCGATGTGATGATAACGAGCGCATGTCTCGCATAAAAAAGACCGCTCGCTTTTGTGGTGCCTTTCTTGGTGTTTACAAACTATCTAAAGGAGGATCAGTAGGTTAATCTTTTAATGCCGACTGATCATATGAGTGAAAGCGAGCACGTTCGCTAATAAAACTGTTATACGCATATCAAATGTCGGAGTAATAAATCATGGGAGTATATTTGCAAAATATATCTCAACTAAGTTTTTGGCTAACTGTTTTTACAACTGCAACATTCGGTATATTTTTAAAATGGTTTTTTATTCACGTAAAAGATTCATTCTTAAATATGATCAAGCGAATAAAAATTAAAGAGTTAAAAAAAATTAAAAGCATTAGGTTTAATTACAGTGCAGTTACTTACCAAATTTCTAAAACACATAGCTTAATGCTTCTTTTTTCTGGCTTATGCATATTGTATTTTTACATTCTGGGAAGTTCCCAAAATAACAGTGCAAGTGTGATAGTGATTTTAATAAAAACACTGCCATTGTATATTATTGAAATTTGGTATATTAACCAAATTTCCTTTACCAAAAAGCTAATGGTTAAAGTTGGTAAAATACGTATAGCTAAGCGCTGAAAATACGGACAAAAAAGCTGATTTGTGCTCGTTCCTCGCAAAATTTAGCCAATAATTTTATGCCGTTTAACGCGGCGCTGGGGGATCCCCTCATAAATCCACCCTGCCAGCCTGATGTACCCAGAGAATATAGTGGCGTATTGCCCAGTGGATTTGCTTGGCCGAGATAGCGTAATCGTTCGGTCTTTTCCGCACTTCACGGCCCAAGCGCAGCAGCGATAATACCGGTCGGTGGCGCAAGGTATTGCGCCTGAAAAAATAACACGGGACACCCATCTTCTGAGCAACCAAAAGTCTAAATAGCTGTGCCGAATAGTAGATCACCTTGGGCAGCCTACGAAGCCCCTGTTTTCGCGGGCTGTAGCGATATAGGGTGGCTCACAATTAGGAACAGTTATTTAGCTCTTCACATTGCATCGACAGTGCGGTATTCATCAGCCTTAGAAGGTATTTCCTTCATCCGGCAGCGTGTTTTTCTATTAAGGATACTTTTATTTTTACAGCCACTTAAAAAACTACATAGCAGTTTTATCGGGTGAAAATCAACTAAAAAATGTGGGAACGAAATGACCATTTTGACAACTCCAGAGCTTGCTGAAAAATTGGCAGGTGGAGATTCTTATATTCGAACAAAGGACAAGATCGTGAAAGGTTTAGCTATTACCACAGAGCTAAACCCCGAAGCACCTGAAATTATTGTTGTGGGAGATGGCACTCGTATCAAAGCAAATGCCAGGTTATTTTTAGAACAACAAGAATATGTACCTGTTTATCTGAAGCAGGCTGTGAATGCTTGGAAGTTCTTGGGAAAATATAAGGCAGATAGATATTCTCAAGATCCAAAAGTCATCGAAAAGCACCGACAGCATCGCCCAACTGAAAAAGTAGACGGGATACTATTTCTTTCTGCTGAGGTTAGTTATGAAGTCGATGTAACATCCGGCCGTTTTCCTGATCCAGAGAAACGTAAAAAGGTTGAGCTTGCAGCGATTGAGCATGTCGTAACCCACTATGAGAGCCAGGGTTATTCTGTCTCTGACCGCCAGAGTGACAATTGCGGTTATGACTTGTTTGTCGAAAAGGGTAAAACTGTTCTAAAAGTTGAAGTCAAAGGTACATCACTTGATGAGCAACGCTTTTTCCTTTCCAGAAATGAGCGCGTAAAGTCAGTTGATCCACAGTGGCGTTTAGCTATTGTTTCGAATGCTTTAGATAGTCCAGAGTTATCCGTATATAACACTGAAGAAATGGAAAAGGCTTTCGATTTCGAGCCTTTATGCTGGGAATGTAGAAAACCGAAAACATAACAATCGCATTAAGGGTGGACTGGACCTTACCCGCTTCACCAAACACGCATCACTCACTCACTGAGAGTAAGTCGCTGCCCGTCTATAAAAAACCCAGCAACACACCCTTAAACTCAACAATTTGGTAAGCACGGTTTTTTAAATCACTGCAGACCTAAACTGAAATTGGCCAAGGCAGACATAAGAAAGCCCCTTTACGGGGCTTTTTTATTTACCGGCTACCTACCGGCACCATGATGTGGGCGTAGGGGGTGCCCTTCCACATCACATAGGGGCCGCCGTTTGCCGGATCTGTGGGTAGGGCGTCCAGCATGGCCTTGTCAGGGGTGATGATCATCAGGTGCGGCCCTTCCTTGATCCATTGATTGTCGGCCGTTGGCCCTTCGGCGAAAGGGTCGGTGTTACTGGCACCGCCGTCACCGGCCAGCATGTAGGAAATGCCGATGGCTTTGGCGGTAAAGGGCTTTTTATTCATCCAGGCGTCCGCCCATTCCATCCAGGGGGCGTCCATGCACATGGGGGCGGTTCCCTGCAATTGCGGCGGCGTGGGGAAGCAGGTGTAGCCGCTATCTCCCTTTTGCAGCACGTTTTTGTTCCAATCCACCACCGTGACCTTATCGCGAAGGGTGGGCGGCGCCGCGCTAAGGGCGTCTTGCAGTAGGCTGGCGCTGTCGTCGCCGGCATAAACCGGCAGCAGACAACCACTGGCGACCAGGGTGGAAGTAAGCAAAATCATTTTAGTATTCATGGTGTTGCCCCAATTATTCCAACCGGAAAATGGCGCAACTAAGTGTAGTTAAGGAAATTTTAGCGATTTATAATATAAGCCTTCTAGCGCGCCGCTTTTTAGCGCAGAAGCCTCTATTGACTGGTCGCCTTTCACCCCTTTGCCGCTGGCTCCCCCCTACACTCAACCCGCTATGCTTGGCTCAGATTTGGTGACATTTATGGATTCTCTCAAAATGCCCTCATTACTGACGCTACAAGGCAGCTGTCTGTGCGGCGCCATTGGCTTTGAGGCAAAAGGCGCCTTCACCGGCTTTTATCTTTGCCATTGCCAGCATTGCCAAAAAGACACCGGCTCGGCCCATGGCGCAAACGTGTTTTTGGAGGGTGCCACCATAGAGTGGCTAAAAGGCGTGGCGGCGCTCACCACTTATACCCTGCCCGGCACTCGCCACAGCAAAAGCTTCTGCCAGCATTGCGGCTCGGCGCTCCCCACCCTTAATGGCAGTGATTTACGGGTACCTGCCGGTTGTTTGGATAAGGCCCCGCCCCTTACCCCCAGCGCCCATCTTTTTACCGCCAGCATGGCTCAATGGGAGCCGGCCCTTGGCGACATACCGCGCTTTAAGGCGCTGCCTTAATAGGGCGCGGCCCGCCTTGCATTTCACGGCCCATCTACGGTTAGATAACAAAAACGCTAATCCAAGGGTTTGTTATGGCAATCAACGCGACGCTTCTTGGCCAGTTTCTGGCGGTATTCGTTCTGGTGATGGGAGTGCTCTGCTACTGGGTTGCCCGTGGCAAGGTTAAAAACCCGGTGGTTGCTGGAATCCTTGGGGCCATTGCATCGGTATTACCGGCCGCTGGCCTGGTGTATTTGGCCATCTTATTGTTCAAAAAAGACCTGCCCCGCGCTGAGGCTGCCCAATGAAGACCATCGGCCTGATTGGCGGCATGAGCTGGGAGTCTACCGCCAGCTATTACCGCGCCATCAACGAAGGCGTAAAAGAGCGCCTTGGCGGGCTGCATTCAGCCAAAATCGCCCTCTACAGCCTGGACTTTGCCGACATTGAATCGCGCCAGCACCAAGGGGATTGGGCCGGTACCGCTACCTTGCTGCAAGATGCGGCCAGCAAGGTGCAAGCCGCTGGCGCCGAACTGGTGCTGATTTGCACCAACACCATGCACAAGGTGGCAAGCGACATAGAAGCGGTGCTTGACGTGCCACTGCTGCATATCGCCGATGCCACGGCAAAAGTGTTAAAGGCCAAAGGCATCAGCAAGGTGGGCCTGTTGGGCACCGCCTTTACTATGGAGCAGGATTTTTACCGCGCCAGGCTGACCGAAGGCTTTGGTATAGAGGTGCTGACCCCACCGGCGCCGGAGCGCGCCCTGGTGCACCAGGTTATCTACCAAGAGCTTTGCCAGGGCACCATTAACCCAGACTCCAAAGCCCAGTACTTTGGCATTATCGAGGCCCTGGCCGCCCAAGGGGCCGAAGGGGTGATCCTTGGCTGCACCGAGATTGGCCTCTTGGTAAACCAGGCCGACACCCAGGTGGCCCTTTTTGACACCGCCCTTATCCACGCCCAGGCGGCCGTTGACGCAGCCCTTGGCTGACACCAAATCTCGACACTTTGTTAAACAAAAAGCCCGTATTCAGCAGCCGGAGCTGTGGCTATACTGCCTGCCTTGTTGATTGACCCCCTGAACTATGGCGCATTCAAAAAAAGGGCTGCGAGCGGTAGCCATGCTGGAAGCCTCCAAAGGCATACTGGCGTTGTTGGTGGCCATCGGCCTGCATACCCTGGCCGGTAAAGACGTGGCCGGGCTGATGGAAACCCTGGTGCATCGCATGCACCTGAGCCCCGACGACAAAATCACCTCCCTCTTTATGGACCACCAAGGCTGGCTGACCGGCCCCAATGTCAGCCTGTTTGCCCTGGCCGCCTTTGGCTATAGCCTTATCCGCTTTGTGGAAGCCTATGGCCTGTGGCGCAGCTACACCTGGACCGAATGGTTTGCCCTGTTGAGCGGCGCCATTTACCTGCCCTTTGAGATTTACGAGCTGTGCACCCGCCCCGGCTGGCTGAGCCTGGTGGTGTTTTTAATCAACATCGTGGTGGTGAGCTACATGGCGTTTGTGCTTAGGGAAAACAAGAAAGGCCATGACAAAACAATGCCTTGATGATAAAGGTGCCAGTAAAATCCTGGCGCTTTCAAGGACGGTTTCCCATGCCCTACCCCCTGTTTGTGGTCGATGCCTTTACCCGCAGCCGCTTTGGCGGTAACCAGGCCGCGGTAATGCCCCTGGCGGCCTGGCTGCCAGAGGCGCTGATGCAGGCCATCGCCACCGAGAACAACCTCTCCGAGACCGCCTTTGTCGTCAAAGACGATAACGGCGTTTTTCATATCCGCTGGTTCTCGCCCCTGGCCGAAATCGACTTTTGCGGCCACGCCACCCTCGCCAGCGCCCATGTGCTGTTTGGCGAGAACCCACAGGCAAGCCGCTTGCGGTTCTATGCCAAGGCTGTGGGGGAGCTGGTGGTCACCAAGGGTGACGAGGGGCTGATTGAGATGTCCTTTCCCAACCGGGCGCCCCAAGCTTGCGAGGCGCCGGCGGCACTTCTGGCCGGCCTTGAGCCAAAGCCCCGGCAGGTGCTTAAAAGCGCCCAGGCCTATTTTGCGGTGTACGGCAGCGAAGCTGAGGTACGCGCTTTAAAACCCGACCTTGAGGCCCTTAAGACCCTGGCCCCTTTTGATGTGGTGGCCACCGCCCCAGGCGATAGCCACGATTTTGTCTCCCGCTATTTTTGGCCCGCCAATGGCGGCGCAGAAGACCCGGTAACCGGCTCCATTCACGCCGGGCTCACCCCTTACTGGGCCGAGCGCCTGAGTAAAGCGGCGCTGCACGCCTTTCAAGCCTCGGCGCGGGGCGGCGAGCTTTTTTGCCGCCTTGAGGGCGAACGGGTGCTGGTGGCGGGTTATTGCGTCAGTTACCTCAAAGGCAGCGTAGAGCTGGGAGAGGCGCTGTGAACAAGGTGGCCATTGTTACCGGTGCCAGCCGCGGCATTGGCGCCGCTACCGCCAAATTGCTGGCAGCCCAGGGCTACAAGGTGTGCGTTAACTACCTGAAAAACCAAGCCTCCGCCGACGCCGTAGTCGAGGCTATTCACGCCCAAGGGGGCGAAGCCATCTGCTGCCAGGCCGATGTGGCCGAGGCCAGCGAGGTCAAGCGCCTTTTTGACCAAACCGAAGCCCAGCTTGGCGCCGTTACCCATCTGGTGAATAACGTTGGGGTGCTGTTCGAGCAGGCGGCCTTTAAAGACATTTCCCTGGCGCGCTTTGAAAGGGTGCTCAAAAGCAACCTGGTGAGCTGCTTTTTGTGTTGCCAAGAAGCCATCAAGCGCATGCAAACAGGGGCTATCGTCAATGTCTCGTCGCTCGCCGCCCGCAGCGGTTCGCCCTTTGAATACGTTGATTACGCCGCCTCCAAAGGCGCCATGGATACCCTTACCCGAGGCTTGGCCCTGGAGCTTGCCGGTAGCGGCATTCGCGTAAACGGGGTGCGCCCGGGCTCTATCGACACCGACATCCACAGCGACGGCGGCGAGCCGGGCCGGGTTGCGCGCCTGGCGCCGCAGATCCCACTTCAGCGTGGCGGCACCGCCGAGGAAGTCGCAGAGGCCATAGCCTGGCTGCTTGGCGAGCAATCCCGTTATATCACCGGCACCTTTATCGACGTGGCAGGCGGCCGCTAGCCCCCTGCCATAAGCCATCAACGAAGGATTACCGTATGGCCGTTATCACCTGTATCGAGGACTTAAAACGCATCTACCGGCGCCGCGTGCCCAAGATGTTTTATGACTACGCCGAGTCCGGCAGCTACACCGAGCAGACCTTTCGCGACAACTGTGATGATTTCGCCCGCATTCGCCTCAAGCAAAAGGTGGCGGTGGATATGTCTGGGCGCAGCACCCAAAGCCAGATGCTGGGCCAAAAGGTAACCATGCCGCTGGCGCTAAGCCCAGTGGGCATGACCGGCATGCAGTGCGCCGACGGCGAGATAAAAGCGGCGCGCGCCGCCGAAACATTTGGCGTGCCCTACACCCTCTCCACCATGTCGATTTGCTCCATCGAAGACGTGGCAGCCCACACCCAGCAGCCGTTTTGGTTTCAGCTTTACGTAATGCGCGACCAGGACTTTTTGGCAGCCATTATCGAGCGCGCCAAAAAGGCCGGTTGCTCGGCGCTGGTGCTGACCCTTGATTTACAGATCCTCGGCCAGCGCCACAAAGACCTTAAAAATGGCCTCTCGGCGCCGCCCAAACTCACCCTGCCGACCATGCTCAACCTCGCCACCAAATGGGGCTGGGGCTTACAAATGCTGCAAACCAAGCGGCGCTTTTTCGGCAATATCGTCGGCCACGCCAAAGGGGTAACCGATGCCTCATCCCTGATGAGCTGGACCGCCGAGCAGTTCGACCTCAAGCTCGACTGGGACAAAATTGCCGCCATCCGCGACATGTGGGGCGGCAAGCTCATTCTCAAGGGCATCCTTGATGAAGAAGACGCCCGCCGCGCCGCCGATTTTGGCGCCGATGCCATCATCGTTTCCAACCACGGCGGCCGCCAGTTGGACGGGGCGCTGTCCAGTATTCGCATGTTGCCAGCCATCATCGAGGCGGTGGGCGGCAAAACCGAGGTGTATCTCGATTCCGGCATTCGCTCCGGCCAGGACATCCTCAAGGCCATGGCCCTGGGGGCCGACGGCTGCATGGCCGGGCGCGCCTACATCTACGGCCTGGGAGCCATGGGCGAAGCGGGGGTCAGCAAGGCGCTTGAGGTAATGCACAAGGAACTGGATATCTCCATGGCCCTTTGCGGCGAGCGCCAGCTAAGCGAGATTGGCCGCAAAAACCTGTTGATACCCAAAGGCTTTTTTAACGCTTACGAGTAACAAGGATAAATGCAGTGAAAAGGATATTACTGCCGGCCTTACTGGCCCTTGCCGGGTGCAGCGAGCAGCCCGAGCCCCAAGCCTGCCAGGGATTGGCAGCCTGCGCCGCCCAAATGCAGCAACGGGTGGTAAGCCACGCCGACTGGGTTTGCCACCCGGAGCTGGCCCAATACCTAGTAGTGGTGACGGTGCGCCTTGATCGCCAGGGCCAGGCTCTCGGCCTTGGTGTCAGCCACAGTAGCGGCAACAGCATGGTGGATAACCAATCGCTAGAAGCGGTGCAGCAAAGCCTGCCACTTTATGAGGTCAGTAGCCTAAGCGATGCCGATTTTGCTGAGGCGTCCGAGATAAACTTCACTTTTGCCGGTCTCGACAGATAAGGACTTGCGCCAGATCAGCACCTTGCCTGACAGGCTATGCTGAACTGGCGTTTTCAAGGAGCCAAGCCATGCAAACCGCCGCCGACATCATGACCAAAAACTTGGTCACCCTGCCGCTCACCGCCAGCCTCAAAGACGCTCACGCCATTACCCGCGACAAAGGCATTCGCCACCTGCCCATCATGGAGGGCGAGCAGTTCGTGGGTATGCTCACCCAAAAGCGGATGATGGGCGCCGTTATCAACCTGCTGGCTACCTATGGCGCCAACGCCCTGGAGCGCCGCGAGGGGCAAACCCCGGTACGCGAGTTGGTGGAGGTGGATTGTGCCACCGTTACCCCCGACACCCCGCTGCTGGCGGTCACCGATTTTTTTCTCAAGCACCGCCACGGCTGCCTGCCGGTGGTCGATGAAAACGGCAAGCTGGTGGGCATGCTCACCTCGTCGGATTTTGTGCGCCTGTGCCGAAACTTACTGGCAAGCCTTGCCTGACTTTACCCAAAAAGCCCTGGGCGCTAGGGTAGAAGTCTTTGATTTGGCAAGGGAGCGCCCGTGTTTGAGAAGCTGGCCTTTTTAAAACATTCCTTCCTCGGCAACCCCCTTTACGACTGGGCCGCCGCACTGACCATGGCACTTTTGGTGTTACTGGTGGCGATGGTCGTCAAATGGGTTATCAAGTCTCGCCTCGGCAAGGCGCTGGGGCATTTTGACAACCGCTTTGCCCGCATTCTGTACCGGGTGCTGGCCGCCACGCGCTTTACCCTGGTGCTGCTCTTTGCGCTGAGTTTTGCCCTGCATTATTTGGAGTTTCCCAAACGGGTTGAGGGCATTCTCAAAGGCGTTACCGCCCTTACCGCCTTTATCCAGCTCGGCATGTGGCTGACCTCGGCCCTTTATGCCGCCGTTGAGTCTACCCGCAGCTCCGGCCGCTTTGACAACAACCCCGGCGCCATGACCAACGTGGCGGCGTTTCGCTTTATCGGCGCCATGGTGGTGTGGACGCTACTGCTGCTGTTTATGCTCGACAACCTTGGTGTCAACATCTCGGCGCTGGTGGCGGGCCTGGGGGTGGGCGGCATTGCCGTGGGCCTGGCGGTGCAAAATATCCTGGGCGATCTTTTTGCCTCGGTCTCCATCGTGGTGGATAAACCCTTTGTGCTGGGGGATTTCATCGTGGTGGACCAATTTAGCGGCACGGTGGAGAGCATCGGCCTGAAAACCACCCGCATCCGCAGTTTGTCGGGGGAGCAGATTGTCTTTTCCAACAACAAGCTGCTGGGCATGGAGATCCGCAATTACAAAAGGATGCGCGAGCGGCGCATTTTGTTTCGGTTTGGGGTGACCTACCAAACCCCCGCCGATCAGCTGGAGATGCTGCCAGGGATGGTCAAAGACATTATCGAAGCCATCGACACCCTGCGCTTTGACCGCGCCCACTTTTGCAACTTTGGCGACAGCTCGTACGACTTCGAAGTGGTGTACTGGGTCACCCTGGCCGACTACGCCAGTTACATGGACGCCCAGCAACGCATCAACCTACAGATGGTGCGCCGCTTTGCCGAGCACGGCATCGACTTTGCCTACCCCACCCGCACCCTTTTTATCACCCAAGAGCCGCCGCCAGACACCGAGCAGGCGCCGCCCAATCCATCCTGACTTTACCCCGGCCACACCAAGGCGTTAGGGTGTGGCCACCTTTGACATAAGGAGCATGCCATGCTGCGTTTCGGCGTTCTCAGCACTGCCAAGATTGGCCATAAATTCGTGCTGCCGGCCATTCACAAATCCCCCCTTTGCACCCTGATGGCCGTTGCCAGCCGCGATATGGGCAAAGCCCAGCAATACGCGGCCCAGCAGGGTGCCCGCTTTGCCTTTGACAGCTACCAAGCGCTGCTGGCAAGCCCCGAGGTAGATGCGGTTTACATTCCCCTGCCCACCCATATGCACGTTGAGTGGACCTTAAAAGCCCTGGCCGCCGGCAAGCATGTGCTGGTGGAAAAACCCATGGCCCTTAAAGCCGAAGAAATTGACGCCATCATGGACGCCGCCGAGAAGGCCGGTAAACAGGTGATGGAAGCCTTTATGATTGCCTTTCACCCCCAATGGGACTGGGTAAAAGAGCTGCTGGCCGCCAACAAGCTTGGCCGCATTTACAAAGCCAGCGGCCACTTCACCTACTTCAACAAAAAAGACGGGGATTTTCGTAACAACCCAGAAATGGGCGGCGGCGGCCTGCGCGATGTAGGGGTCTACCCCATCATTGCCGGGCGCATGGCGCTGGGCGAGCCAAGGCTTATCGATGCCCATATGGAGCTGGACCCAAGCTACGGCATCGACCGCTTTGTGGATTTCAACCTGGATTTTGACGGCGCCCGGGCCAACTTTTACTGCGGCACCCAGTTGGAGCGCTGCCAGGGCATGAGCATTCACGGCGAGCTTGGCCGCATCGAGATGAACGCGCCTTTTAACCCCATGGACGGCCCCCACGGCGCCAAGGTGGATTTTTACACCGACAAAGCCAGCCATTGCGAGACCCGCTTTTTTGGCAACAGCGACCATTACCTCAATATGATCAATCACTTTTGTGAGGTCATTAGCGGCGAAGCCGCGCCCCGGCTGACCCTGGCCGACTCCCGCGCCAACCAGCAGGTGGTAGACACCATTTTTGCCCAGGCCAAAAGGTGCTAAGCCTGGCGCTGGCCGCTGCCCTTAGCCTCGATGGCGGCCCCCGGCCTTTTGCCGGGGTGGTGCTGGTGGCCAAGGGCCGGGACATAACCTTTAGCCAGGGCGATATCGACCGCCCCTATGTGGTGGGCTCGGTCAGCAAGCAGCTCACCGCCGCCCTGGTGCTGCAAGGGGTAGACGACGGCCTTTGGCAGTTGGACGACCCCATAGGCCGCTATCTCCCAACTCTCGCGCCCTGGAAGGCGCAAGTCACCTTAAAGATGTTGCTAAGCCACAGCAGCGGCGTGGTGGCGCCAGACAAACCCCTGGCCTTTACCCCCGGCAGCCAGTTTCGCTACTCAAACCTGGGTTACCAGTTGCTGGCCAAAGCCCTGGCCCGGGTGCGCGCCAAACCCTTTAGCACTTTGCTTGCCGGCCTTTACCGCCAGTGCGCCATGCTGGGCGGCAAGCCAATTGAAGGCTTTGAGGAGCAACCAGGCGGCTCGCTGACGCCGGTTGATACCCTGGCCCTGATGCCAAACGACCTTGCCTCAGGCACCATGGTGGCCAGCGCTCGCGATTTATGGCACTGGAACCTGTGCCTGCACCAGTCGCCGCTGTTGAGCCGCGCCAGCTACGCCGCCATGACCACCGCCTGGCAGCAGCGCCCCTATCGCTGGGGGCCCATGGGTTACGGTTTTGGCTTGCAGCTTAAGGGCAGCGAAGCCAGCCACAGCGGTTATCTGCCGGGGTACGAGTCATTGCTGAGCTTCGACAAGGGCCAGACCCTGGTGGTGCTGGAGAATGTCTCCTGGCAGCTCGGCGATATCGGCAGGGCTTTTTATTACGAAGATGCGCTAAGAAATGCGCTCAGCGCCGAGGACAATCATGGAACTTAACAGCCGCTGGCTAAAACGCTTCCCAGAGGGTCAAGGGGCCTTTGACGCGCTTTTGGCCCACTACAACGAGCCCCATCGCGCCTACCACAACCTGGAGCATATCCGCCATTGCCTGGCGCTTTTTGACGAGGTGAAAGCGCAGCTCGACGACCCGGACGCCATTGAGCTGGCGCTGTGGTTTCATGACGTAATTTACGACCCCAAAGCCGGTGACAACGAAGCCCAAAGCGCGCTGTGGGCCAAGGCCTGTTTGGCAAAATTGGGGGAAGAGGAAGCGCTTGGCGACAAGGTGGCGGCGCTGGTGCAGCTCACCGCGCACCCGGCGGCGGCGCAAAGCCCGGACGAAGGCCTGCTGCTGGACATCGATTTGGCCATCCTTGGCGCAGCGCCAGCCGCCTTTGAGCGCTACGAGCAGCAAATTCGCCAGGAATACCGGCATGTGCCGAGCCTGTTGTACAAGGTGGGCCGCAGCAAGGTGCTTAAATCCATCGCCCGGGCCCCGAGGCTTTATCACAGTGAGGTGTTTTACCAGCGCTTTGAAAAGCAGGCCCGGGCCAATCTGGCCAAGGCCATCAAGCGGTCGTGGCAATAACGGCGCCGCTGGCACCGCCATTATTTTTGCGGTTTAGCTCGGCCAGTTGGTTGTAGGCGTCCATCAGGGCGCCTTGCACTTGGCTAAGCTGCTGGCTTAGCGCATCCAATTGCTGGGCCTTGGCGTCAGGGTCCATGTCTTTGCTTTGCAACTCCTGGATCTGCTGTTGCAGTTCCTTGGCCTTTTTTTGCAGCTCTTTGATGTGCTGCTTGAGCTGCGCCAGAGGATCGTTGGCGTCAGCCTCGTTTTTTGCTTCTTGCTGCGCCCGAGCCTTGGCGGTGGTTTTCGCCATGGGGTTATCAAGGTGCACCTCGTCAGACCCGTTGCTTTGGCTGGTGCTCTCGCTGGCACTGCCGGTCAGATTGAGGTTGCTGTTGAGGCGGTCGGAAATGGAGAGCATCAGACAACTCCTGTTAGCTGCGCTGCCCTTGGTATCGACCCGCGGGCGCAATCCTTTAGCGTGATGCCAGCACCCGCTCAACGGTATCCACTATGGCCTGGGTTTGCGGATCAATCTCGATGTTAATGGCATCGCCCACCCCCTTGGCGCCGAGGGTGGTGCGGGCCAGGGTTTCAGGAATGAGGTTGACCTCGAAGCCGTCGGGGTGCAGATCGCCTACCGTCAACGAAATGCCGTCTATCCCGATATAGCCCTTGTGCAGCACGTACTTTCGCCAAGGCGCCGGCAGCACAAAACGCAGGGTGCGGTTATCGGGGCTGTCTTTTATCTCAGCCAGTTCTGCCACGCAGTGGATATGGCCCGACATATTGTGCCCGCCTATCTCGTCGCCAAAACGGGCAGCCCGCTCTAGGTTGACCTCGCTGCCTGGGCTTAGCTCACCCAGGTTGGTGACCTTGAGGGTTTCTTTGATGAGGTCGAACGACACTTCGTTACCCTTCACCTCGGTGACCGTCAGGCAGCAGCCGTTGTGGGCCACCGAGGCGCCCAGCTCCAGGCCGCCCAGCAGCTCGTCAGGAAAGCGCACCACGTGGGTGCGAAAATCAGTTTTGTCGGTAACCGCCACCAGTTGGCCTTTACCTTGAACAATGCCGGTAAACATTCAGGCTCCTTTGCCACGCAGCCGCGCCAGTTGCTCAAAGGCGCGGCGGATACGGATAAAGTCCTGGCAATTACCGCCCTTGTCGGGGTGATGCTGCGCTGCCAGGGACCGGTACTGGCGCCTGATCATACGCCAGTCGGCGTTTTCATCCAGCCCTAAATCCTCAAGGGCCTGCGACTGGTGCTCAAGGGCGTCGTAGCGGCGCCAAAAGCCGGTAAGCAGCGCTTCTACTTCCTCAGCGCCGGTGTTGTCGAATTCCTGCCAGTCGAGGTAATAGCTGGCCAAAGGGTCGCTAAGGGTCAGCCCTTGGCCCTCGCCTTGGCCAAGGCTTGGTTGCAATTGAATGTGCATGGCGCTGATGCCAAGGCCCCAGCCGTCTTCGGCCAGTTGCTGGCGAAGGCCATAGAGGCAATTCATCAATGCAAAGTGGCGGCGAAAAAGGCCCAAGTCTCCCCCCACATCGATTTGCACCAGGAAGGGATGTTCGGCCAGGGATTTGAGTAGCTCGTACTCGCTGATGCCCTCGGGGTGTTCGGACAGGCGGGCCAGTACGTCGCTGTTCAGGGGATTATCCATGGCGCCAGATTACCATGAGGGCTTTTAACATGGCATCATGGCCCGGCACCCAAAAGGATTGATTATTCATGCGTTATTGCCTGCCCTTTCTGTTAGGTCTGCTCTCCTTTCAAAGCCTGTCGGCCGACTGGCAAAGCCTTTTGAACCAGCGCCCTGCCGGCAGCCAGGTGGCACTTATCGTCAAACCATTGGGGCAGGGTCATTTGAGCATAGAGCACAATGCCGACCTGCTGCTGCCCCCGGCCAGTACCCAAAAACTGTTCACGGCGCTGGCCGCCGAGCTGACCTTGGGGGACGATTTTCGCTTCGACACCCGCCTTGAAGGCCGTGGCCAACGGGTAAGCGGCGCCTGGCAAGGGGATCTGCGCCTGGTGTTTAGCGGCGCCCCGGATTTAAGCCGCGCCCAGTTGGTAGAGATGCTCCAGGCGCTCAAGGGCCAAGGCATTGGCAAGATAAGCGGCGACCTGATTTTGGACGGCAGCGCCTTTGGCGGCTACGAGCGCGGCCCCGGCTGGCCCTGGGACAACCTGGGGGTGTGCTACAGCGCTCCGGCCTCCAGCCTGACCCTGGCCCACAACTGTGTGGCGGCAAGCCTTAGCGTGCAAAAGCCAGGAGAGGCCGCCCGCTTTTACGTGCCGCCCTTCCAACCGGTGCAGGTGAGCAGCGAGGTTGAGGTGGTAAGCCCATCCCAGCAGCAGCAAAGCCTTTGCCAGTTGGAGTTGCAGCGCGGCCCACAAAACCACTACCAGCTAAGCGGCTGCGTCACTGACGAGCGCGAGGTCTGGCCGCTCAATTTCGCTGTGAACGACACCAGCGCCTACATCATCGATGTGCTCAAAGACGAGCTAAAACGCAACGGCATCCACCTTGGCGGCCAGATAAAACGCCAAGATGGCGCCAACGGCCACTGGCTGCCGTTGGCGGTGGTGCATTCCAAAGCCCTGCCCAAATTGCTCGAACATATGCTGCGGGCCTCTGACAACCTCTACGCCGACAACTTCGCCAAGACCCTTGGCCGTGCTCCCGGCCAGCCAGGCAGCTTTGCCCTTGGAGTGCGGGCGGTGAAAAAGGCCCTGGCCGAGCACCTGGGGCTGAGCTTGCAACCGGCGACATTGGTGGATGGCTCGGGGCTCTCAAGGGACAATCTGGTGAGTGCCAGAGAGCTGGCCGGCGCCCTTCAGTACCTGGCCAGCCACCCGCAACTGGCGGTGTACCAAGGGCTGCCGGTGGCCGGTGTCAGCGGCACCTTGAAGTTTCGCCACAGCCTCACCCGCCCGCCCCTTAAAGGCAATATCAAGGCCAAAAGTGGCACCCTTAACGGCGCCAGCAACCTGGCCGGCTTTTTTACCGGTGCCTCCGGCGAGCGCTATTTGTTTGTGCTGATGAGCGCCAGCCTGTCGCTGGGCGACGACAGCGAAGCGGCAAAGGACACCATGACCCGCTATGAAAGAGCCCTGTTGGAAGGGCTCTACCAGGCCGGTTAAAACAATCTGCCATTGGCGGCATTTGCGCCGCCAATGGCATACAATGCCCGCCAGTTTGTTCTACCGGTCCGGATATCCCTTTTTATGTTCAAAGAAATGGGGCGCTTAACCCGTCTTGCCTCACCCATTCTGATTGCCCAGCTGTCCCAAACCCTGATGAGCTTTGTCGATACGGTGATGGCCGGCCAAGTAAGCGCCGACGACATGGCCTCTGTTGCGGTGGGCGCCAGCCTGTGGTGGCCGATGGCGCTCTTTGTGCTGGGTATATGCATGGCCCTGACCCCCATGGTGGCCAACCACCACGGCGCCAAGGACGACGGCGCCATCGCCCCCATAGTGCAGCAAGGGGCCTGGCTGACCCTTGGCATTACTGCGCTCATTATCCTGCTGGCGCCGCTCACCCCCTGGATACTGGAGCGCATGGCGGTAGCGCCGGTCCTTGCCGAAAAAACCACGCTCTATATCTATTTTGTCTGCGCCGGCCTGCCGGCCTTTGCGCTCTACAACAGCCTTCGCAACTTTGTCGAAGGCATGAGCCACACCATTCCCACCATGGTCATTGGCTTTTTAGGGCTGTTGGTGAACATTCCTGCCAATTATGTGTTTATCCACGGCCTCTTTGGCCTGCCGGCCCTGGGCGGCGCCGGCTGTGGCCTGGCCACGGCGCTGGTGATGTGGTTTATGCTGCTGGCGCTTTGGCTCTACACCGTTATCACCCAGCGCTTTAACCACATTGGCCTTTATAAAAAGCTCTATTGGCCGGATTTTTCGGTGATCCTGCACCTGGCCAAAATAGGTATTCCCATTGCATTGGCCTTCTTTTTCGAGGTGAGCTTGTTTGCTTTGGTTGCGTTGCTCATCGCCCCGTTGGGCAGCGTGGTGGTGGCCGGTCATCAAATCGCCATCAACTTCAGCTCGATGATCTTCATGTTCCCCATGAGCCTGGCCCTGGCGGTCACCATTCGGGTGGGCCACACCATGGGCGAAGGCCACCCGGCGGCGGCCCGCACCAGTTGTTACGCCGGTTTTGTGCTGGGGGTACTGGTGGCCCTGACCACCTGCGTGCTGACGGTGCTGTTCTCCAAGTACATCATCACCATCTACTCTGACGACGCGGCGGTGCTGGCCCTGGCCGGGCACCTGATATTGCTGGCCGCCATCTATCAAATTCCCGATGCCTTCCAGGTGGTAGCCGGTGGCGCCCTTCGCGGCTACAAGGACACCAAGGCGTTGTTTTTCATCACCTTTGTGGCTTACTGGGTGATAGGGCTGCCGCTCGGTTACACCCTGGGCCTGACCGACTTTCTCTTCCCGGCCATGGGCGCTTCTGGCTTTTGGATAGGCTTTATCGCCGGTTTGAGCTCTGCCGCCATCATGCTGGTGCTGCGGGTAAGGGTGCTGCACCGCCGTAACGCCCAGGCCCAGATCCCCCTTGAGGTGGTCACGTGAAATGGCTCGGGTTGTTAGCAGCGCTGCTGCTGGCAGCCTGCTCGCCACGCCCCGATGTGCTGGCCCAGTACCCGGCGCGCTTGGCGCGGGTGCTGGGCACAGATGCCCCCCAAATCACCCCGCCGCTGCTGGCAAAAGGCGGTGGCCGCCAATGGGCATTGGCGGTGCCGGAAGTAACGGTCAATCTCAAGCAGGGTTATGCCCTTCGCCACTGCGATGTCTTAGGGCTGATTGGCGAGCGCAACGCTCCTTTGGGGAAAACCGCGCCGCCGTCCCAGCGCTTTTTGTATGAGCTCAAGTTGCTAAGCGCCCTGAGCCAGTGCCACAGCGACGACCCAGAACTGACCGCCTTGGTTAGCCAACTGGTGGCCGAGAAAAAAGCCAGCCTGCCGCTGGTGGCCTGGCGCCTTGTCAGCGACGACCAGGCTTTTCTCGCCAACTGGCGCTTTGACCACAGCGCCATGGACTTTGCCGGTACCGCATCGGCCCAAACCCTCTTTTTGGATATCAGCGCCTTGCTGCAGGCGCCGGATGAAAAGCGTATGGCCCGCCTCGAAGAGGCCCTTGGCCAGTTTGAGAATGACCGCATCCTGGCCCGCCTTAACCAGCACTTGAGCGATGCCACCCTGTATCTTGATAGCGTCAGCGACCTGATTGAGCGCCACGGTAACAAACTGGTGTGCGTGAATGGCCGGCCCGGCAGCCAGGCCAAAGCGGTGCGGGATTTTTTCTTCAGCTATTACGGCAAGCAGGTTCAGCCCTATCTGGGTGAGCTGGTGGCGGCAGATCGCGCCCTAAAAGGCGCCTTGTGGCCGCTTATCAGCGCCCTGCCCCACCCGGCCGACCCCAACATTGCCTACCTGGCCGCCGACACGCCGCAAAGTTTAAGTGGCCAGTTTCACCAGGCCCTTAGGCGCCACACCCAGGCCTGGCAGCAGCTCTTGGGTCGCTGCGGCTTAAGGCCGGGGCAATAAAAAAACGCCACCCGAAGGTGGCGTTTTACCGTCGCGGCTGGTGTTATTTTTTGCCGCCTTTACCGCCGCCCTTGCCGCCGCCGGGGGTGCCGCCGGTGTCGCCACCGGTGCCGCTACCGCCACAGGCGTTGGCTTCCAAGTAATCGTATGCCGCCTTAGCCTGCACCAGGCCGTAACCGAAGTAATCGTCGCGCCCGGCCGCGCCCAGGTCTTCAGCGGTTGCGTCCAGGGCGTTACGAATGTCGGCGGCGGTGCAGCTCGGATAATGGCTCCACACCAAGGCCGCCACCCCAACCACGTGAGGCGTGGCCATGGAGGTGCCGTCGTAGTAGGCGTAGTTGCCAGGCTCGATGGCAACGGTGGCGCTCTGGCCAAGCTTGGCCAGCATGGCAGCGCCGTCGGCGGCGCTTACCCCCACAGACGGAATGCTGGTGGTGACATCGCCCAAGGTGCCGCTCAGGGCGCCCGGCTCGTTGTTGTAGATGATGGCGCCAACGCCGCCGCCGTTTTCACAGGCCAGGACCTTATCGGCAAAGCTGATGGTGCCGCGCGCAATAAGGCAAACCTGGCCAGGCGCGTTACAGGTGCTCTCGCCGGTGCCGCAATCACTAAGGGCAGCGGTAACACTGGCAACGGGCGAACCTTCCATGCCGAGGGCAGCAAAATCACTGCCGCCAACGGTGGTGCTGGCCACCAGGGCGGTGCCCATGGGCACGGTTGAGAGCACGCCAACGCCGGGAGCCGACAGCTCAACCTGGCTGGTGCGCTGGGAGAAATCGGCGTGGGCCTTGTTCTCGTCAATGGCGGCAACCGAGATAACCGAGTCGTAGGAAGCCGGATAAGAGTGGCGGGTGTTGCCGTCGTTACCGGCGGCGGCCACGCTCAGCACGCCATTGGCGTAGGCACTGGCAAAGGCCCTGTCTTCGGTGCGGCTTTTCACGCTGCCGCCAAGGCTCATGTTGATGACGTTGGCGCCTGCCGCCACGCATTTATTCAAGGCGGTGACCAGGGAAGACGAATAGGCCCAACCGTCGGCGCCGAACACTTTGACAATGTGCAGTTTGAGGGTGGCGCTGGGGTTGACCCCCACCACTCCGACGCTGTTACCGCCATAGCCGGCAATGGTGCCGGCAACGTGGGTGCCGTGGTGGTTTTCGTCGGTGTACCACCAGCCGGTGCCAGAGTCATACTCGCCGTCCACATCGTTCTGGGACAAGTCTTCATGGGAGACATCGTAGCCGGAGTCGATGATGCAGACGGTGCGGTTGCTGGCCATGGCGTCGGTCACCAGGGGCGCCTGCACCATGTCGATGCCGTAAGGCACCACCTGGGCCAGCGGGTAGCGCTTGGCGTCCGGTTCGACAAAGTCCACGTTAGGGTTGTTTTGAATGCCTTTTAAGGCCTGGGCCGGTAGCTCCATGGCTACGGCGTTTTGGGCGCTAAGTTGCAGTTTGACTTTACCGCCAAGGCCCTTGGCGGCAGACATCACCTGCGGGCCTTTGCCTTCTTTGAAGGTGACGATATAGCGCTCGTCGCCGTGGGCGGCCCCCATCAGGGCCAGAGAGACGGCAACCGCAAGCGGCGCGACATGATTGCTCTTCATGAAATGGCTTCCTCGTTATGGTTTTATAAGCCAGTCCTTTGGCGCCCCTCTTCCTTGTGCAAGCAGTATGGCATTAACCAAAATAAACTTTTAGTTAACATTTAAAAAACAAATAGCGCATTTACGGGACGCCCGCGATGCTGCTGAAGAACTTTTGCCAAGGCCGCTGCATAAAAGCTCGCCAAACAACCGCTTGGCTACGCTTTTGCACTTGCCGCCACCCGGGGGCATCGCTATTATTGGCGTCCGTTCCAGCCTGTGGCTGGCAGTACACCCGTAGCTCAGTTGGTTAGAGCACTACCTTGACATGGTAGGGGTCGGTGGTTCGAGTCCACTCGGGTGTACCAAAATTCAGACGTGTACACCCGTAGCTCAGTTGGTTAGAGCACTACCTTGACATGGTAGGGGTCGGTGGTTCGAGTCCACTCGGGTGTACCAAAAATTCAGATGTATACACCCGTAGCTCAGTTGGTTAGAGCACTACCTTGACATGGTAGGGGTCGGTGGTTCGAGTCCACTCGGGTGTACCAGATCGCAAAAGCCCCGCTCACTGAGCGGGGCTTTTTGTTTGCCTGCACCTCAGGCCGGGGATCAGGAACCTGGGCAACTCAAGGTCTTGGCTTCCTTGCCCTGGGGTTCGCCAATGGTGATGTCAGCCAGGCTCAATCTGGCGCCTTTACTGACTTCAAGGGTAAAGGGGCTGGTGACCTTGCCCCATTGGGCGGCGCTTAGACCAAAACAGGACAAGGGTATCTGATAACGCTGCCAGCCTCCTTGATGCAATTGCCCTTGCAGGCTGACGGCCTTGGTGCAGTTTTCCTGACAGATCATGGCCAGAGCCAGCTCGCCGTCTTTGGGCAAGGTTTCGAGATTGGCGGCAAAGGTCAGTACCGTCTTGGCCGGGTCGAAACGGCGCAGATCTTCGACGAAAGTGGTGCGGATACTGATCTTGCTATCGCCCGCCAGGACAAACTGCCGGGCATCTTCCTGCACGCGCCAATCAATGTTGCGTACCTCAAGGCCCCCGTCCTGCCAGACCGAGCCGGTTACCGGGTAGCTTTTGCCACCTTTGACCAACACCAGCTGCCAGGGGTGTTTGATGATCCGGTCAAACAGCGCCAGCCGCGCCGGCGGAGCGTGGCGGCTGGGCAAGTCTTCAGGCAAGCGGGCCAAGTGGCCATCGTCCTCAAAACTCAGGCCCGCGCCCATGGCAAAGAGCGCCTTGGGGCCGGGGCTGCCCTGATCGGCCGGATCGGCCGGCCAGGCAAAGGGCAGACGCCCGGTAACATCAAACCTCGGCTTGGCGTCGTGGGTCCCCACCAGCACATCGGCCACCCCCTCACCTTCGGTGCCGGGCAACCAAGCGGCCACAAAGGCGTCGGAGGCGTTGAGTTCGGGGTTGACCCAGAGCGGGCGGCCACTGAGGAACACCGACACCACCTTGAAACCTTGGGCCTTGAGGCCCTTAAGCAAGGCCAAGTCCCGCTTGCCACCACGCTGGTATTCGAGGTTGTCGATATCTCCTATGCCCTCGGCATAGGGATCTTCCCCGTACACCGCCACCACCAGATCCGGTTTGAAACCGGCCGGCAGCGCGCCGTCAACGCTGAGCCGGGCTTCACCGCCGCCGGCTTTAAGGGCCGATGCCAGGCCGGCGTAGATACTGGTGGCACCGGGAAAGTCGGCGGCGGTGGTGTCATTGCCCTGCCAGGTAACGGACCAACCACCGGCCTGTTTGGCAAGATTGTCGGCGCCATCGCCCACCACCAGCACCTTGGCGTTGGCCGCCAGAGGCAGCAGGCCCCCTTCGTTTTTCAAGAGCACCAGGGATTCGCGTACCGCGCGCCGGGCCAAAGCGCGGTGTGCGGGGCTGGCAACGCTTTTGGCCTTGGGATCTTCACCGGCCATCGGGGTGTTGCCATCGAAAAGGCCGGCTCTGAGCTTGACCCTCAGGATGCGGCGCACCGCGTCGTCAAGGCGCGCTTGGGGGATCTGCCCGGCCTGAACCTGGGCCAGAGTGTTGTCGTAAAGGGGCTGCCAGTGGCCCATTGCACTCATCAAAATATCGACCCCGGCGTTAATCGCCGCCGGGCAGCTTTCATTAGAGCAACCCGGTACCTGGCCGTGGCCATTCCAATCTCCCACCACCAAGCCGTCAAAGCCCATGCGGTCTTTAAGCACCTCAGTCAATAGGTAGTGGTCGCCGTGCAGCTTTTCCCCCTGCCAGCTGCTAAAGGAAGCCATGATGGTCTGCACCCCGGCTTGGATGGCACCGATGTAGCCCTGGGCATGCAATGCCACCAGCGTCGCTTCACTCACCGGATTGTCACCCTGGTCCTCGCCGCCCAAGGTGCCACCGTCACCGATAAAGTGTTTGGCAGTGGCCAGGGTGTGAGTCGATGACAGCCAGCCTTTGCCCAGCTCGCCCTGCATCCCGTTGACATAGGCTTTCGCATAACGGCGGATAAGGTTCGGGTCCTGACCAAAGGATTCGTAGCTGCGGCCCCAGCGGGTGTTACTGACCAGCGCTACTGTGGGGGCGAACACCCAATTGATGCCGGAGTTTCGCACTTCCCTGGCGGTCAGGGCCGCCAGCTGCTCCACCAGTTGCGGATCGTGCGTGGCTCCCAGGGCAATGTTGTGGGGAAAGAGGGTTGCCCCCACCACATTGCCGTGGCCATGCACCGCATCCGTTCCCCACAGCGGCGGGATGGCGGCGCCGTCCAGGCTGTCGTCCAGGCCGGCCCGGTAGAGCTTCTCGGCGAGATCTCGCCAGTCCTTGAGCGAGGCATTCCTGTTGCCGTCAGGAAAAGAGCCGCCGCCGTTGAGGAAGGAGCCAAAACCGTAGCGACGCATGTCCTCCACCGTGATGTCACGGATCTCCGGCTGGATCAGTTGCGCCACTTTCTGGGCCGCCGTCATCTTCGCCAACATGGCATCGATGCGCCCTTCCAGCACCGGGTCCCTTTTAAAAGGGCTGATATGCGCGGGCCAGCGCTCGATGTCGCGGCTGTTGTCCACATTGGTGGATTGGGCCAGGGCTTGGCCTGCGGTCATGAGCACCGCCAAGGCGCTAAGTTTCCATACTTTCATCAATGATCCCCTGCTGCTGGCATGACGGCGGGCCGCTGCACAAGGCCTATGGCGATGTGCCTCAATGACCGCCCCGCTGTCGTTGCTGACTTCACTGCGCGTTGACATTTTACGTCAACGTCATTAGATTTGTGTAAGCGCTTTCATTTTTAACAACAATTTAACTGTCGTCAACTGGTTTTACGCCCTGCCAGTTGGGTCCGAAGCGTCCCCAGAGGATGGGCGACAAGGTGATTCAGGATGATATTTATGTCCACTATTCAATCTCTTAGCCTACCTGCTCACTCCCCTATGCGACACCGGGATTTCTTGTTTGGGGTGGCCACTGCCTCCTTTCAAATTGAGGGTGACGCCGGCAGTCGGTTGCCCTGCATTTGGGACACCTTCTGCGCCACCCCCGGCAAGATAGCCGATGGCAGCAATGGTTTGACCGCCTGCAACCATGTGCAGCATTGGTATGACGACGTGGCCCTGATTGAACAGCTGGGCGTGGGCGGCTATCGCCTGTCCATTGCCTGGGGCCGGGTCATGAACCGGGATGGTAGCGTCAACGACGCCGGCATGGCCTTTTACATCCGGCTGCTCGATGAGCTCAATCGCCGCGGCATTAAGCCCTTTGTCACCCTCTACCACTGGGATCTGCCCCAGTACCTGGAAGACGCCGGCGGCTGGCTAAACCGCGATACCTGTTACGCCTTCAAAGACTACGCCCGGGCCGTGGCCGAGCATCTGGGGGACAGGGTTCATGCCTACGCCACCCTCAACGAGCCGTTCTGCAGCTCCTTTCTCGGCTACGAAGCCGGCATTCATGCACCGGGCCACGCCAGCCGGGCCAAAGGCCGCACCGCCGCCCATCACCTGTTGCTGGCCCATGGCCTGGCGATGAAAGAACTGCGTGCCGTGCTGCCGAACACCAAAGCCGGCATCGTGCTGAACTTCACCCCGGCCTACCCACTCACCGCCAGCAGCGCAGACGCCAACGCCGCCAAGCTGGCCAACCAGTATTTCAATCTGTGGTACCTGCAACCGCTGATGACGGGCCAATATCCGGCCATCATTGACGCCCTCAAGGCCGACGAGCGGCCGCCGGTGCAAGCTGGCGACATGGACATTATCCAGGCCCCCCTGGACTACCTGGGCGTGAACTATTACACCCGCGCCATGTACCAGGCCGGTGGCGATCTTGGCTTTGAAGAAGTGCGTGTGCCAGGGGTGCCTCGCACCGACATTGGCTGGGAAATAAGGCCCCAGGCCTTTACCGAGCTGCTGGTTGATCTGCACCAGCAGTTCAGGCTGCCGCCGATTTACATCACCGAAAACGGCGCCGCCCAAGACGATGTGCCGGTTGATGGCAAGGTCCACGACGCCATGCGTCTTGACTATCTGCAACAGCACTTGTTGGCAGTGCACGACGCCATAACTCAGGGTGTTGATGTAAAAGGATATTTTGCCTGGAGCCTGATGGACAACTTCGAATGGGCAGAGGGCTATTCCAAACGCTTCGGCATTGTCTACGTGGACTACCAAACCCAGCAGCGTATTCCCAAATCCAGCGCGATGGCCTATCGCGGGCTCCTGGGAGAGATAAAGGCACAGGGTGCAAATTAAGCACAAGGAGTCAGTTATGTTGAGCGTAAGAGAAAAGATCGCCTACGGCCTTGGCGATACCGCCAGCAACTTCATTTTCCAGACCGTGATGCTGTTTTTGACCTTCTTCTACACCGACATCTTCGGCATTTCGCCGGCCTTTGTCGGCACCATGTTCCTGCTGGTACGGGTGATGGATGCGGTCACCGATCCGCTGATGGGGTATCTGTCTGATCGCACCCAAAGCCGCTTTGGTCGCTACCGCCCTTACCTGTTGTGGTTTGCCCTGCCCTTTGCGGCCATCAGCGTGCTGGCCTTTACTACGCCGGACTTGAGCCAGGGGGGCAAACAGCTTTATGCACTGGGTACCTATGCGCTGCTGATGCTGGCCTATACCGCCATCAACATCCCCTACTGCGCCCTGGGCTCGGCCCTGACCACCAACCCGGCAGAGCGGGTGTCGGTACAGTCCTACCGCTTCGTGTTTGCCATGCTCGGCGGCCTTATCGTCAGCTCCCTGACTCTGCCGCTGGTGGATTATTTTGGCCATGGCGACAAAGCCAAGGGCTACCAGATGGCCATGGTGCTGATGAGTATTGCCGGCGCCGTGATGTTCCTGCTGTGCTTTGCCGGTACCCGCGAGCGGGACCAGACGCCCCGCCAAGAGGGGATGAATTTTGGTAAAGCTTTCAAATCGTTATGGGCCAACGACCAATGGCGGGTATTGGCCGGCGCTGCCATCTTTTTGCTGACCGGCCAGGTGCTGAAAAACACCCTGACCATCTATTACGTCAAGTACTGCCTGAATCTGCCGGACATGATCAGCCTCTTTGTGACCTGCGGCATGGTGGGCAATATCCTGGGGGTCGCCCTGGCCAAGAAAGTGGCCGATAGGGTCTGCAAGGTCAAAGCCTACATCGTGCTGCAACTGCTGGCGGCGCTACTTAGCCTGGTTGCCTGGTTGGTACCGACGGGGGCCACGGCATTGGCACTGGTGCTCTATGTGGGTTGGTGCTTTACCATCAACATGGGTACCCCCATGCTGTGGGCCAAAATGGCCGATACCGTGGATTATGGTGAATTCAAGACTGGGGTGCGCAGCACCGGCATGGTCTATTCCTCGGTGATCTTCTTTATCAAACTGGGCTTGGCCCTGGGTGGCGCCCTGGCCGGTTGGCTGCTGGCGGCCTACGGCTACCAGGCCGATGTTCCCCAGCATGACGATACCCGTCAAGGCATCTTGCTGAGCTTTACCCTCTGCCCGGCTATCGCCTCTGTGCTGGTGGCGCTGGTGATGCGATACTATCGCCTGGATAACCGCCGCGTCAGCGAGATCAGCATGGCGCTAAAGGAACAGCACTCCGGTACCTGAGGATCGCGACGACATGGCCACCATCTACGACGTTTCCAATCTGGCGAGGGTATCGCTGGCCACCGTTTCCAGGGTGATCAACGATACCGGCAAGGTCAGTGACAAGACCCGCCAGAAAGTCCATGAGGCCATGGAGCAGCTCGGTTACCGGCCCAATACCATCGCCCAGTCTCTAGCCTCTAACCGCTCCAACAGCGTTGGCGTGCTGGTGTCGCAGCTGGATGGCCCCTTCTACGGGCCCATGATGCGGGAAATAGAGTCGGTGCTGCGCGCCGCCAACAAGCACGTGATCATCGCCGCCGGGCATTCCGACGCCATCCAAGAGCAAGAAGCCGTAGAATTTTTGGTTTCTCGGGGCTGTGACGCCCTGATCGTCGATGCCGAAATGCTGGCCAACGAATATCTGGTTGCCCTTGGCAAGGGAAAGACCCCGGTGGTGTTCATCAACCGCCATGTCGAAGGCATAGACGACAGATGCGTCCATATGGACAACCTCCAAGGCGGCTATCTGGCCAGTCGCCACGTGCTGGAGCGGGGCCACCGCCAGGTGGGTTATATCTCGGGGCCCCTCTTCAAACAGGATGCCAGGGAACGCCTGGCAGGTTATATCCAGGCCCTGGCCGAGTTCGGCGTGCCTTTTGACCCGGACTTTTTCCACGAAGGGGATTTTCTGGAAGAAAGCGGTGCCGACGGCATGGCCAAGTTGCTGCAAAGCGGCAAACCGCTGACTGCCGTGGTCTGCGCCAACGACCATATGGCATCAGGCGCCATCGCCCTGTGCCTTGAGCGCGGCATGCGGGTCCCGGAAGACATGTCTTTTGTCGGTTTTGATAACATCCCCTTCCCCAAATACATCTCACCCAAGCTGACCACGGTGTCCAACCCCATCCAAGCTATGGGCAAGATGGCGGCCAATTGGGTGCTGCAACAAGTTTACGACGCCAAAGATATCCCCTTCGCCCACAGGTTCGCGCCCGAACTCATAGTCCGCGAATCAGTCACCGATCTCAACGTATAGAAAAAAGCGAATAAAAACGGGCCGTTATGGCCCGTTTTTTGTTTCCCACGCCGAGCAAATTCCCAACAATGTGACGCCAGCGTCAATATTGACGTTAACGACAACGACACAAAGGATTGACAGTATTTTCACCCTACCCTACATTATGAAAGCGCTTACATTTTATGCCTAAAGGAGCGGTACACCGGCATGAGTGAGGCTTGACAATAGGATTGGCTGACCGGCTAACGCGGCAGCAGCCAAAGGGAGAAAATTAAAAATGCAGCATAAAAAATTCAGAAAAACCCAGCTGGCCACCAGCCTGTCACTGGCTTTGGGCCTGGGCCTGTTCAATGCCCTGCCCAGTTGGGCCGACGAAGGGGAACAGGCCGACCAGCCAAACAACGATATCGAAGTCATTGAAGTGACAGGGATCCGCTCCAGCCTGGTGCGATCCATGGATGTCAAACGCAGCGCCAACGGCGTGGTGGACTCCATTTCCGCCACCGACATCGGCAAGTTCCCAGACACCAACCTGGCCGAATCCCTGCAGCGTATTAGCGGCGTATCCATTGACCGGGTCAATGGTGAAGGGAGCAAGGTGACGGTCCGCGGCTTCGGCCCCGAATTCAACCTAGTGACCCTCAATGGCCGCCAGATGCCCGTGACCACCGGCAGCCGCTCCTTTGATTTTGCCAATTTGGCCTCCGAGAGTGTCAGCGGCGTCGAAGTCTACAAAACCAGTGTGGCTTCCCAGCCCTCCGGCGGTATCGGGGCGACCGTCAACATCCTGACCCACAAGCCCTTGAGCACGCCGGGCTTGGTGGCCTCCTTCAGCGCCAAGGCCCTGGACGATAAAAGTACCGACAAGGGCAACACCACCCCCGAGTTCTCCGGCCTTTACTCCAACACCTTTGCCGACGACAAGTTCGGGATCTCCATCTCCGGCAGCTATCAAAAACGCGAAAGCGGTAACCGCCAGGCCATGGTGGGCACCGGCTGGCGCAGCTTTCCCGGCTCGGTGGACAACAGCGTTGTCGACGGTAACTCCGAGTGGGGCGCTGTTCCCCGCGACAACCAGGTGAATCGTCCCGGCGACGACGACATCTACTCGGTTCCCCAGACCACCATCTACCGCTTCGAAGAGCAGCAGCGTAAGCGCACCAACGGCCAACTGGTGCTGCAATACCAACCGGCAGACAACCTGCGTACCACCCTCGATTACACCTATATGCGTAACGACGTGGATACCCAGTACCATGACATCTCGGCCTGGTATACCTTCGTGCCCTCCGAGAACGTCTGGTCAGACGGCCCCATCGCCTCGCCGCTGATTTACTCCGAGGCCTATGACACCCCGCAGGACTTGTCCATGGCCGCAGGGGATTACGGGGTGCGCAACCAAAGCGGTTCTTTGGGCTTTAACGCCAAGTGGGACGTTAACGACAGCCTGACCCTGTCCTTTGACGCCCATCACTCTTATGCCGAGTACAAACCCAACAATCCTCTGGGTTCAAGCAACACCCTGTCCACCGCGGCCTTCATCCGCACCAGCGCCGCCACCGATTTCACCGGCGACTTGCCAGTACTGGCGGTAGGAGGCGGCAACGACGTAAAACCTTCCGACATGCGGGTCACCGGCAGCCATTTCACCAACACCCGTAACCGTTCCGAAATTCACCAATACCAGTTCAGCGGCCAGTACCTGTTCGACATGCCGGCCAGCATTGATTTCGGGGTGTCTTTCCTGGAAGTGGAGAACCGCTCTCAGGAACGCACCGTGCAGCGTAACGACTGGGGCGGTGTCGGCCAGGCCGGCGACCTAGACGATGCCTGGTTCCCAACCGAGTCGGTAATAGACAAGTTCGACAGCCACGGCGGCAACTTCTTGGGCAACAACGCCTTTGACCCGCTCAACACCATGTTCTTCTGGGACTTCCACAAGGTACGTGACAGGGCCGAACAGCTCTATTCCAACGGCCCTGGCGCCGGCGACTGCGGCAGCAACTTCTGCCCGGCCTCGGACTACAACAACGAGATAAACCGCTACACCAAAGAAAAATCCACCGCCGCTTACGGCCAGTTCAACTACAACGGCGAACTGGGTAGCATGACCTATGATCTGCACCTGGGTATGCGTTACGAGAAGACCGATGTGGATTCGGTCTCGGCAGTCGTGGACTACGGCAGTGCCAGTTGGATAGCCGACACCGAAGTCGAGCTGGAATCGGCAGGCCAGATCTTCGGTAGCCAAAAAGGCAGTTACGATTACTGGCTGCCCAGCGTCAACTTCAACCTGGATGTCACCGACGACATTAAGATGCGTTTGGCGTACAGCAAAACCATCGGTCGGCCCGATTATGTCTCCATCCAGGGCGGTACCGTACTGGCCCCTCTGGCCAACAAGGCCGGTGGTACCGGTACCGCAGGTAACCCCAGCCTGCTGCCGCTCGAGTCCAACAACTACGACTTCTCGCTGGAGTGGTACTACGACGAGGGCAGTTACGCTTCCGTGGGTTACTTCCGTAAGGACACCAAAAACTGGATCACCAACGAGCTGCGTAAGGTCACCGTCGACGGCCTGGCCAACCCTATCGGTGGTAAGCGCTACCGCGAGGCCGTGGCTGCCCTGGGCGACACCGACTCGGCCAAGGTTCGCCAGTGGATCTTCGACAACTACGGCTCCGACCCCTATGTCGACGCTGCCAATGGTGCTATTACCGGCAACCCGAATGAAGATCCGCTGATGTCGTTCAACGTCGACACCCCCGTCAACAGTAGCCGCAAGGACACCATCGACGGTTGGGAGTTTGCGGTGCAGCACTTCTTCGGGGAAAGCGGCTTTGGCATCATCGCCAACTACACCCTGGTGGACAGCAATACCAGCTACGACAACTTTATCCTGATGGACCAGCCGGCCCTGGTGGGTCTGTCCGATACCGCCAATGCCGTGTTGGTCTATGAGAACTACGGTTTTCAGGCCCGTGTTGCATACAACTGGCGTGATCAGTTCCTCAGCTCACGAACACAGGAAGACACCGGGGCCAACCCTCAGTACGTGGAGGCCTACCACCAGGTGGACTTTTCTATCAGCTACGATATCGAAGCCATCGAAGGGCTGACGGTGTCCCTCGAAGGCATCAATGTCACCAACGAACCGACCCGTGTGCATGGCCGCGCCAAGGAGCAGGTACTGAACCTGACCGAAACCGGCGAGCGCTACGCCCTGGGTGTGCATTACAGCTTCTAAAGCCAACCAAGGGCCGGGTGTGTCCCGGCCCTTGCCTTGGTGGCGCCCTAACCGTTAGCTTTAAATCATGGGTCTGGACTGCACCCTCCCGCCTTCTATCGCTCGGCAAGGACCGTTCAGCCGCCCTCCCTTTTCGCCCGCCAGTTCGGGCCTTTTGGACATAACAACAAGCAGCAGGAAGCCGACATGAGTCAGCATGCGTTATTGAACAGCGTCGAGCATAGCGATCTGAAAGTCATCACCCAGGCGGGGGCCGAGTACGGTGACAACCTCTGGTTCACTCCCACCTTCCCCCAAGAATTTCGCGCCGTTAGCGCCTATTACCCGATTTTTTTCCACAAGGATCCGGCCACCGATACCTTCCACGCCGTGGCCCTCTTTGGCTTTACCCACAACGACAACCTCTTTTTGGACGGTGACCACTGGCAGGCCGGCTACATTCCGCTGAGCCTGCGCCGCCAACCCTTCCTCATTGGCCGCCAGCGTTTCAAAGAAGATGGCATGGACAAGGAGCAGCGGGTCATCCATATCGACCTCGCCCACCCCAGGGTTAGCCGCAGCCAGGGCGAACCGCTGTTTTTGCCGCTGGGTGGCAACAGCGATTATCTCGACCACATGGCCGAGTTACTGGAAACCCTGCATCTGGGCATGGAAGATGGCCAAGATTTTGTGGAAAACCTTAAGCGCCTGGCGTTGCTGGAAGTGGTGACCCTGGAACTGACCCTCAATGACGGCAGCCAGCACCAGATGGTGGGCTTTTACACCATCGACGAGGCGCGTCTGGCCCAGCTTGACGGCGAGACCTTGGCCGAGCTCAACCGCCGCGGCCATTTGCTGGCGATCTACCTGGCCATCGCATCCCAGTCTCGGATGCGCGATCTGCTGGCCCGCAAAAACCAGAGGCTGGGGCTATGACCGCTGGGCCGGCCCAGATTGAAGAGTGCGTGGCACCGGGGCCAGAGGCGATACTGGCCGCCATCGCCGGCCGCGACCAGCCCCTGGTGTTTCGCGCCGGCGCCCGCCATTGGCCGCTCACTCAACAGGGCCTGGACTCCGACCAGGCCGCCCTCACTTATCTGAGTGGCTTTGCCGCCCAGCCGGTCGCAGTGTGCGAGCTGCCCCCCGAGGCCAAAGGCCGGGTCTTTTTCAACGACCAGATGGACGGTTTTAACTTCCGGGGTTACCGCCAGCACTTTGCCGAGCTGGCCGAGCGCCTGGCTGGCGGCGACCTGGCGGCGGGTCTTTATATGGGCTCGACCGAGACCACACAGTTTTTCCCCGGCTTTGCCGAGCAGCACGGCCAGGATTTTGCCGCCCTGGGGGCGCTGACCAGCCTTTGGGTGGGCAACGCCTCGCGTATTGCCGCCCATTTCGATTTCCCCCATAACCTGGCCTGCAACCTGGTGGGGCAGCGCACCTTTACCCTGTTCCCGCCCCAAGAAGTGGGCAATCTCTACGTCGGCCCCCTAGGCTTGGCGCCGGGCGGCCAGGACATCAGCCTGGTCAACTTCGACGAGCCCGACTTTGACCGCTTTCCCAAGGCCGCCGAGGCGTTGGCGGCGGCCCAACAGGCTACCCTCGAGCCAGGGGACATCCTCTTTATTCCCTCCCTGTGGTGGCATCAGGTGGTGGCCAAGGCGAGCCTCAACGTGCTGATGACCTTCTGGTGGCGCGACAGCCCGGCCTGGCTCGGCCGCCCCACCAACGCCCTGCTCCACGCCGTGCTGAGCCTGCGCGATCTCCCCAAGGCCCAGCGCCAGGCCTGGAAGGCGCTGTTTGACCATTACGTATTCGACCACGACGGTGCCCCGGCGCATCTCCCCGAGCAGGCCCAGGGGCCCCTGGCCAGCCCCATGACCGAGCAGGCCGCCCGGCTGCTGCGCGCCGAGCTGATGGCCAAGTTCAAACGCTGATAACAACCAGATAAGAGGCTGACAATGGACAACAAGATAACCAAAGTGGTGATAGCCGGGGGCGGTACCGCCGGCTGGATGGCGGCGGCGGCCTTTGGCAAACTGATGGGCAAACGCCTGGATATCACCTTGGTGGAGTCAGACGACATCGGCACTGTTGGTGTCGGCGAGGCCACCATCCCTACCCTGCAACTTTTCCACCGACTGCTGGGCATCAAGGAGCCGGAGCTGATGGCGGCTACCAACGCCACCTTCAAGCTCGGTATCCAGTTTGAAAACTGGTACCAACAAGGCCAGAACTACCTGCATTCCTTCGGCTTTTTGGGCCAAGGCTGCTGGGCCTGCGGCTTTCACCATTTTTGGAAAAAAGGCCAAGAGCTGGCGCTGGTGAGCGAGATTGGCGACTACTGCGCCGAGCACCTGGCCGCCCGCCAGGGCCGCTTTGCGGTACTGCCGGGGCAAGACGCCAATCATGCCTACCATTTTGACGCCGCTCTCTATGCCCGCTTTTTGCGCCAATTGGCCGAAAACCATGGCGTGAAACGGCTAGAAGGGAAAATTGCCAAGGTTCGCCAATGCCCACAAAGCGGCAACCTTCAGGCCCTGCAACTTGAAAGTGGCGAGCAGGTTGCAGGGGACTTCTTTCTCGATTGCACCGGCTTTCGGGCGCTGCTTATCGAGCAGACCCTCCATGCCGGCTTTGACGATTGGACCCATTACCTGCCCTGTGACAGCGCCATTGCGGTGCAGACCGAGAACATCGGCGCGCCGCTGCCTTACACTCGCGCCATTGCCCACCACAGCGGCTGGCAATGGCGCATCCCGCTGCAAAGTCGCACCGGCAATGGCCTGGTCTTTTGCAGCAGTTACATGACCGACGACGACGCCATCAAGCTGCTGCTGGAGAACATCAAAGGCGCACCTATCAACGCGCCGCGGGTTATCAAATTCCGCACCGGCAGCCGCCGCGCCCACTGGAAGAAAAACTGCGTGGCGTTGGGCCTTGCCAGCGGCTTTTTGGAACCGTTGGAGTCCACCAGCATCCACCTTATCCAACGCTCCATTATCCGCTTGTTGCAGATGTTCCCAAGCCAGGGCCTGATAGAGGCAGACATGCTTGAGTTCAACCGCCAGACCATGGAGGAGATGACCAACATCCGCGATTTTCTGGTGCTGCACTACCGGGCCACGGCCCGCACCGACAGCCCCTTTTGGCGCCACTGCGCGGCCATGGACATCCCCGATAGCCTGGCCCGGCGCATCAGCCTCTTTCGCGAGTCCGGCGCCGTCTACAAGTACAGCCAGGATCTGTTCGGCGAAAGCTCCTGGGTACAGGTGATGATGGGCCAGGGCATAGTACCTGCGCGCTACCACCCCATAGTGGACATGCTCGACATCAAGGAACTGGGGGACATGCTGGACAAGCTGCGCGCCAAGGCCCGCCATGAGGCAGGGCGCTTCCCGCCTCACCAGGACTTTATCAACCACTACTGCAAAGCCGCGCCTTGAAAGGCAGCGCCGCCGCCGGCGCTGCCATCAGCTTGCCGCCTCGGCGCTTTAGGGAAAATTCCTTTGTTTTTCTAACTGTTGCAGTACCTCTGCCCATGGCCCAAGATAGGCCGGTAGCCCTGCCGGAGGTTGGCACATGGAAGAGACAATCACATCGACGCGGCCTGTTGCCAGCGCCAAGCCCACCTTGGTGTTCGCCCTGGCCTTTACCAGCGGCTTTTCCATCATGGCGGTGGAACTGCTGGGGGGACGTATCCTTGCCCCCTACTTTGGCTCCAGCATCTATGTGTGGGGGTCGATTATCACCGTCTTTATGGTGGCGCTCTCCCTTGGTTACCTGATTGGCGGCAGGCTGTCGCTGCACCGGCCAAGCTTTGGCCGCTACAGCCTTTTCTATGCCCTCTCGGCCCTGGCACTGCTGCCCATCGTACTGTTTGGCGAGGCCATCATGGCGGCGGTGTTCCTCAAGGTCACCGATCCGCGCTACGGCTCGCTGTTGGCAGCAACGGCGCTTTTTTTACTGCCCACCATCCTGTTAGGCATGATTGCCCCCTACTCGGTGCGCCTCTTGGTGCAGCACCAGCAGCACAGCGGCCAAGTGGCAGGCTTTTTGTATTTTATCTCCACCCTCGGCAGCGCCCTTGGCACCTTGGCCACCTCCTTTTACCTGGTGTTGTGGTTTGAGGTAGACACCATCATGCTGACCCTGGTGGCCATGTTGCTGCTGGGGGCCCTTGCCGCCTTTGCCGGGCACCTGCGTTTTAAGAGAGTGTTGTCATGAAACTGCTGCCCTTGCTGCTGTCCGCCTTTGCCGCCAGCACCTCTGCCAAAACAGTGCATCAGGAACGTTCCTTGTACCAAAACATCTCGGTGGTAGAGCAAAACGGCCGCCGCTGCCTGGTGTTTGCGGCGGTGCGCGGTGACCAAAACCAAACCTGCCAGTATCTGGACCACAGCCAGAAACTGGTGTTTCCCTATGTGCGCATGGTGCTGGCCGGGTTACTGGTTAACCCAGAGCCTCAAAAAATCTTGATGGTGGGCCTTGGCGGCGGCTCGGTGCCGACGGTGCTGCGCCGGCTCTACCCCGATGCCAGCATCGATATCGTCGAGATAGACCCGGCGGTTGAGAAAGTGGCCAAAACCTATTTCGGTTTTGAAGAAGACCCAAAAATGCAGGTCAAGGTGAGCGATGCCCGGGTCTTTATCAAAAGGGCGCAGCTGCAAAAGGCCCAATATGACTTGGTGATCCTCGACGCCTTTAACGGCGATTACATCCCCGAGCACCTGATGACCCAGGAGTTTTTACAAGAAACCCGCACCCTTTTGGGCAAGAGCGGCGTGCTGGTGGCCAACACCTTTTCAACCAGCAAGCTCTACGACCATGAATCGGCCACCTACCGCCAGGTATTCGGGCCCTTTTTTAACTTCAAGATGGAAAACACCCAAAACCGGGTGGTGATCGCCACTGCTGCCCCTTTGCCCAGTGAAGCCACCTTGCAGCAGCGGGCGGCGGCCCTGGCCGAGCGCCTGGCCCCTTTTGGGGTGGCTATCGAGGAATACCCGCCAGCCCTTAGCACCGCCACCGACTGGGATACCGGCGCCCGTATCCTCACCGATCAGTACTCGCCGGCCAATTTGTTGCAGCGCCAGGAATAGTATTGTGCCGGGTGAATTGGGTTTTGCTGATATTTGGTCGCCTATTTGCTTGGCAGGGCACGGTATACTGCAACTAACACCACCGCGCGCAAGCCGGCGTCACCATCCAAGGGCACTTTTACCATGAAAAATGGCAGCAAACAGTCGCAAGGGCTTCTTCTTTTCAATCTCAACGAGCGTCAGACCTTTGCCCTGGGCACCCTCAAGGTGCGGGAGATTGTGCCCTACCAGCCGCTGACCATCATTCCCAAGTCCCACCCCACGGTGCTGGGCTCGGCCCCTATTCGCGGCAACCCCATTCCGGTTATCGACATGGCCGGCGCCGTGGGTTACCGGCCCATCCAGCCGGATGAGCAGCAGCGCTGCTTTATCATCGTTACCGATTGCCAGCGCCAAACCGTGGGCTTTATGGTGCGCAAGGTCGATAGGATCATGGAGAGCAACTGGAAGGAAATTTCCCCGGCGCCCAAGTCAGCCGGCAAGAATATTTTCGTCTCGGGGGTGACCCATTTTGAAGGCAAGATGGTGCAGCTATTGGATATTGAGATGCTGCTGTCGCACATTTTCCCGCCGCCGGCCGACCATCTCTACGCCCAGATAAGCGCGGCCGAGCAGGCCCAGCTTCGTAGCCACCGCATCCTGGTGGTGGACGACTCGGCCGTGGCCCGCAAGCAGCTGAGCGATGCCCTTCGCCACGTGGATGTGCCCTTCGAGTTTTGTGGTGACGGCGCCCATGCCTTGCAGCTGATGCGCGAGGCGGCGGCGGCTGGCAACCCCTTTGAGATCCTGGTGAGCGACATCGAAATGCCGGGCCTTGATGGCTACGAGCTGACCTTCGAGGTCAGGGACGATAGCAAACTCAAGGGCTGCTACATCATCCTGCACACCTCGCTTTCCAGCGACATCAGTGTCGACAAAGCCCACCAGGTGGGCGCCAACGAGGCACTGACCAAGTTTGAAGCCGCCGGGCTTATTCATGGCATGCTGCGCGGCGCCCAGCACGTAGAAGACGGCGATGTCACCCCCGGCGTTGCCAGCAAGCTGGTGACCTAATCCCCGTTACCGCTCCTTGAGGTATGCCAAGTGCCTGGCCTCGGTATCGCGCCCCGGCGCAAGCCGGGCTGAGGCCAGGGTTTGGCACATGGCTTGTACCTGCTCTGGCCCATAACGATGCTCGCTAAAACGGCGGATATACATCAGCGCCGCCGCCCCATGGCAAACATTGTCTGGCAGCGCGGTTTTAAAGGTTGCCTCGCCGACAAAAGCCACCAGTGAAATTGCCTCCCCCTTGGCCAGCCCCAACAAGGCTTCAACCGCCAGGCAGTGCTTGTAGTTTTGATAGAGCGGGTTTTGAAAGCGGGTCTTGGTGCGATACAGCGACTGGGTCCAGTAACGCTGCTTTTCGCCGCCGAAGATCCAGCCCTGGTAATTTTTGGTCTCGATGACAAAGACCCCAAAGGGTGAAACAAGCAGGTGATCTATCTGGGTGGTGCCGTCGCCAAAGCGCAGGGTTACGTCATGAAATTGCCGGTATGGCTGGCCAAGCTTTTGTAGCCGCGAAGCAAGCCGCGCCTCACCGCGCCGGCCCTTGGCCGAGGGCGAGTTGTATTGGCGTTTGATAAAGGCCAGCGCAAACAGCAGCAGCCAAAGCCACCAAAAAGACAACACGCCTGAAAGTAGCGGCGCCAGCAAGGTCGTCACATCCATGTTTGGGTACCTTAAAAAGCCCTAGTTTCGAAAAGCGCCGCAGCCGGGCAGACGGCGTTTGGGGACCAAGGCGCCCAGCAGCTCGGTTAGCTGCGGCGTCGGCCCCGGGTACGGCGGGTTGATAGGGGTTTGCAGCCAACTGGCAAATCGGGGGCTGCATTGCTGGAGGTTGACTATCGCTTCCCTGAACTCCGGATACTGCGAGACTAACTGCATAACGGCCATCCTTCTCTGGTTATGCATACACTGTAGCCCGTAAACGGGCCCTTGGGGCCCGCTGCCTGTCAGCTACGGTGCGCCATTTTATAGTGCTTGTCATTGCGCTTTAGGCGCCGCACCGGGCGGTCGTGGTACAGGCTAAAGAGCAGCGCAAAAGGCTCGTCGGGGCGCCACTGGCGAGGTGGCTGGCTGCGAAAGGAACGTGACATCATTGATCCCTTATCCGTCTGACTTCCCGCCCAGAGTACAAATATCGGCCAGGCCGGTCTTTGACCCAGGTCATACCCGGCAAAAAAAAGCCCGGCTTAGCCGGGCAACTGTTTTGAACGAGTCCATTTAAAACAGAGAATCAACATGTCGAACGGCCAAGGCCGCGCAGTAAAGAGATGGTTGCAGAGGTACCCTTTACTGGGGGGAGACTCTACACAACAGCGCGGCAAGGTTTTTTGATGCAGGTCATGTCCGCTCGTGCTTTGTTCTCAGCGCTAATGGGCGCAGTTGGGAGCACGACGCCCTTCTATTAACAATCACCCCGAAAAGTTGTTAAGCCATGGATAAATCAAGCCAGGGCGCAAAATCACTTCGTTTATTCCTTTCTATAAAAACCTCGCCTGTCAGCCGGCAGGCAGCCATGCCCTCCCCCTGGCGCCAAAGCCGCTTAAAAGCTGGCCTTACAAGGGTCAAACGGCTCTCTATCCGGGTTCAGCGGAGATTGTTGCGCCGCTACCGGCCTTGCTATGGTTACAGGCTGACTTGAGACCGGTTTTTGAAAACAATTCAAAAACAAACCGGCAACCCACACCTCATAGGAGAGGGAGACACTTTTATGCGCAAGACCCTTGTCGCCATTGCCATCGGCGCGTCACTGAGCCTGGCCGCCTGTTCCGACAACAAAGAGCAGGCACCACAGGCCGCCCAGGCCGACACCGTCAAGGCGCCGCAGACCGCAGCAGCCGAAGCCACCAATCCGTTGTTCCAAAAATCCAGCCTGCAATACGAAGCGCCGGAGTTCGACAAAATCAAACTGTCTGACTACACCCCGGCCTTTGAAAAAGGCATGGCCGAACAAAGCGCCGAAGTCGACGCCATCGCCAATAACCCAGAGCCCGCCACCTTCGACAACACCATTGTCGCCATGGAAAAAACCGGCGAGCTACTGAACCGCACCGCCAGCACCTTCTTTAACCTGACCGGCACCATCTCCAACGATGAGATCCGTGCCATCCAGTCAGACATGGCGCCCAAACTCTCGGCCCACCAGGACAACATCAACCTCAACCCCAAGCTGTTTGCCCGTGTTGAGGCGATTTATAACGATCGCGCCAGCCTCAGCGCCGAAGACCAGCGCCTGGTGGAGATCTACTACAAGCAGTTTGTCCGCGCCGGCGCCAAGCTCACCGACGAGCAAAAAGCCAAGGTGCGTGAGCTGAACGGCGAAATGGCCAAGCTCACCAACGACTTTGCCCAAAACGTCCTCAAAGCCACCAAAGACGCCGCCATCGTCGTTGATGACAAAGCCGAGCTGGCCGGGCTTTCCGACGGGGAAATAGCCTCACTGGCCGCAGCTGGCAAGGCCGCTGGCCTTGAGGGCAAGTACGTCATCAACCTGATGAACACCACCCGCCAGCCCATCCTGACCAACCTGGATAACCGCGCCCTTCGCGAGAAGATTTGGAAAGCCTCTGCCGGCCGCGCCCTGGATCTCAACGGCCCGGTGGTGAAACGCCTGACCGAACTTCGCGCCGAAAAAGCCAAACTGATGGGTTTTGATACCTGGGCCGATTACGTGCTGGACAACCAGATGGCCAAGACCCCGGCGGCGGTTTACCAGATGTTGGACGACTTGGCCCCCAAAGTGGTGGCCAAGACCCAAGCCGAAGCGGCGGATATCCAGCAGGAGATCAAAGCCGCTGGTGGCGATTTCGAGCTGGCGCCCTGGGACTGGGCCTTCTACGCCGAGAAGGTGCGTAAGGCCAAGTACGACCTGGATGAGAACCAAATCAAGCCCTACTTTGAGCTCGACAACGTGCTCAAAAACGGCATTTTCTTCACCATGCAAAACCTCTTTGGCATCACCTTCAAAGAGCGCCACGATCTGCCGGTTTACCACCCTGACGTGCGCACCTTCGAGGTGTTCGACGCCGACGGCAGCTCCATCGGTTTCTTCTACGCCGACTACTTTGCCCGTGACGGCAAACGTGGCGGCGCCTGGATGAACGCCATGGTCAGCCAGAACAACCTGCTGGGCAAACACCCGGTGGTGGTCAACGTGCTGAACATTCCCAAGCCCGCCGAAGGCCAGCCGGCGCTGCTGACCTTTGACGAAGCCACCACCATGTTCCACGAGATGGGCCACGCCCTGCACGGCCTGTTCTCCAACGTCAAATACCCCACTTTGGCCGGTACCAGCGTACCTCGCGACTTCGTGGAGTTCCCGTCGCAGTTTGAAGAAGACTGGGCCATCAACCCCAAAGTCATCGCCAACTACGCCAAGAACTACCAGACCGGCGAGCCTATTCCGGCGGAGCTGCTGAAAAAGGTGCTCGATTCGCGCAAATTCAACCAAGGCTTTGACAGCCTTGAGTACATCGAAGCGGCGCTGCTGGACATGGAATGGCACAGCTTCCCGGCGGGCACCGATACCGGCGCCGTGCAGGCCTTTGAAGACAAAGCCCTGGAAAAACATGGCGTGAAGATGGCAGTGGTACCGCCTCGCTATAAAACCCCGTACTTCAGCCACACCTTTGCCGGTGGCTACAGCGCCGGTTACTACGCCTACCTGTGGACCGAAGTGTTCGCGGCCGACGCCTTCCAATATATGAAGGACAACGGCGGCCTGACCCGCGAAAACGGCGATAAATTCCGTAAGGAAATTCTCTCCAAGGGCAACAGCATCGACCCGATGCAGCAGTACATTAACTTCAAGGGTTCCAAGCCCACCGTTGATGCCCTGCTCAAGCGTCGCGGCCTGGTGGACTAACCCGCCGCCCATTAAAAAACCCGCCAGATGGCGGGTTTTTTATTATCCAAACGAACACTCAGCCCCCAAGCGCCTGGCGGTAGGCGTAAAGCCCAGGGGTGCCGCCAGTCATCACAAACAGCAGGCTTTGGCCGTCGAACTGCCCGGCGCGGATACCGGCTAACATACCGGCAAAGGCTTTGCCGCTGTACACCGGGTCCAAAAGCAGGCCCTGGGTCTGGGCCATCAGTTTGAGCGCCGCTTTCATCTCATCGGTTTCGATACCGTAGCCGGGGCCGCGATGTTCGCCGTTAATGGCAATGTCGGCCTCATCAACCTCAATGCCCAGCAGCGCCCCCACTTCCCGGGCCTTGGCGAGGGTCTGGGCTTTGGCCTCAGCCAGCGGCGCCAGCACCGTGTACCCTAGTACCTTGCCGCCAAGGCCCTGGGCCTTAAAACCGGCCACCAACCCGGCCTGGGTGCCGTGGCTGCCGTTAGCCAGCAAGACCTTGTCAAAGCGCCGGCCAAGGGCCACCTCCTGCTGGGCGATTTCGGCGGCCGCGCCAGCGTAGCCCAGCATGCCGATGGCGCTGGAGCCACCAGCTGGGATAACCAGGGCCCGCCCACCCAAAGCCTCGGCCCGCTGCTGGGCAAAGGCCAGGGTATCGGCGTCGCCAGGCAGGTCGTGCACCGTGGCGCCAAAGAGCCCATCGAGAAGGGGGTTGCCGTTAAAGAGGTAATCGTCGTCGGTTTTGGGCACCAGCCGCGCCAGCACCAACTCGGCGCCAAGGCCAGCAACGGCGGCGCTGGCCGCGGTAAGGCGGGCGTGGTTGGACTGGCGGGCGCCAACCGTTATCAGGGTGTCTTTGCCTTCGCTTTTGGCCTGGCCAATCAGAAATTCGAGCTTTCGCAGTTTATTGCCGCCACCACCTATACCCATCAGGTCATCCCTTTTGACAAAAATGGCGCAGCGCTCACCCAGCGCCTTTTCAAGACTCACCAGGCGCTGGATGGGTGTCATGCCCTCAAGCAGGCAAAAACGGGGGAATGGGCGCAGCACGGGCAGTGATGAATACAAGGCAGCTCTCCTTACCGACAAATAGGGTTACCAGGAAGTAACCAAAGAAAACATGAAGTTAAAATTCGGAAAAGCGGAACATTTCGTTACCAAAAACCTCGGTGAACCGTATCCCATTATGGTTTAGCGATCATTGTAAGACGCTGAATGCTCTTGCTATGGTGCCTTGGCTAACCACAGTGATCGCGTACCTTCAAGCACAAGAACGGGCGCGTAAACACCCAAGGGAGAATCTAATGCGCAAGACCCTTATCGCCAGCGCCATTGGCGCGGCCCTGGCACTGAGTGCCTGTTCCGACGACCATAAAGCCGAGCAAACCAGCACGGCTGCCGCCCCGGCCAAAGAGCAAACCGCTGCCGCCATGCCTGCCGCTCAAGACAACGTGCTGCTGCAAAAAAGCCCGCTGCAATACCAAGCGCCGCAGTTTGACAAAATCACCACCGCTGATTACCTGCCGGCCTTCGAGCAAGGTATCAAAGAACACAACAGCGAGATTGAGGCCATCGCCAACAACAGCGAAGCCCCGACCTTCGACAACACCATTGTCGCCATGGAGAAATCCGGCGCCCTGCTGACCCGGGTTTCCACCGTGTTCGGCAACCTCTCTGGCCTGGTCTCTAACGATAAGTACCAGAAAATCGAAGAAGAAATGGCACCCAAGCTGGCTGCCCACAGCGACAACATCTACATGAACCCCAAGCTGTTCGCCCGGGTTCAGGCCATCTACAACAACAAAGACAGCCTGAGCAAGGAAGACCAGCGTCTGGCCCAGTTCTACTACACCAACTTTGTGCGCGCCGGTGCCAAGCTGTCCGACCAGGACAAAGCCAAGCTGCGTGACATCAACGGTGAGCTGGCCAAGCTGTCCAGTCAGTTCAACACCAACATCCTCAACTCCTTCAAGAATGAAACCATTCTGGTCAAGGACAAGAGCGAGCTGGCTGGTCTTTCCGACAGCGAAATTGCCTCCCTGGCCGCTGCCGCCAAGGCCGACGGCAAAGACGGCTACCTCATCACCCTGGTTAACACCACTCGCCAGCCCATCCTTGGCAGCCTGGAAAACCGCGAGCTTCGCAAGAAAATTTGGGAAACCTCCGCGCACCGCGCCAAAGACAACGATCCGGTGGTGCTGAAAACCGTTGAGCTGCGCGCCGAGAAGGCCAAGCTGCTGGGCTACCCCAACTGGGCCGCCTATGTGCTGGAAGACCAAATGGCCAAGACCCCCGAAGCGGTCTTTGACATCCTCGACAAGCTGGCTCCCAAAGCCGTGGCCAAGGCCAAGTCTGAAGCGGCTGATATTCAAGCCGAGATCAAAAAAGACGGCGGCGATTTCGAGCTGCAGCCCTGGGACTGGGCCTTCTATGCCGAGAAAGTCCGCAAGGCCAAGTACGACCTGGATGAAAGCCAGGTGAAGCCCTACTTCGAGTTCAACACCGTGCTGCACGACGGCCTGTTCTACGCCATGAACAAGCTCTACGGCATCACCTTCAAAGAACGTAAAGACCTGCCGGTCTGGAACAGCAACGTCATGCCGTTCGAGGTGTTCGACGCCGACGGCAAATCCATTGGCCTGTTCTATGAAGACCCCTACGCCCGTACCGGCAAAAACGGCGGCGCCTGGATGTCCGAGTGGGTTACCCAATCTGGCCTGTTGGGCACTCACCCGGTGATTTACAACGCCCTGAACATTCCCAAGCCCGCCGAAGGCCAGCCTACCCTGCTGACCTTTGACGAAGTGACCACCATGTTCCATGAGTTCGGTCACGCCCTGCACGGCATGTTCTCCAACGTCAAATACCCGAGCCTGGCGGGCACCGCCACCGCCCGCGACTTCGTGGAGTTCCCGTCGCAGTTCAACGAAGACTGGGACATCAACCCCGAAGTCATCGCCCATTACGCCAAGAACTACAAAACCGGTGAGCCCATTCCCAAAGAGCTGCTGGACAAAGTGCTGGCGGCCCACAAGTTCAACCAGGGCTTTGACACCACCGAGTACCTGGCCGCGGCGCTTTTGGACATGGAATGGCACAGCCTGCCGGCCGGCACCGAAGTCAAAGACATCGAGAGCTTCGAGCACCAGGCCCTGGCCAAGCACGGCATCGACTACGCGCCGGTACCGCCTCGCTATAAAACCGACTACTTCAGCCACATCTTCTCCGGTGGCTACAGCGCCGGTTATTACGCCTACCTGTGGACCGAAGTGTTCGCGGCCGATGCCTTCCAGTACATGAAGGACAACGGCGGCCTGACCCGTGAAAACGGCGACAAGTTCCGCGAAAACGTACTGTCCAAGGGCAACAGCCAGGATTTGATGCAAGACTACATCAACTTTCGCGGCCAAAAGCCCACCATCGACGCGCTGCTCAAACGCCGCGGTCTGAACTGATAAAAGGGCGCCGAAAGGCGCCCTTTTTCGTTAAGATGGGCCAGGTTCTCTGACTACCAACGCCCATGACCCCTGCCATTCTTCTGCTGCAAAAGCAAAACGTTGCCCATCAGGTACTGAGCTACGAGCACGACCCCAAAGCCCCTGCCTACGGGCTGGAGGCGGCCGACGTGCTGGGCTTGCCCTACAACCAGGTCTTTAAAACCCTGCTGGCCAAACTCGACAGCGGCAAGCTGGTGGTGGCGCTGGTGCCGGTAGACAAGCAGCTTGACCTCAAACACCTGGCCAAGGCCGCTGGCGCCAAAAAAGCCGAGATGGCGCCGCCCGCGGAGGCAGAAAAGGCTACCGGTTATGTGGTGGGTGGCATCAGCCCCTTGGGGCAGAAAAAGCGCTTGGCGCTCTTTATCGATGCCAGTGCCAGCGCCTTGGCGCTTATCCATGTCAGCGCCGGGCGGCGCGGCCTGGAAGTGGCCCTTTCGCCAACTGCGCTGTGCCAACTGACCCAGGGCAGCTTTGCCGATATCGCCCGCTGAACAACCAAAATCCCTTCAAGCAGCCCGCTGCATTAGCAAAGGCCGATCCGCTCAGGTAGCGGATGAGACCACTGAGCTCATCCATACTTCGTTTACGTAAAAGGCAGTTTGACACCCCAAGGGCGGCCTCACAGAATGCCGCCATCAAGCTTGTGCCTATGGCACCGGGGGCGGGCCGGGTTCGGTCCGTATCGAGAACAACACCAATAACGAGGTTTGCACACCATGGCTGGAGCAACACCCCAGAGCACTGCCCACAGCAGCGCCACCCGCAGCACCCAAGGCTACAATTTTGCCCTGGTTGCCCTGACATCCCTGTTTTTCATGTGGGGCTTTATCACCTGCCTGAACGACATCCTGATCCCGCACCTCAAGAACGTGTTCTCGCTGAGCTACACCCAGGCGATGCTCATTCAGTTCTGCTTCTTTGGCGCCTATTTTGTGGTGTCGCTGCCGGCCGGTAACCTGGTCAAGCGCATCGGCTACAAAGGCGGCCTGGTGGTTGGCCTGGTTACCGCAGCCATTGGCTGTTTGCTGTTTATCCCGGCGGCGAGCTTTCGCGTATACGGCATCTTCCTTGGCGCCCTATTTATCCTGGCCAGCGGCGTCACCATCTTGCAGGTGGCGGCCAACCCCTATGTGACCATCCTCGGTAAGCCCGAGACCGCCTCCATGCGCCTTAACCTGACCCAGGCCTTCAACTCCCTGGGCACCACCGTTGCCCCCTGGTTCGGTGGCCTGTTGATCCTCGGCGCCGCTACCATGGCCACCGAAGGCCTGACCCCAGACCAGCTGCACCTGCAAGAAGCCAACGCCGTTAAATTCCCCTACATGCTGCTGGCCATTGCCTTTGGCCTGCTGGCGGCGATTTTTGCAGTGCTCAAACTCCCTGACATGCGTCAGGAAGAAGAGCAGCAAGCCCTGGGCGACGCTGCCGCCGCCGGCTCTGCCTGGCAGTTCCGCCACCTGGTACTGGGCGCGCTGGGCATCTTTGCCTATGTGGGCGCCGAGGTGTCCATCGGCTCTTTGCTGGTCAACTTCATGGGCGAAAGCTCCATCGCCGGCCTGCCAGAAGCCCAAGCGGCCAACTACGTGGCCTTCTATTGGGGCGGCGCCATGGTTGGCCGTTTTGTCGGCTCGGCCCTGATGCGCGCCATCAGCCCCGGCAAACTGCTGGCCTTCAATGCCTTGGTTAACGTGCTGCTGCTGGTGGTGACCGTACTGACCAGCGGCCACCTGGCCATGTGGGCGGTACTGGCGATTGGCCTGTTTAACTCCATCATGTTCCCCACCATTTTCAGCCTGGCGCTGCAAGGCCTTGGCCACCACACCTCGCAAGGCTCCGGCATTTTGTGCCAGGCCATTGTCGGTGGCGCCCTGGTGCCGGTGATTGTGGGTAAAGCAGCGGATATGTTCGGTATCCAGATGGCCTTTGCCCTGCCCATCATCTGCTACCTGTACATCGCCTACTACGGCGCCAAAGGCTCAGTACCCCGCCACTGATACCCTTCTGGACGGAAAAAGCCGGCAGCTTGCCGGCTTTTTTATTGCCTGGCGATTAGCAGTTCAGATATCAAACAGTTACAGTGGTTACCTTGCGCTTTTGCCGGGTATTTTTGACAGCAGGGGGCAATACCGACAAAAATGCCCTGTTTTTGGCGCCCAACGAGCGCCGGCCGCCATCTGGCCCGCAGAACAACGATAAGAGGTCAACACCCATGGCTGTAACGGCCAGCACTTTCCCGCAGCAGACTTCCCGGTACGGCTTTGCGCTAACGGCGCTGGCGTCGTTGTTTTTCATGTGGGGCTTTATTACCTGCCTTAACGACATCCTGATCCCACATCTCAAAAACGTGTTCGCTTTGAATTACACCCAGGCGATGCTCATTCAGTTTTGCTTTTTTGCCGCCTATTTCGTGGTGTCCCTGCCAGCCGGTACCCTCATTACCCGCATCGGCTACAAATGGGGGCTGGTGGTGGGCTTGGTCACCGCCGCCATCGGTTGCTTCTTGTTTATTCCGGCGGCCAGTTACCGCATCTATGCCCTGTTTTTAGGGGCACTTTTTATCATGGCAAGCGGCGTGACCATCTTGCAGGTGGCGGCCAACCCTTATGTGACGGTACTGGGCTCGTCGCAAACCGCTTCATCAAGGCTCACCCTCACCCATTCGTTCAATTCCCTTGGCACCGCGGTAGCCCCCTGGTTTGGCGGCTTTTTGATCCTCGGTGGCGCCATGACGGTGGCTGACAACCTGACCCCGGCCCAACTGGCGGCCATGCACCTGCATGAAGCCGACGCCGTGAAATTGCCCTACCTGATGCTGGCCATCACCTTCTCGGTGCTGGCCGTGGTGTTTGCGCTACTTAAATTACCCGATGTGCGAGAGCGCCAGGACAGCCAGGCGTTGAAAGACACCACCGCCATGGGTTCTGCCTGGCATTTCCCGCATCTGGTGCTGGGGGCGGTGGGGATCTTTACCTACGTGGGGGCCGAGGTGTCTATCGGTTCGCTGTTGGTTAACTTCCTGGGTGAAGACCACATCGCTGGCCTGCCTGAAGCCCAAGCGGCTTACTATGTGTCTTTTTACTGGGGCGGGGCCATGGTAGGCCGCTTTATTGGCTTTTTCGTGATGCGCTATGTCAGTGCCGGCAAGGTGCTGACCTTCAACGCCATGATGGCCACCGCGCTGCTGGTGGTAACGGTGCTCTACTCCGGCCAGGTCGCCATGTGGGCGGTTTTGGCGGTGGGGCTCTTTAACTCCATCATGTTCCCCACCATTTTCTCCCTGGCGCTGCGCGGCCTTGGCCGCTTTACCTCCCAGGGCTCGGGGATCCTCTGTTTGGCGATTGTCGGCGGCGCCATTTTACCGCCACTGGTCGGCGCCGTGGCCGACACCCTGGGGCTGCAAATGGCCTTTGCCCTGCCCATTATCTGTTACGTCTACATCGCCTTTTACGGCCTCAAAGGCTCGGTGCCCCGGCTCTAAAGCCGGGCCTCTGTTGCCTGCATTGTTTGTTTGGCAAGCAACTGTTGTTTGCTTTCATCAACCCCCCTTAAAAAGCGCGATCCGCTCAGGCCCCTCACAAGACCACTGGCGTATTTATTCGTAGGTTTACGTCAAAGTCACTTTGACTCCCCCGCCGTCCTCAACAAGAATCCAATCGCCAGTAATGGCGCTACCGATAAAAGGGCCAGCAGCAGGCCCGATACAACAATGACATCACACGAGGAATGCACACATGGCTGGAGCCATTTCACCCGCCGCTGTGACCAGCACGTCACAGCAGGGAAACCAGAGCTACTCCTTTGCCCTGGCTTCCATGACCTTTCTGTTCTTCATCATGGGCTTTATCACCTGTCTTAATGACATCCTGATCCCGCACCTGAAGAACGTGTTCTCCCTGAACTACACCCAGGCCATGCTGATCCAGCTGTGCTTCTTCGGCGCCTATTTTGTGGTGTCCTACCCGGCCGGCATGCTGGTCAAAAAAGTGGGCTACAAGTGGGCCCTGGTGGTGAGCCTGATAGTGTCCGCCATCGGCTGTTTGCTGTTTATTCCGGCGGCCAGTTACCGGGTATACGGCCTGTTTTTGGGCGCACTCTTTATTCTGGCAAGTGGCGTAACCACCTTGCAGGTGGCGGTAAACCCCTATGTCACCATGCTGGGTAACCCCGATACCGCCTCTGCCCGCCTGACCTTAAACCAGGCCTTTAACTCCCTTGGCACCACCATTGCCCCTTGGTTTGGCGCCCTATTGATCCTCGGCGCCGCCACCGTGGCCGCCGACGGCATGAGCCCTGATCAAGTAGCGGCCCTGCGCCTGGAAGAAGCCGATTCGGTGAAATTCCCCTATCTGCTGCTGGCCATTGCCTTTGGCCTGTTGGCCGCCATTCTGGCCGTGCTGAAGCTGCCCGACCTTCGTGACCAGGAACAGGCCACCCAGGAAGATGCCACCACCGGCTCTGCCTGGCAGTACCGCCATCTGGTACTGGGCGCCCTGGGTATCTTTGTCTACGTTGGCGCCGAGGTATCCATCGGTTCCTTCCTGGTGAACTTCATCAGCGAAAGCAACATCGCCAACCTGCCTGAAGCCCAGGCGGCCCATTACGTGTCCTTCTATTGGGGCGGCGCCATGGTTGGCCGCTTCATCGGCTCGGCGGTGATGCGCTATATCGGCGCTGGCAAGGTACTGGCCTTCAACGCTCTGGCGGCCATCGTACTGCTGCTGGTGACCATCTTCGGCAACGGCCACCTGGCCATGTGGGCAGTGCTGGCAGTGGGGCTTTGCAACTCCATCATGTTCCCCACCATCTTCAGCCTGGCAGTGCATGGCCTTGGCAAACATACCGCCCAAGGCTCCGGCATCCTGTGCATGGCCATTGTTGGCGGCGCCCTGGTACCGGTACTGATGGGGGTAACCGCCGACAGCATGGGTATCCAACTGGCTTTTGCCCTGCCCATCGTCTGCTACCTGTACATTGCCTTCTACGGCGCCAAAGGCTCGGTGCCTCGCCACTAAAGCCATTGTTGCAAAAGAAGACCGGCGCTGTTGCGCCGGTTTTTTTTGCCTCTAGATTGTAGTCATTCTCAATTGCGTATACATTGTTTCCCATGTTTACGGAGGTGCTATGAAAGAAGACAACCGTTCTCAGGTGGTGTCGGTTCGCCTTAATGCCGAGCAGCTCGAGTTCCTCAACCGCATGAAGGCGGAGATGGAAAACGACATGGAAACCGAAGTGGCCATGGCCACGGTGATACGGCGCATCCTCAGCCGCTATATCAGCAAGCATCAGCAAGGGGGTGGCGATCGGCTGCGCCGGTTCATGGAACTGGAAGCCCGGGTCGCGACCCTGGAAAGCAAACTGGCAACCTTGGAGAAGTCCTGATGGCCGAGCGTCCTGCCCCCAGGCTGGTAGAAGTGCATTCCAGCCAGCGTCTTACCCCCCATATGCAGCGCGTGGTACTGACCGGCGAGGCCCTTAAAGGGTTCCCGGTGGGCCAGGAAGGGGCCAATCTCAAGCTGCTGCTGCCCCACCCGGGCGATGCCCTGCCCGACCTTGCCGCCTTTCCCCATGGCGCGGGTAAAAGGCCGGTTGTGCGCACCTACACGGTTCGCCACTACCACCAGGCCAGCAACCAGCTGACCATCGACTTTGCCCTCCATGGCGACGAGCACATGGGCCCGGCCAGCCGCTTTGCCGTTAACGCCAAGCCCGGCGACAAAGTCGGCATTGCCGGCCCCGGCCCGAAAAAACTGGAAAACCTCGATGCCGAGTGGTTCTTGTTTGCCGCTGACATGAGCGCCATTCCTGCTGCGGCCGGCATTATCGAGTCTCTGCCGAGGGATGCCATGGGCCACGCCTTTTTCGAGATCACCAGCAAGGCTGACCGCCAGCCGGTGATGGCGCCCCCCGGTATCACCCTTCATTGGCTGGTACACGGCGATGCGCAGCAGCCCAGCACCCAGTTGGTTGATGCCATCAGCCGCCTCGACTGGCCGCAAAGCGCCCCTTGCGTCTTTGTGGCCGGTGAAGGCAGTGCGGTCCGGGCTATTCGCCGCTACCTGATTGACCAGCACGACATCCCCCGTAAGGGCATGTATGCCAGCGCCTACTGGAAGATTGGCCTTAGCGAAGATGAGCACCAAGTTCAAAAGCGCAGCGAACAGGAATAAAAAAACCGGCCTTGGCCGGTTTTTTTATTTCTTAAAGCGGGTCACCAACTCGTGCATGCCGCCAGCCACCTGTTTTAGCCGGCCAATACTGCTGGCGGCCGCCTCGGATTTGCCAAGGCTTTGGCGCGCCAGGGTGGAGATGGTGTTTACCTGGCGGTTGACCTCTTCGGCCACATGGGATTGCTCTTCAACGGCGGTGGCCATTTGCATGGACATGTTGGCAATGGCGCCCACCACATCAGCGATGTTGTCCAGCACACCTTCGGCTTCACGCACATGCTCAAGGCCCGACTCGGCGCCGTCGCGGCCATGGCCGGCCACCCGCACCGCGTTTTGGGCGCGACGGCTCAGCTCATCAATGATTTGGTGAATTTCCTGGGTGGAATCCTGGGTGCGCTTGGCCAGTTGGCGCACTTCATCGGCCACCACCGCAAAGCCCCTGCCCTGCTCCCCGGCCCTGGCCGCTTCAATAGCGGCATTAAGGGCCAGCAGGTTGGTCTGCTCGGCAATTTGCTCGATGATTTGCGCCGCCTGGGCAATGCGGCCGCTTTGGTCAGACAACGCCGCCACCGATTCGCTGATGTTATCGACAGTGTCTTTAAGCTGCTCGATGGCCTGGCGGGTGGTCTGGGCGGTAGTGCGCCCCTCCCGCGCCAGCTGATTGGACTCTTCGGCCTTGGTGGCGGTCTCCTGCACATGCTGGGAAACCTCGGCGATGGTGGTGGTCATCTGATGCATGGCGGTGGCCACCTGCTCGGTCTCGCCCTGTTGGCGCTGCATCTGGGCGCTGGCTTGCTGGGCTTGGTCCAGGCCGTTGTTGCACTGGCGGGCCACCTCCCCTGAGGCGTCTTCGATACGCGACAGCACCGTATCCAAATGGGCCTGGGCACTTAAAATGCGCACCTTAAGCTCACCGAGAAGGTTATGACTGTCGGTGTAGCTTTTTACCGCCAAAGGGTCTGAGAAGTAACCGCTTAGCAAGGCATTAAGGGTGCTTAGGGTGCGCTGGCGGCTGGCGCTGACCCAGGAGCCGTAAAGCAGCAAGGTAATAACAAGCGCCAGTTCCGACGCCCCGTCAAAGCCCAGCAGATACAAACCACCAGCCACAGCCAGGGCCAACCCCAAGGCCAGATATTGAGGCGGAAGGCGCAGCCTGGGCTCGGTGCGCTTACCGGTGTTTATCTTTTGGTACAACAGCTCGGCCCGGGCGACGTCTTCCCGGGAGGGGCAACTTCGAACCGACTCAAAGCCCACCACCTTGCCCTGCTCGGTTACCGGCGTAACGTAGGCATTTACCCAGTAGTGATCGCCGTTTTTACAGCGGTTTTTAACCAGCCCCATCCAGGGTTTGCCGGCCTTGATATGCGCCCACATCACCTTAAAAGCCGCCGCCGGCATGTCGGGGTGGCGCACCAGGTTGTGGGGCTGGCCGATCAGTTCATCCCGGCTATAGCCACTGACCTCCACAAAGGCGTTGTTACAGTGGGTGATGGTCCCTTTGAGATCGGTGGCGGAAATGAGCTTCACCCGGTCTGAATAAGTGCGTTCGCGGTTGGTTATCGGCAAGTTCTTTCGCATAGCATGGCCGCCTTGTTGACTTACGGTCACTTTATCGGCACCAGCAAGGGCAAATTGACTGTGCTGGGCCCTTTTTCATCGAAAGGGGCGTCAAATGGCTAACCACAAAAAAGCCCGCCGATGGCGGGCCTTATAACTTTTCCCTATCAATCAAAGTTATAGCACAGCTTTCCAGGCCGACTCTGGCAGCAGGTACAGGCCGGGTTCGGCCTGTTGGCCGGCGCCGACAATATGACCGATGCCGCTTGCCATCACCGCCAGGGTGACATCAAAGGCATTGAGGCTGTCGCCGTAACCGGCGGTGAGGTTGAACATGGAACCGTCGGCCAGCAGGTACAACGTGCGCCCGGGCAGCGCATAGGCGTTAACGTGGGGCATAGGCTGGCTATGAGGATGTTTTTTGAGGAAAGGTACGTCGATTTCCTGGGCCACGTGGCCGACGTTGAGAATAAAGGCGCCGTCTTTCATCACCGCCAAGTGGCGCTCACTCAGTACCCCTTTGGCGCCGGTAGCGGTGGCAATCACGTCGGCCCCTTTCACGGCCTCGGCCAAATCCACCACCGGCCAACCGTCATATTTGGCCTGCAGGGCGCGGGCCGGGTCCAGCTCCGCTACCTGAACCTGGGCGCCATAGGCCTTGGCAGACGCCGCGACCCCTTGGCCCACCAGGCCATAGCCAATGACGATCACCGTTTTTTCGTGCAGGGTCAGGTGGGTGGTCTGGAAGAAGGTGTGCCAGGCGGTCAGGCCCACCATATGGCGGTTGTGCAGGCCTTCTTTGACCGGCAGATCGTCCCAGTTGAAGATGGGGTAACGTGGGCTGACCCCGCCCAGGCGGCTGATGCCGGAGCCGGTGGCCTCCAGGCCGGCAACGATGGCCGGGCCCTGCTCGCTTTGGTGCAGGCGGGTGGTGAGGTCGGCGCCCATCTCACAAAGGTGGGTGGGACCCCAGGCCAGGGCCTTGTCGAACGAATCTGACCAATCCTGCTCGCTCATGTCGCGCCAGGCATGGGCCTCGGCGCCTTTACTGACCAGATAGGCCACCACATCGTCTTGCACCGTGGTGGGGTTGCAGGTGGTCAGAAAGACCTTGGCGCCCTTATCCAGCAGGCCCGTCACCAGCGGCGCCATTTTCAGATCCAGGTGCATGTTGCAGGCCAGGCGCACCTGGCTGAGGTCGGTCAGTGCCGCCACGGCAGCATTGGTACGAGGCATATGCAAGCTTGCCCAGGCAAGTTCGGCGGCAAAATCTTGGTACATAATCGGGTCCGGCAGACGAAAAGCGCTATTGTCGCCCATAACCCCGGCCCTGTTAACTGCTTTGCCAAGGCGGCAATGTTCAATGAGGAAAGAATGTGCACCGCCCATAACTGGCCCCAGCCTTGCGTGTCTTTTAGGGCATTCAACTCAATGTATTAAGGAGCACATTCATGATTAACCTCAATCACGCGCTGCACTCTTCCACCACCCACTCCCCCTTGCAGCTCGAGCAAAACCAGGGCCAAAGCCAACCCCTGGACACCAAAACCCCCGGCATTGGCCCCGGTACCGACACCGCTGCCGCCGGTAGCGCCGACACCCTTACCCTGTCCGGTGATGCCCTGGCGCTGTCGCAAGACCCCAAAGCCGGCCAGCAGCAAGCACCTTCAACCAATCTGTCCAAGGCGCTCAGCACCTACCGGCAGTTTTCGCGCTAAGTCGATGGCGGGCACGGTTTTTTGACGCGCCCGCCTTCTTTTTGCCAAGCGGCAAACTATTGCCAGCTATCGGCAAAGGTTGACAGTTAAATCCTTGACCTCTCAGCTATTTACAATTTGACAACGCGCCATACTCCGGGCAGTATCCTTGCGCCTTCTTTTACAATGGACTGTGTCTATGGAAATCAGCGTTTTTGATCGCCAGGGATCCCGCGAAGATGTCATCAGCGCTCCGCTTTATAACCTCACCATCGGCCTGACCTTGGCCTGGGGCTTTCTCGCCAACTGGTGGATGGTCACCCATATCAACCCCTACGCCATTCTCTCCATCCACCCCATGGTGCTCTTTATCGGCTATTTTGCCTGCTGTTTTGGCGGGATCTATATCATTGAAAAGTCAGACAAACCCTGGATAAGCTTCCTTGGCTACAACTTAGTGGTGGTGCCCTTTGGCTTTGTTATCAACCTGGTGGTGGCCCAGTACCAACCCGAACTAGTGGCAGAAGCCATACGCGTCACAGGCCTGGTGACCGTCGGCATGATGGCGCTGAGCACCCTCTACCCCGCCTTTTTCGCCCGCATCGGCGGCGCCCTGACCGCAGCATTACTGCTGGTTATCATCGTCGAAGTGGTGGAAGTGTTCGTCTTCAACACCCACCACGGCATTCTGGACTGGATTGTGGCCGCGATATTTTGTGGTTACATCGGTTACGACTGGGGCCGCGCCAACGCCATTCCCAAGACCGTCGACAACGCCATCGACAGCGCTGCCGCCCTCTATATCGACATCATCAACCTGTTCCTGCGGGTGCTGAAGATCCTCGGCCGCCGCTAAAAGGCAGGCACAAAAAAGCCCGGCCAATGCCGGGCTTTTTTAATGGCGGAATCTCGCCACCATCTCTTGGAGCTGCCCGGCTATCTGGTGCAGCTTGCCGACGTTATCCGACGAGGCCTGGGCCTGGCCAACGCTGTCTTTGGCAAGGTCGGCAATGGTCACCACCTGGCGGTTTATCTCTTCGGCCACATGGGCTTGCTCTTCCACGGCGGCGGCCATTTGCAACGACATGTCGGCAATACTGCCCACCTCGTCGGAAATGCCGCCAAGCATGGTTTCGGCCCGGCGCACCTGCGCCAGGCCCTGCTCGGCGTCGCTGCGGCCGGTATCGGCAATTTTCACCGCCGCATCGGCCTGGCGAGTAAGACGCTCTATTATCTGATGGATTTGCTGGGTGGACTCTTGAGTGCGGCTGGCGAGCTTACGCACCTCATCGGCCACCACCGCAAAGCCGCGGCCCTGCTCGCCAGCGCGGGCCGCCTCAATAGCGGCGTTAAGAGCCAACAGATTGGTCTGTTCGGCAATTTGCTCAATCATCATCGCCGCCTGGGCAATGCTGTGGCTCTCTGCCGAGAGGCTTTGTACCGACTGGCCAATGGCATCGACGGTGTCTTTAAGCTGTTCGATGGCGCTGCGGGTATCCCCGGCCACTTGGCGGCCATCGCGGGCCAGGCTGTTGGCACTGTCGGCCTTGCCGGCAGTGGCCTGAACATGCTCGGAAACCTCACTGATGGTGGAAGTCATCTGCTGCATGGCGGTGGCCACCTGTTCGGTTTCTTGCTGCTGGCGATGCATTTGGCTGGCCGCCTGCCGGCTCTGGTTAAGGCCGTCTTTGGCGCCAGTGGAAACGCTTTTGGCTGCATCGTCGATGCGGGTCATCACCATGTCCAGATGGGCACGGGTGGAGAGAATTTTAACCTTCAAAAGGCCCAGCTGATCGTTGTTGTCGGTAAAGCTTTTTACCGCCAGCTCATCGGCAAAGGCCCTGGGCAGGAGATCGCTTAAGCCTTCAAAAATGGCGTTGCGTTTGATACGGCTCCAGATGCTGTAAATGCCGAATACCACCATCACCCAAATCTCGGCCGCCAGGCGCCAACCGAGAGCATAAAAAAGCCCCATGATGGCAGCGCCAAGGGCAATACCCACCAGTTGCGGCTCAAGCTTGGACAATTTGGCGCCTTTGCCTTGGTTGATAAGGCCATAAAGCGCCTCGGCGCGGGCGACATCACTGCGGCTTGGGCAGCTTCTAACCGACTCATAGCCCACCATTTTGCCCTTTTCAGTGATGGGAGTGATGTAGGCCTGTACCCAGTAGTGATCGCCGTTTTTGCAGCGGTTTTTTACCAGGCCCATCCAGGGTTTGCCGGCTTTGAGGTGCTCCCACATGTTTTGAAAGGCGGCCGCCGGCATGTCTGGATGGCGCACGATATTCTGGGGCTGACCGAGCAGTTCGTCGCGGCTAAAACCGCTGATGTCGACAAACGCATCGTTGCAGTAGGAGATATTGCCCTGGAGATCGGTAATGGAAACCAAGCGCTGCTCGGCACTGAAGGTGCGCTCGCGGCCGGTTACCGGCAGGTTTTTTCGCATAGATGAGATCCGCACTGAAGCCACAGGGATATATCGGCAGCTTCATAAAAACATTAACAAAAAGCAGTTTACGTCAGCGTAATACGAACACTGTTTTGTATCAATGCTGGCGGCAGCGGGCGCACAGGCCGTGGATCTCGAGGCCTTTGTCGGCCATGGCAAATTCCAGCCGCGCCGATTGCTCTTCAAGGGCGGCCAGCAACTTGGCGGCAACCGGCACTTCGTCTACATGGCCACAACTGTCGCAGATAAGAAACTGGGCACGATGCTCTTCGTGCTGGTGGCTGCAAAGTACAAAGCGGTTGGCCGAATCGAGCTTGTGTACCAGGCCCAGCTCCATAAAGAACTCCAGGGCGCGGTAAACGGTGGCGGGTTTGGGGTTGGGATGCACGGATTTAATGGCGTCTAACAGCTCATAGGCCGTTACCGGGCCCTGTTGGTCGGCCAATACGCTCAGCACATCAGCCCGCTGGCTGGTCCACTGGCGGCCTGACTGGCGGCAACGCTCTTCTGCTTCACGCAGTAACTGGCTGTTTTGACGCTTCATGTGACCCGTTATTCGGCAATAAAGGACGGCCATTATCAGCCTTAAGCCAAAGGCACACAACCACAACGCGTTTGGCTAGTGCGATCAAGCATTTAGGGCACGCTGTATGGGTTTAACGCCCTGTCTTGAGCGGCCAATGGCTTTTACATTGCTCTGACACCTTTCTCCCTGGTGTAGGGATTTTCCGTCAGCCATGGATGGCGTTTTACGCCCTGACGCCGCTACCAGGCGCTAAATGTTCTGCGCCCCCGCCCAAAGTGCGAGACAATAGCCCCGCTGACAAAGAGGAGCTGTTATGTCCATTGACGATGCCATCGACTGGGGTTACGAGTTGTTTCTGGCCCAGGCCGCCGACCATCTCAGCGCAGAAGATCTGGTGGATATCACCCTGGAATTTGAAGAACGGGGCGCCGTGGACGCCGTGATTCCCGGTGCCGACTGGGCCAAGGATATCGTGGTGCCCCTGGCCACCGAGAATTTCACCGAAATTCAGGTTGGCCTTTTGGGCGAAAACGACGATTTCGACACCATCCATTGCCGCATCCTGCTCTCCCTCGACGGTAGCCAGCCCCCTCGTTATCTGTGGAAGTCATGAAGTTTCAAAGCCCCATCAAGACCCATATCATCACCGGCTTTCTGGGTACCGGTAAAACCACCACCTTGCTGCACCTGCTGGCCCATAAGCCGCAGCAGCAAAAATGGGCGGTGCTGGTAAACGAGTTTGGCGAAGTGGGCATCGACGGCGCCTTGCTGTCACAAAGCGGCGCCGCCATCCGCGAAGTGCCGGGCGGCTGCATCTGCTGCGCCCAGGGCCTGCCGATGCAGGTGGCCCTTAATCAGCTAATTCGCGAGCAAAACCCCGATGTGCTGCTGATTGAGCCCACCGGCCTTGGCCACCCGGCAAGCCTCCTTGAGCAGCTGAGCGCCAGCCAATACCAGGGCGTGTTGGCTCTGGGCGCTACTCTGACCCTGGTTAACCCCCAGGCGCTTTTTAACGAGCGATATCTGAGCCACGACACCTATCGCCAGCAGCTGGCTCTGGCCGACGTGTTGGTTTTTAACAAAACCGATATGCCCGGCTGCCCGGCCAAAGACGCCGTTTTTGCCAAGGCCGATGGGCTGGGGCTCACCGATAACCGCCTCTGGTTAAGCCAGGGCCAGGTGCCCCTTGAGGCCCTCAATGCCCCTACCCGGCCGCTCATCCAAAAGTTTGCCAAGGCCCAGCAGCCCGCCCTTGATACCGTGCTGCCCGCCACCTTGAGCGTGCCCCCTGGCGCGCTTTTTGAGCGCCGGGCCCAGCACCAGGACGGCATGCACAGCCTGGGCTTTTTGTTTGCGCCCGGCTGCCGTTTTGATTTTCGCGAGCTGTGGTTTTTGTTCAGCGCCTGCGACGTGCTGCGCTTAAAAGCGGTGATGATGACCGACAAGGGCATGATGGCCTTTAACGCCGTAGATGGCGCGCTTGCCATTACCGAGCTGGGGGTCGATGGCGACAGCAAGGTCGAGCTGATTGACCACGAAGCCCTGGACGGCGATTTTTTGGAAGCCGGCCTTAAAGCGGCGCTGCTGGCATAAAAAAGCCGGCCACTGGGGCCGGCTCTCAAAGGGCCTGTTAGGCGCCCTGCGTTAAGGCTTTTTTGGCGCGCCGCCTTTCTACCAGGCGGCGAATAACCACGTAGAACACTGGGGTTAGCAGCAGGCCGAAGAAGGTCACCCCAATCATCCCTGCAAACACCGCCACCCCCATGGCCTGGCGCATTTCGGCGCCGGCGCCGGTGGACAGCACCAGCGGCACTACCCCCATGATAAAGGCCATGGACGTCATCAAGATGGGGCGAAGACGCAGCCTACAGGCTTCCAGCACCGCCTCGACGATACCTTTGCCCTGCAGCTCTTCTTGCTCCTTGGCAAACTCGACGATAAGGATGGCGTTTTTACAGGCCAGCCCCACCAGCACGATAAGCCCTATCTGGGTGAAGATGTTGTTGTCACCGCCCTGGATCATTACCCCGACCATGGCGCTTAACAGCGTCATCGGCACAATCAGCACGATGGCCAGCGGCAGCGACCAGCTCTCATAGAGCGCGGCCAGCACCAGCAGCACCAGGATTATCACCAGCGGGAACACCAGGTAGCTGGTATTGCCAGCCAGAATTTGCTGGTAGGTGAGCTCGGTCCACTCGAAGGTCATGCCGTTGGGCAGGTTCTGGTTAAGGATGCGGGTAATGGCGTCCTGGGCCTGGCCGGTACTGAAACCCGGCGCCGGCGCGGCGTTGATCTCCGCAGTTGGGTAGCCGTTGTAGTGCATCACCCGGTCCGGCCCGGAGCTTTGGGTCAGGGTGACAAAACTGCCCAGCGGCACCATGTCGCCGTCGCGGTTACGCACCTTAAACAGGCGAATTTGCTCGGGATCTTGACGGAACTCGGGGCCAGCCTGGGCGTTCACCTGGAAGGTGCGGCCAAAGCGGTTGAAGTCGTTCACGTACAAGGAACCGAGGTACACCTGCAAGGTGTCGAAAATCGACGGCAGTGATACCCCTTGCATCATCGCTTTCTCGCGGTTCACGTCCACATCCAGCTGCGGCACGCTCACCTGGAAGCTCGAGAAGACGCCGGTCAGTTGTGGGTCTTGCCAGGCTTTTTGAATAACGTTTTGAGTCTGCTTGTAAAGCTCCTCAAAGCCGAGGCTGCCGCGGTCTTCCACCTGCAGGCGGAAGCCGCCAATGGTACCCAGGCCCATCACCGGCGGCGGCGGGAAGATAGCGGTGTAGGCTTCCTGCACGCTGGCAAACTGGGCGTTAAGGTCGGCGGCAATGGCGCCCGCTGACAAATCAGGCGTGGTGCGCTCATCAAAGGGCTTGAGGGTCACAAACAGCACGCCGCTGTTGGAGCTGTTGGTAAAGCCATTGATGGACAGCCCCGGGAAGGCCACGGCGTGCTCGACACCGGGGTGCTTGAGGGCAATCTCGCTCATCTTGCGAATAACGGCTTCGGTGCGGTCCAAAGTGGCAGCATCGGGGAGCTGCGCAAAGGACACCAGGTATTGCTTGTCCTGGCTTGGCACAAAGCCGCTGGGCACCTTGTTGAAGCTAAAGCCGGTCAGGGCCAGGAGGCCCGCGTACAGCACCAGGGTAATGGCCGAGCCGCGGATGATTTTACGCACCCCGAACACGTAGCCATCTGAGGCGCGGTTGAAAAAGCGATTAAACGGCTTGAACAACCAGCCACCCAGCAGCTTATCAAGGATGCGGGTCAGGCGGTCTTTGGGCGCGTCATGGCCTTTGAGCAAAATGGCTGCCAGGGCCGGGCTCAGGGTCAGGGAGTTGAACGCCGAGATAAAGGTGGAGATGGCGATGGTCAGCGCAAACTGGCGGTAGAACTGGCCAGTCAGCCCGGAGATGAAGGCGGTAGGCACAAACACCGCCGCCAGCACCAAGGCGGTGGCAATGATGGGGCCTGTGACTTCGCGCATGGCCTGGGTGGTGGCCTCGAAGGGGGTCTTGCCCAGGGCAATGTTCCGCTCGACGTTCTCCACCACTACTATGGCGTCGTCCACCACGATACCGATGGCCAGCACCATGCCAAAAAGGCTCAGGGCGTTAAGGGAGAAGCCAAACAGGTACATCACCGCGAAGGTACCCACCAGGGATACCGGCACCGCCACCAGCGGAATGATGGAGGCGCGCCAGGTTTGCAGGAACAATACCACCACCAGCACCACCAGCACGATGGCTTCCAACAGGGTATGGGCTACCGCTTCGATGGAGCCGCGCACAAAGACGGTGGGGTCGTAGACGATGGAGTAATCCACGCCTTCGGGGAATTTCTTCTTCAGCTCGGCCATCTTGGCCCGCACGGCGTCGGAGATGGCAATGGCATTGGAGCCGGGGCGCTGGAAGATGGGAATGGCCACCGCTTGTTTGTTGTCCAGCAAGGAGCGCAGCGCGTAGTTGTCGGCGCCAAGGGCAACCCGGCCGATATCGCGGATGCGGGTGACTTCGCCGTTTTTACCCACATGCACCACGATGTTGGCAAATTCCTGCTCGTCGGCCAGGCGGCCTTTGACGTTGATCAGCAGCTGGAAATCGGAATGGTTGGCATCGGGCGGCGCGCCAAGGGAGCCTGCCGCCACCTGGGTGTTTTGGGCGCGGATGGCGTCTACCACGTCAGACGCGGTGAGGTTACGGGCCGCCAGTTTGTCTGGGTCCAGCCAAACCCGCATGGCGTACTCGCCAGCGCCAAACATCCGCACCTGCCCTACCCCGTCCAGGCGCGCCAGCTCGTCTTTGACGTTCAGCAGCGCATAGTTGGACAGGTACAGCATGTCGTAGCGGTTATTGGGGGAGGTCAGGTGCACCACCATGGTCAGATCGGGCGAGGATTTCTCCGACACCACCCCAAGGCGCTGCACTTCTTCGGGCAGGCGCGGCAGGGCCTGGGCCACCCGGTTTTGCACTTCCACCTGGGCATCGTTGAGATCGGTACCCAAGGCAAAGGTGACGGTCAGGGTCATGCGGCCATCGGAGGTAGACTGCGAAGACATATACAGCATGCCTTCAACACCGTTAATGGCCTGCTCCAGTGGCGTGGCCACGGTTTCCCCTATCACCTTGGGGTTGGCGCCGGGGTAATTGGCGGTCACCACCACGGTGGGGGGCACCACTTCCGGGTATTCGCTGATCGGCAGCTTGAACACCGCCAGCAAGCCGGCGATGAGCAAAATGAGCGATAGCACGGCCGCAAAGATTGGCCGCTTGATAAAAAACTGGGAGAAATTCACTTAACCCTTCCTCAACGTGCAGCCAGGGTGTTGGCTTGCGCTGTGCCAGATGGCACCTTGGGCGCCTTGGTGGCAGCCAGCAGTTGCAGTTCGCTGTCGGTGGCCATGGGTACCACATCGGGGCTGATGGTGGCGCCGGGGCGCACCCTTTGCAGACCGTTAACCACGATGGTGTCGGTGGCTTTAAGGCCGTCACGGACGATGCGCAGGCCACCTTCCAGCCGTGGTCCCAGGGTCACGGTGCGGTAATTGAGCTGGTGCTTGTCGTCCATCACCAACACGAACTTCTTGCCAAGGTCAGTGCCGATGGCGGTGTCTTTTATCAAGAGCGCCGGGTAGGTGTTGCTGGCCACCCACTTGATGCGGGCAAACATGCCGGGGGTCAGGCGGCCGTCGTCATTGTTAAACACCGCCCGCACCCGGATAGTGCCGGTATCGGGGTTGACCTGGTTATCCAGAAAGTCGATATGGCCGGTAAAGGGGAAGCCCTGTTGCCCGGCCAGCCCCATCAGCACCACCTGGTTCGGGTCGCGGGCGCCTTGGCGCAGGCCTTGGCGAGCCAGATCGTTGTATTGGATAAAGCGCTGCTCGTCGGCATCGAAGTAGGCATAAATCGCCTTGGTGGACACCACTGAGGTGAGCAGGCTGGAGCCGGCGTTCACCAGGTTGCCAGCGGTGATATAGGCGCGAGACACCCGGCCTGATACCGGCGCCCGCACCTCGGTGTACTCGAGGTTGAGGCGAGCGGCATCAAGGGCCGCGGCGGTGGCGTTAACCGTGGCTTCGGCGGCCAGCGCCGTGGTTTCCCGGGCGTCGGCCTGCTCGGTGCTCATGGCGTTGCCTTTGAGGCGCTTGGCGCGCTGGGCTTCCATGCGAGCCTGATGCGCTTTGGCGGTGGCGCTTTGCAGCTCCGCTTCCAGGCGTTTAACCTCGGCCGCAAAAGGGCGAGGGTCGATTTGGAACAGCAGATCGCCTTTTTGCACCAGGCTACCTTCGGTGAAGGCAACCTTGTCGATGTAGCCTGAAACCCGCGGGCGAATTTCAACCTGCTCAGGAGATTGCAGGCGGCCGGTGAACTGGTCCCATTCGTTGATGGGGACCTTGACCACCTTGGCCACCGAGACAACGGGGGCCTGGGCCTGGGCGGCACTGTGCTCGGCTTTGGGCGAGCAGCCCGTCAGCACCAGCAGGCCCAGAACAGCCAGTCGAGAACGAATAGACATGAGTGGCTCCGAGAAACGTGATTGACGTCACGTATTCTCAGGGCGCAAAATCATATCGTCTAATTTATATATTGAATAGCTAACATTGATTATGGTGATGATATGAAACAGTTGGATCTAAACCTGCTGGTGATCTTCGATGCCATCATGCGCGAAGGCTCCGTATCCCGGGCCGCCAGTGTGCTGGCCATGACCCAGCCGGCGGTGTCCAATGCCATATCGAGGATGCGGGTCAGCTTTGGCGACCCGGTATTCGTCAAAGAAGGCCGCGGCGTGGTGGCTACGCCTTTTGCCCAGTCCCTGTGGCAACAGACCCGCAAACACCTGCAATCACTTAAAGATGCGGTGGACCCTCAGCCCTTCGATCCGGTCAGTACCCGCCAGGAGTTTCGCATCGGGGTCTCGGATCTGACCGTCGACATTTACTGGAGCAAGCTGCGCCAGAAAATAGAGCAAGGGGCGGCCGGGGTTGATGTACTGGCGGTGCCTTTCACCTTGGCCACCATGGAGAACATGCTGCTCAACGCTGAAGTGGACTTTGTGATAAGTCAGGCGTCGCCCACCATGGCGCCGCAGCTGCGCCACATGCACCTGTTTGACTCCTATTACGCCTGCACCATGGGCAACCACCATCCGCTGGCCCACAAGCCGCTACTGTTGGAAGACTTCATCAAGGCCGACCACCTGATGGTATCCCTGTCTGGTGACCGCCAGGGCATTGTCGATTGCATGCTGAGCGATCTTGGCCTTGAGCGGCGAGTGGCCATGACCACCAATCACTTCTCGGTGGTGCCCAAGCTGCTGCGTGAGAACAACCTTATTGCCACCCTGCCCTTTGGCGCCATTTTTGAGTACACCAGCTGTGGCGAGCTGTGGGTAACCAAGCCTCCCATCGACATTCCCATCAAGCCGGTATCCCTTATCTGGCATGAGCGCAATGAACGCAACCCGGCGCACCGCTGGCTGCGCGAGGCCATTGCCGACATTACCCAAAAGCTCAAAGACGAAAACCCGCTACCTAAGTGCCTTCTGGCTGGCTAATGCCAAAGGGCCGTATTACCATGCCGTGGCCCAATAAAGGAGTGTGCACATGCTTTACGTGGTGATGCTTGGGGGACGGCACCCCAAGGCCAAGATCGAAGTACACGATGTGGTTTTTGCCGTTGCGGATTCTTTTGAAGACAGTTTTGAGCAGTTAAAAAGCCAGTGGTTTGGCGACCGCCAAGGGCTGCATATCGACTCCTGGATGGCGGTAGACGGGGTCGAGCAATATCAGGTTACCTTGGCCGACAGCGCACCCGGCCCCGATGACCCCCGCCTCTTTTTCATCAACCTTGGCGGTTACCTTGAAGGCGGCTTTGGTGAAGTACACGACTACCTGTTGGTGGTGGCGGGCGATAAGGCCGAGGCCAAACAAAAAGGTAAGGCAATGATGGACAGCCGCTGGGACAAACCCCACACCGACGCCCTTTTAGACGTGGACGACTGTATTCCCATCGATTGCGTGCAGGGCCGCTATATCAGCCTGGAGCCCGGGCCGCACAACGGCGTGATAGCCCAAAGCGATTACATCATTCTTTAAAAAGGCCCCAAGGGGCCTTTTTTGTCAGCCGAAAAAGGCCACCGTCTGGCGCGATGACGCCACCAGCTTGCCACTTTTATCGCGAAGCCTTGCACTGATGATGCCGTAGCCGTCTTCAGCCATTACCACCTCGGCCAGATAATGCCACCAGTCGTCGCCGCAAAAAGCCGGCAGCGGCTCAACAAAATCAATGGTCCAGGCAAGGAGGCTGGCTGGCGCCGGGGCGTTAAGCATCGGCAGCACCGCCGGTGGCCAGGCATCAAGCAGCGCCAGAATATGGCCGATGGACACCGGCTCAGGCGCGTTTTTAAAGCGCACCCAGCCGCCCAGCTCCCGGCTGCGGCTACCGGCAAAAGGCAGGGCGCCGGTGGCAATGCACAGGTCAAAATGCGCTGCGAACTCGGGGCCAGGCTCGATAAAAGCCGGCATCGGCTGGCACTGCACCGGCTCGGTAAAATGCCGGGGCTCCGGGGGTGCAATGGACACTGCTGAAGGCCTGGCCTGGCCAAAACTCGCCAAGACCGACAACACACAATCGCCATGCTGGCAAAGCTCGCCTTGCACCTGAGTCACATAACGCCCGGCTCTAAGCTCCTCGGCATGCACCTCAACCCGCCCCGGTGTCGCCGGTGCCACGAAAGCAAAATGAAGGGAACGTACCGGCAAGTCAGGCTCCACTTTGGCCTTTATATGCTCAAAGAGCATGGCCGCCGTTAACCCGCCAAACACCGCCCGGCCACGCAGCCAGCCTGTGGGAATAGTCTGCACCGCTGCCAAAGCGCGCCAAGGGCTCAGTAATTGCGAAAACGCCGCCATAAAATGCACCTAATACAACTAAGACCCAGCCAGCCTACTCCCGGCTGCAAGGGCGAACGTTGATCTGCATCGGTTTCATGGCGGCCTTGGCATCAAGGCCAACAGCAGGCATGCTGTGGCCAGCTAAAAAGGAGAGACTCAGATGTCCAAGAAGGTTTATTGCATTGCCAGCTTCGAACCCAAGGCCGGCAAAGAAAAGGCACTGTTTAGAGTGCTGCAGGCCCTTGAGGCCGACACCCTGCGCGAAGACGGCTGCCTGCAATACAAGGTCACCCGCCACATCCCCAGCCCTTTTGCCGGTGGCCAAAGTTTTCCGCTGGTGTTCAACGAAATTTGGGCGGACATGGCAAGCTTTGAAGCCCACTGCCAGCGCAGCGCCATCAGCGCCTTTTTCGAAGCCCACTGCGTTGCCCCCGACGGGCTGGTGGCCAAGCACAATGTCTGTATCTATACCGACCAGCCGGAAGATTTCGACGCCCCGGTATTTAACTAAAAGCCCAAGACAGGACCAACACTGCACAAGGAATCCATTATGAGTGCATTACTGCCGCTACTTTTCAGCATCAACATCTATGCCGATGTTGCCGTCAGCTACCCTCAAACCGCTAACCCCGCGTGGGTGCATGACACCACAAAAATGGTGCCCTATCCCCTGGAGATGGCCAAAAGCCAGATAACGGGCTGCGCGGTTTATCAAGTCGATATCGACCAGGACGGCAATACCACCGCCGTTCGCCTGGTAAGCGCCGCACCGAAAGCCGCCGCCTTTGCCGCGGCTACCAAGGCGCTAAAAACCTGGCATTGGCAACCCAGTTCGGCGGCCAGCCAAGCCGGTTCGCAATGGGTGAGAATGGATTTTTGTCTTAGTCAGACAGGCAACGACGCTGTGAAAAAGCAATGCGCTATCCAGTCGCAGATCAGTTGCCAGGCAAAGGGATAGACCATTAAAAAACGCCGCAGAAGCGGCGTTTTTATCAGGCGGCGTAGGCGTTTTTTCGCTGGTAGTAAAAGGCCACCATCTTGTCCATCTCGGCTTGGTCGTAGGGGACCAGCCCCGACAGCACCATCACCTTCTCGCCGCTGCCCACCACCTGGCCGTTCTCCACAAAGTCAAACCGCAGATGGGCGGTGCCGCGCTTGCCTTCTACATCGAGGTTGGCGCCGGAGAACACAATCTCTGGCGCGCCCAAAGCCACGGTTTTGAGGTCGATGGCCATGCTCTGGTACATCACCAGGGGCCGGGCGGGGTTGACCATCACCGCCTTTTCTTTCATCAGCGGCAGCAAGATGGGCGGGAAGTTCTGGCCGGAGAAACGCACATAACCTTTGACCAAGTGCTCAATCAGCGCCAGATCTGGGTTGTTGTCGCCGCTGTAGGCCAAGTCGAGGTATTCCTTGCCGGCGCCGTCAAGAATACGGGCGTGGCTGTCTTGGTCGGCCAAGTGTAGGGAAATGTCGCCGCCCACCATGCCGGAGAAGGTGCAGCGCATTTTCTGGCGAAGGCCGATGCGGCTAAGCAGCATTGCGAACAACAGATCGCCCGGCACACAAAAACGCTTGGCGTCTTCGTCGTGAATAGGGTTGAAATCGGCCGCTACACCCTTGGCAAAACGGCTGGCCTGGGCCCGGCTGAAGGCAAAACCCTCGGGGGTGATCTGGTGATAATCATTCAAAAACATAGGCTTGGAAAAAGACCTCTTTTTTAACTGGCGCCAGTCTACTCCTTAATTCTGGCAGATATGGTCTAGCCAGATAAATGATCAGACCACTGATACTGTGTTGAAACAAACTTATACCGATGGCTAGTTTACATTCTGAACAGATGGCGACATCATTGCTCATAAGCGTGGATAGGACCATGCTAAAGCCTAAGCATATTATTGTTTTACTTAGGTTTGTGTTTTCGCAAATCGGAAATAGAGTTTATGTCAAATCAAGTGAAAGGTACCGTAAAGTGGTTCAATGACGAGAAGGGTTTCGGGTTCATTGAGCAAGAAGGCGGTAAAGACGTATTCGTACACTTCAGTGCCATCAACGGTAACGGTCGCCGTTCCCTGTCAGAGGGCCAGCAAGTGACCATGGTAGTAACCCAGGGTCAAAAAGGCCCACAAGCGGAAAACGTGACCCCGGTTTGAGGGCCTGCCTGACGCTTGTTTTACCGGCGCCTTTATGGCGCCGGCATTGTTTTAGGCCCCATCTGGCCTGACCCGCAAAAAGCGAGCAAAGCGCGGTTTGCCGTTTTTGGTAAAGCCGTGATGGCTAAAGGTAACCCGCGCTCCTACTGGCGGCGGCTGCGCGCGTTGCGCATCAGTAAAGCCGGTGCCCAGGCGAAAGCGTTGGCCGTTATCCAGCTCCAGCAGCAACGACCCCATCATGCCTTGGTATTTGCCCTGCCCCGGCAATATCGCCACCACTGTGCCTTCCATGTCGTCGGCTTTTTTCAACTTTAACAAGTCATCGCTGCGGCCATGTTGGTAAAGGGCATCCATACGGTGCAGCATCAGCCCTTCGCCGCCTCCCGCCACCACCTGTTCTAGCCATGCCATCAGCGCATCTTCGCTGGCAAGCTGGCGCTGGGGTATCACTTGCAACCAGGGCTTGGCCGTGGCCTTAACCAGCGACGTCATGGCCGCAAGCCGCTCCACAAAGCGCCCTTGGGCATCTGGCATGTCAAACAGCATGTAATGGACTTGGCGCCAGGCGGCATCATCCGGTTCGCGGTCCAAGACCACGGCCGCCACCTCGCTAAAGGCGCCGCGCCTTATCCAAAGCTCACCGTCCAGGGCCGTGGGAGGAAGCGCTTCGGTAAACCAGTGAGGGGCTTGTATCGGGTTGCCGGTTTTAGTGAGCAGCCTTTGGCCGGTCCAGCGGCCGCGCACCCCGTCGAGCTTTTCGCTGACAAGGTATTGGCTGACATCAATGCCTCCTTCATAGCGATTGGCCAGCAGCGGCGGCAGCTTGGCAAAACAAGGCGGGATAAAAAGGCACAGGGCCAAGAGCAGGGTCTTCATCTGATCAGTCCTTTGAAGCAGAGTAAGACCTTAACTAAAGCCCATTACAGCCCCCGTTGCCATTCGGCGCGAAGCGGCACAAGGCCAGCCCGGGCTTTGTCGATTTGCGACAAGAGCGCGGCCTTGTCTTTACCCAGGGTGCCTTTTAACACCAGGTAGTTGGAGGCATGGTCGGAGCGAAACACGGTGCACTCTAACGCCAGCTCGCCAATAAGCCAGCCCTGCTCGTCAATCAAATGGGGCACTTCGAGGGGGGTAAAGCGCCCATCAAAACCTGCCACTACCCGCGCCATCCCCAGGGGAAAGGACACCACCAGGGTGGAGAGAAACTCGGGCTGGGTGGCATTCATCAGCCGGGCCGAATGAATGGCGTGCTGGTGGGAGCGCTCGACGCCGCCCATGCCGTTTAAGATCATCACCGAGCGCTTGATACCGGCCTCACCAAGCTTTAACAGCGCCGCTTGGGAGCTTTCAAAGGTTTCGCCTTTGTTGATGCCGGCCAGCACCTCGTCGTCACCGCTTTCGCAGCCCACATACACCAGGGTCAGCCCCAGTTCGGCCAGGGTACGAAGCTCGGCTACGGATTTATTCTTGACGTTGCGCGGCAGGCAATAACTGCTGATGCGCCGCACGCTGGGCAGGTACTGGCGGATAAGCTCGCAAATCTCCACCAGCCGCCGGGTGGGCAGGGTCATGGCGTCGCCGTCGGCCAAAAAGACCTTCTGCACCGAGACGCCGGTGGCCGCCACCGCTTTTAACTCTTCGGCGATGTCTTCCCGTTTTTTAGCGCGAAACTTCTTCTGCGGCGCCGTGTACATGTCGCAAAAGGTGCACTGGTTGTAACTGCAGCCGTTGGTGACCTGCAAAATAAGGGACTGCCACTCCGAAGGTGGCCGGAACAGGGGCTGGATATAGGGCAGGTTGAACATTGTCTGCTTAACTGGTCTTATGAGTTGAGCTAACTTCGCATAATCAGCCGCAGGAGGCCAGATGCTGGACTTGTTACCCGACCTTTGCGATGCCCATGGCGACCAGTTGCACTGGCTAGAAGCGCCGTTGCAAGACTGGGGTGGCAAGGCCCTTTTCTTCGGCCAGGTGGTGACGGTGAAATGCTTTGAGGACAATTCCCGGGTCAAGGAGCTGCTGGCAACCCCTGGCCAGGGCAAGGTGCTGGTGGTCGATGGCGGCGGCTCCACGCGCCAGGCACTGATGGGGGATTTGATTGCCAAAAGCGCCGTGGATAACGGCTGGGCCGGGGTGGTTATCTTCGGCGCCATCCGCGATGCCGGCGAGATTGCCACCCTAGCTCTTGGGGTTAAAGCCCTGGGAGTGACGCCCTTTAAAACCGAGCGCAAGGGCCATGGGGAAACCGGCATCGCCCTTCGCTTAGGGGGCGTTAACATCCGCCCCGGCATGTGGCTTTATGCCGATAAAAATGGCGTGGTGTTAAGCGACAACCCCATCCACTGAGCGGCGTTTTTTCAGCTCGCGGCTGTAGCGAAACGCCATCACCCACAACCAAGCCGCGCCCAGGGGAATGGTCCAAAAGGCCGTTGCCAAGGGCGCAAAGTTGGCCCAGAGGCCAGTCCCGAAGGACGCCAGCTGCACGCCGATGGACGAGCCAATCACGCAAAGGCCCGACAGCACCGGCCCCTTGTCGCTGTCGATATCCATGGCGGCCGACAGCATTAGCGGGAACAAACCGCCCAGCCCCAGCCCTACCAGCAGGTTGCCCATAGACATGATCTGCGGGTCGCTGGTGAGCTTGATGGTAAAGGCCCCCACCACCATGATACTGGCCAGGATCACCATCAGCCGGTGGTTACTGAACCAGCGCAGCAGCAGGGCAAACCCCAAGCGGCTTAGCACCATGCCGGCGGTAAAAAAGGCAAACACAAAGCGCGCCTCGTCACCGTCAAAACCGCGGCCGTTCTGGGCGTAGCTGACAAACCAGTTACCGTTGCCAAACTCCACGGCGCCATAGCCAAGCCCGGCCAGGGCCAGGAACAAAAACACCGGCTGTTTGATAACCTCGCCGTAGGAAAGGCTTTGCTTGTGCTGGGCCTCGCCCACCGGCGCCAGCTTTTTACCCTGGCGCGCGGTATACCAGGCGTAAGCGGCCAGGCCCAACAGCCCCAGGGCCAGCACCCGTAGCGGCCAGCGCCAACTGTGCTCCAGCGCATAAAGCCCCGACACATAAAAAGGCGCCGCCAAGGTGCCGAGGCTGAACATAAAATCCATCAGCCCCATCATGGCCGAACGGCGCGCCACGTGCAGCCGAGCGATAAGGGTATGGCCGATGGTGAACAGGCTGGAGCTGACAATGCCCAAGGTGAAGGCCCCGGCCAGCAGCCAGGCCCAGTGGTTAACCATCGACAAAGCCACCAGCAGTGCTACCACCAGCACCGCCAGGGTGGAAAACAGCGACAGAAAATCGAACTTCTGGACGTATTTGCCGCCGATAAAGGCGCCGACAATCATGCCAAGGGAGATCAGGGTAAAAAAGGCGCCGCTCACCACTTCACTCATGGCCAGAGAACGGGCCAAATCGGGCAGCAAGATGCCCCAGAGGATGAACACCATCCCCAGTAAGAAAAATCCAATGAAAATAACGGCGGTAGCGGCACGGCGGTTCATAAAAGCTCCTTCAAGGCGCTGCGCATTGTAAGGCCTATCCCTAGCGACCAAAAGCCGGGCGCCGTGAACAAAATGAACAAAAGCGCAATCGCCGGTCAACCCGCCTTAAGGCCGCTGGCCACCCAGCCAAGACAGGCGCACTGGGTTACAAACCGATAACAGCGTATTAATAGGGCTTACCTGACTTGCCTGCCGATACCATGAAAAAAAGCCTCTGTTGTTTAGTGCTGCTGTTGAGCGGCTGTGCCCAGCACCATGAAAGTGCCGGCCCCAAACCCCTTAGCCCCTTGACCAAAGAGTCTGGTGGCCTGATGCCGCCCAGCCAGCAATATTTGCATTTTACCAAGGCCGAGTTGCACTTTAAGGTCGAGCCCCAGCAGCAAGCCATTGAAGGTGAGGCCAAGCTCACCTTTAGTGCCAAAGCGCCGCTGCAAACCCTGTCTGTGGACTTGGACCCGTCCTTTGCCATCAGCGCCATCACTTTCAATGGCCAGATGCTTGCCGCAAGCGCCTGGCACAATCCCGAGGGGCGGCTTTTTATCACGCTACCCAAGGAAGTGGCCAAAGGCGCCCGCTTTACCCTTGGCATCCATTACGCTGGCAAACCCCACGTGGCCAAACACGCCCCCTGGGACGGCGGCTTTGTCTGGGCTAAAACTGCCGAGGGTGAGCCGTGGATAGCCACGGCGGTGCAAGGTGAAGGCTGCGATCTGTTCTGGCCCTGTATCGACCACCCCATGGGAGAGCCGGATGTGGCGGAGCTTTTCATCACGGTGCCGGCGCCCTTGGTGGCGCCCAGTAACGGCGCCTTCTTGGGGATGGAAGAAAAAGACGGCTGGCGCACCTACCACTGGCAGGTGGCGCACCCCAACACCTACGCCATTGCCCTTAACATCGGCCCTTATGAAAAACTTGAAGCCACCTACCACAGCCGCTTTGGCAACAGCTTTCCCATGGATTACTGGTACCTAAAGGGCCAAAAGGCCCAGGCCGAGCAGCTTTTTGCCGAGTTTCCCCGCCAGTTGGACTTTTTTGAGCAAACCATCGGCCCCTACCCTTTTGGGAACGAGAAAATGGGCGTGGTCCACACCCCGCACAAAGGCATGGAGCACCAAACCATCAATGCCTACGGCAACGGCTATGCCCAGAACATTTATGGTTATGACGATCTGCTGCAACACGAACTGGCCCACGAGTGGTTTGGTAACCAACTGACCAACACCGATTGGGACGACTTTTGGCTCCACGAGGGCTTTGGCACCTATATGCAGCCGCTCTATGCCCAGTACCTGCGCGGCGATATGGCCTATGACGCCAGCCTCTACCGAGTTCGCGGCGCCATTAAAAACAAGCGGCCGCTGGTGTCGGGCCATTCCCAAACCGAAGAAGGGGTGTACGACGAAAAACGCGGCCCCGGCCAGGATATCTACGTCAAAGGCGCCTTTATGCTGCACAGCCTGCGCAGTTACCTGGGGGATAAAGGTTTCTTCACGGCGGTGCGGGAGCTGGTGTACGGCACCAAAGACCCTCGTCCCGGCCACTTTGCCCCGCGCTATGGCACATCCAAGGAATTTATCGCCATCGTCAGCCGCCTGGCAGGAGAGGATATGCAGTGGTTCTTTGACGCCTACCTCTACCAGGCTCCCTTGCCAAAGCTGGTGGCTAACCGGGACGGCAACACCCTGCACCTTAGCTGGCAAGGCACTAAAAGCGCCTTTTTGATGCCGGTGGAGGTGGCCCTGGACGGCAAGGTTTACAAAGTGGCCATGGCCGGGGGCAAGGGGAGCCTCAAGGTCGGCAAGGCTGAGCATATATTGCTGGACCCGCACCAAAAACTGCTGCGCGATGAGCCGCACTTTGCCGCCTTCCAGGCCTGGGAGCAGCTTAAGCGAGAAAAGGCCCGCAACGCCAAAAAGTAAAAACGCGCCCCGAGGGGCGCGTTTTTATCAGGCAGGCATCGGCAGTTTGCCGTCAACCCAAAACATATCAGCGGGAAAGAGGTACAGATCGTTTCCCTCCCCGCCTAAAAAGCTCACCCCATGGGGCCCGACTTCACAAAGCCAGCGGCTTAGGCGCCGCGGCCTGTTGCTCAGCAGCGCCTTGGGGGTAAAGAGCGCCACGTTGACTTCGGCTTCCAGGCAGCGGGCCGAGCGGTACTCAAAGGCTTCGACATCACGCTCGCGAAGGCGGCTACCCAGCTCCTGGCAATATCCGTAATGCACCGGATCGGTAAGCTTCTGCTGCTCCGGCCATTCCTGAAGCTTCTCGCCTTTGTGGGTGCGGTAGTAAAAGGCAAAGAGGCTGTGCTGGGTGCGAAGGTGCACGCCGGGCGGCGGCTCGGCCATGGAATGGTAAAACACCAGCCGGTAGTAGGCGCCTTCGGTGAGGGTAACGTTGATGGTTTTGCCGCCATAAAACAGGCTTGGCTCAAAGGCCCGGCCAAAACGCGAGCCCCACAACAAGGGCGGGTAACGAAAAGGGGTAGCCAGCAGGTAATGCAGGTGTTCGGTGCCGGCTAGGCGGGGCGGTTTGGAGTAATCCAGCAAGTCTTCCAGTAATTGCTGCTCGGCGAGGTTATCGACCAGTTGCGAGGTGGCAACCTGCTCCTGGGATTCGACCAATCGCCATCCCATTCCCTGGATGGCCTGCATCAGATCTTGCCTCGCAAGCCGTCCAGCAGGTTAACCAGTTTAACCAGGCCTTGCACCGTGCCTATCTGCTCTTTGGGCACACCAAGGCTAAGGTGATTGCGGGTGGCCATAAAGTGCTTCATGTCGGCGCCCTGGCCGCCGGTCAGGGCAAAGAGGCTACGGTGCAGGCGAATTAGCAGCAGTGCCAGCTCGCCCTCTTTACTGGCCGGCTCTATGCCGTCACGCAGCCGGGTGCGGTTACGGCCAATGACATTGCCTATCTCTACCTGGGTTAGCCCCAGATCCTTGCCTGCATTAAGCAGTGCCTTGCTGAGCACTGCCTTGGCATCCAGTTGCGCCACTGCTTGCATGAAAGCCTCCACCAACCTTTTGAGACATTATACAAGTAATTGGCGCAAAAGCTACACAGCAAGCACCGCCGGCCTTTGCCGCCAGCACCAAGCCCCCACCACCATGGTTACCAAAGCGATCAGGGTAAAAAGGCCACTGTCGCTGAACCTGTCCATCAGCACCGCTGCCAGTGCCGGCCCGGCCAGGCTGCCAAGGCAATAAGACAGCAGCAACGCCTGGTTCATGGCCACCAGTTGTTCACTGCTGACCTGCTCGCAGGCCCAGGCCATGGCCACCGGATACAAGGTAAAAGCCACCACCCCAAGGCCCACCAACGACAGCGCAAAGCCGTGGCGCGAGCCCATCACCGAGAGCCAAAGGGCGGACAGGGTCATAATGACCATCTGCCCCAACACCACAGGCCGGCGCCCGAAGCGGTCTGCCAGGCGGCCGGTTGGCCATTGGCCCATGATACCGGCCGCCACCAGCACCGCCATCCAGCGCCCCACTTGGGCATCATCAAAATGTTGGCGGGCCAGAAAAACCGGCAGCAGCCCGTAAAGGCAGCCCAGCACCACACCGGCCAGCACGCAGCCCAGCACGCCGCTGCGCGCCGATTTCAGGCGGATCATGGCCAGCAAAGGGCTGCGCTGGCGCACGATTTGGTGGCGGCTGTGGCCGGCCAGGGCCACCGGCACCATGGCCACGCCAATCAGAGCCGCCACCCACACCAGTACCGCCGCCATTTCGGTGTTGGTCACCGTCAGCAGCATTTGCCCCACCACAGTGCCGAGGTAATACACCACCATGTAAGCCGCCAACAGTTGGCTGCGCTGGGTGGCCTCACCCTTGAGCATCAGCCAGGATTCCACCACTACCCAGATACAGGCGCAGGCCACACCGGCCAAAAAGCGCCACCCCAGCCAGCCGGCAAGACTGTGGCTGAGCCAAAGTCCGGACACCGCCAGCACAAAAACCAGGCACACCAGCTGATAAGTCACAGCAAAGCCCAGGCGGTTTATCAGGCGCCCGGCCAACAAGGTGCCCACCAGGTTGCCGACAAAATACAGCGAGGTGACGCTGCCGATACCAGCCGTAGACACCTGCGCCTTGGTCAGCCAAAGAGGCACCAGGGTATTTTGGACCGCAATGGAAATGGTGAGCAGCAGCAGGCCCAACAGCAGCAGCACCACAGGACGGGAGAACATCATTAAACCGAGGGGGGAAGAGAAAGTGGCGCGATTTTGCGCTTCTGTCAGGGCAGGGACAATGCGGTTTGATTATCGTCAGGACAAGAAAAATTAATCATCGACATCGAGGCCGCCACGCACAATAACCGCGTCGCCATGGAGTACCGCTATGCCCCCTATTGCCATCACCGTCGTACTGCTTTGCCTGTCCAATATCTTCATGACTTTTGCCTGGTACGGGCACCTTAAAAGCTTATCAACCAAGCCTTGGATAGTGGCGGCCCTGCTGAGCTGGGGCATTGCCTTATTCGAGTACCTGTTGCAGGTGCCGGCCAACCGCATCGGCTATCAGGTGGCAAGCGCCGCCCAACTGAAAATCATCCAAGAGTGCATCACCCTCTTTATTTTCGTGCCCTTTGCCGTGTTCTACCTCAAAGAGCCGTTTCGCTGGGATTATGTCTGGGCCGGGCTTTGTATCCTGGGCGCAGTGTTTTTTATCTTCCGCCAACAGCTGATGTCATGAAAAAGCCCCTGGCGGGGCTTTCAAAAGTGGCTGACAAAGGCGCTGCTGTCGGGCCTTGGGACCTTGAACTTGGTTGGCACCGGCGTGCCAAGATACAAAAAGCCCAGAATCTCATCCTCGCCCGACACCCCCAGCGCCTCGCGCACCAGCGGCGCCGTGGCATAAGCGCCAGTGCGCCAGATACCGCCAAAACCCTGGGCTACCGCCGCCATCTGCATGGCATGGGCGGCAAGGCCGGCGGTCACCAACTGCTCGAAGGCCGGTACCTTGGGGTGGTCTTGTACCTTGGACACCACCGCCACCACCATGGGCGCGCGCTCCAAAAGGTGCAGGGCCTTATCACGGGCCTTGTCATCCGCCTCGGGGTCGGCGGCCAGTAGCGCCGCAAGGCACACCTCGCCGAGCTTTTGGCGGCCCTCGCCTTCAATCACCACAAAACGATAAGGGTGCAGCATGCCGTGGTCCGGCACCCGAAAGGCCGCTTGAAAGAGGTTTTCCAGGGCTTGCCCCTGAGGCGCCGGCGCCTCCAGCTTGGGCTCGGAAGTGCGGTTAAGTAACAGGTCCAGTGCGTCCATAAAGGCCTCTTGCTGCCGGTAAAAGGCCTAGCCTAACCCAAAGCCTGCGCGCTGACAGCCCCAGCCTTGGCTGACCGGCGCTCAAGGTAGCGGCAAAACCAATGGTCAAGGGAGAGGTAACGGCCGGCGCCAGAGAAAAACAGCGACAGCAGCATGATGAAATAGGTTGCGGCAAACTCGTAGCCGTTATTGAGGATAACCAGGGGCCCGGAGCTGGTCAGCCAATCGTAGTGGCCATGTTCTTGCAGCAGCTCCCGCGCCTTAGCGAGCTTATCTGCCGATGCCAGCACCTGGGCATTGGCAAAAGGGGCGCTGGGATCGGCAATAGCCTGCCAGCCGTTAGGCCAATGTACGGTAACAATGGCCACCGCCATGGTGACCATCAGCGGCACCGACACCCACCGCACGCCCAATCCCACCAGCAACAATACCGCCCCGCCAAGTTCGCTGGCGGTTGCCAAAAAGGCCATTAACCAGGGAAAAGGCAGGCCAAGGCCCCATTCGCTGTTGCCAAACCAGGCAACGGTGTCGTCAAAGCCTTGGAGCTTGTTGATGCCCGCCATCCAAAACACCGGCACCAGATAGAGGCGAAAGGCCAAGGGCGCCAGCCAATCGAAAAGGCGGCTGCGGTTAACAAGCTGTTGCGGTAATAAAAGGCGCTGCATGGGACTCTCCTGTGTTAGTCCCACTTAAGACCTGCCGGCCCTTGCCAATCTTTCGCAAAAAAAACGCCACCCGAAGGTGGCGCTTTTTTATCAGGCTTAGGCGTCTTCGCCACCACCGCCCCAGGTGTCACGCAGACCCACAGTGCGGTTGAAGACTAACGTCTGGCTATTATCACGGCAGAAATAGCCGATACGTTCGAACTGGTAGCCTTTTTGCGGCTCGGCTTCGGCCAAGGACGGCTCCACCAGGCCTTGCACCACGGTTAAAGACTCGGGGTTGATGGTGGCCAGAAAGTCCTCGGCGTTGCCGGGGTTCGGCACGTTGAAGAGGCGATCGTAGAGGCGCACTTCGGCTGGCAGGCCATGGTTTTTGCTGACCCAGTGGATAACACCTTTGACCTTGCGGCCATCCGCCGGATCTTTACCCAAGGTGTCAGGATCGTAGCTGCAGAAGATGGTGGTGATATTACCGGCAGCGTCTTTTTCAACGCGCTCGGCTTTGACCACATAGGCGTTACGCAGCCGCACTTCTTTACCCAGCACCAAGCGCTTGTACTTCTTGTTGGCTTCTTCGCGAAAATCTTCGCCTTCAATCACCAACTCACGGCTAAAAGGCACCTTGCGCGAGCCCATGTCGGGATTGTTGGGATGGTTAGGCGCTTCCAGCCATTCCACTTCGCCTTCGGGGAAGTTCTCAATGACCAGGCGCACTGGGTCCAGCACCGCCATGGCGCGCGGGGCGTTGTCGTTAAGGTCGTCCCGAATACAAGCTTCGAGCATGGCCATCTCGACGGTGTTATCCATCTTGGTCACGCCGATACGCTTACAGAACTCGCGAATGCTGCCCGAGGTATAGCCACGGCGGCGAAGGCCAGCGATGGTGGGCATGCGCGGGTCGTCCCAGCCAGCCACGTGGTGCTCGGTCACCAACTGGTTGAGCTTGCGCTTGGAGGTGACGGTGTACTCGAGGTTCAGGCGCGAAAACTCGTACTGATGGGGCTGCACATCGATGGTGATGTTTTCCAGCACCCAGTCGTACAGGCGGCGGTTGTCCTGGAATTCCAGGGTACAGAGGCTGTGGGTGATGCCTTCGATGGCGTCAGAGATACAGTGGGTAAAGTCGTACATCGGGTAGATGCACCACTTGTCGCCGGTTTGGTGGTGATGGGCAAATTTCACCCGGTAGAGCACCGGGTCGCGCATCACGATAAAGCTTGACGCCATATCGATTTTGGCGCGAAGGCAAGCTTTGCCCTCTTCAAAACCGCCGTCACGCATCTTGTTAAAGAGCGCGAGGTTTTCTTCAACGCTGCGGTCGCGGTAAGGGCTGTTCTTACCCGGCTCTTTAAGGGTGCCGCGGTATTCGCGAATTTGCTCGGGGCTCAGCTCGTCCACATAGGCCAGGCCCTTTTGGATAAGCTCGACGGCATAGCCAAAGAGTTGGTCAAAATAATCGGAGGAATGGCGCACCTCGCCAGACCACTCAAACCCCAGCCAATGCACGTCTTGCTTGATGGAATCGACGTACTCCTGGTCTTCTTTTACCGGGTTGGTGTCGTCGAAACGCAGGTTGCAAAAACCTTTGTAATCCTCGGCCAGCCCGAAGTTCAGGCAGATGGATTTGGCATGACCTATGTGCAGGTAACCGTTAGGTTCAGGTGGAAAGCGGGTATGAACGCTATGATGTTTACCGCTCTGAAGATCCGCATCAATAATTTGGCGGATAAAGTTGCTGGGACGGTTTTCGCCCGCATTGCTCATAGCGAGTCCTCTGATACTTTTTAGGGAGTGAAATTACCCCTATGATCCATGAAACAAGGCAGTGAAACAATAGAGCCATGGCCCATTGCAAATACAGCCTCACCGGCGCCCGAATTCTGACCCGTCAAGGGTTTACCTGCGGCCATCTGGTTATCGCTGACGGCGTTCTCGAGGCCTGGTTGCCTTATAACCAATCGCCGCCACGGCCCTGGGTGGATTGCTCCGAACTGACCATCGCCCCCGGCTTTGTGGATCTGCAGCAAAACGGCGGTTACGGGTTGCTGTTTAACGACACCCCCGACGTACAAACCCTTGAAAAGCTTAACGAAGGCAATCTCCACCACGGCACCACCGGCTTTTTGGCCACCCTCATTACCGACGAAGACGCCAAAGTTGGCGCCGCCATCGATGCCGCCCGCCGTTACCAGGGCCAGGGGCTGATTGGCCTGCACCTGGAAGGCCCCTGGCTTAATCCCAACCGTGGCGGCATTCACGATAGCGACCTGATCCGCCCGGTGAGCAACGATTTGCTCAACACCATCATCGAAGCCAAAGACGTGGTCAAACTGGTGACCTTGGCCCCCGAAGTGGTGGATGAAGAGGTTATTCGCACCTTGGCCAATGCCGGTATTAAGGTCTCAGGCGGCCATACCCTCGCCAGTGAGGCGCAAAGCCTGGGCGCCATTGGCGCCGGGATGGATATGGCGACCCACCTTTTTAACGCCATGCCGCCCATCAGCGCCCGCAGCCCCGGCTTTACCGCCACTGCCCTTGACCGCCAGCTTTACTGCGGGTTGGTGGGCGATGGCATCCATGTCAGCAGTGCCAATGTGCGGCTGGCCCATCGCCTCCTGGCTGACAAATTGTTCCTGGTTACCGACGCCACCCCAGCCAGCGGCGCCGATGTCAGGGAGTTTGAATTTGCCGGCAAATCCATCAGTGTCGAGAATGACCGCTGCCTGGGCCCAGATGGCACCATAGGCGGTTCCAACCTCACCATGGACAAAGGCGTACAACGGCTGGTAGCCATGGATATTCCCCTGGCAGATGCCCTGGCCATGGCTGGCGTCACCCCAAGGTTGGCCCTTGGGCTGCCGCGCATTCAACCGGGTATGAAGGCCGAATTGGTGGGGTTGTGCCCGGGCCTCGAAGTCAGAGGCACAGTGCAAGGCCGCCAATTGCTGGAAGTGGCCCGATAAAAAAAGCCGCAAGATGCGGCTTTTTTTATCGGGTTAGGCATCAGAACAGATGATGGCCGAAGCCCCAAATCACTACGCTTACCCCAATCCAGAACTCGGTCACCAACACGCCAATGGCGAAGATGGAGCCAGATACCCTGAGCCCTTCCTCCTTACCGATATTCAGAAAACACGGCACGGCCAGGAACAACAGATACCCGGAATACAGGTAACCCATTGCCGCTACCAGGATGCACAACCACACCAAAGGGTAGAGGGCAATGATGCCGCTTAAGAACATCGGCGTGGCAATGTAACCGGCAAACACCATGCAGCGTTGCAGGCTTGGCCGCTGCGGGTAATCCCGCGCCAGCCAGTGGATAACGGCACCCATAATGGCTACCGCGCCAAGGATGGCGCCATAAAACAGCACCCCCAGCAAAAAGGCCGTCACATGGTCCAGCACGATAGGCCCACTGCCTAAATCCCAACCGAACAGGGTGGTGCCGATAAAGGTACACACCACCGGAATAGCAGCCAGCAACAGTACGTGGTGGCCAAAGTGGTCGGAAATGGACTCGTTTTCCTTGGTGATATCGTGCATCTCACGATCAGGATGTGTAAGAAGCCCCCATATATGACTCATAAAATCACTCCTCTGACACGACCGAAACAGTAGCGGCTCGACGTGGGCCGCTTTAACTCCAAGTATAGTGAGTGATTTTAAAGGGGCGTTTTTAATCCCTTTTCATACAGCATCATGCAAGCCAAAAGCTCTGATACTATGCTGGCAGCCTTCAAAAACACGGAGTCCGGTTATGAGAAACCACATCGACTACATCGAGTTTCCCGCCAAGGATCTGAAAAAAATCAAAGCCTTCTATAGCCAGGTCTTCCAATGGGAATTTACCGATCACGGCCCCGATTACAGCAGTTTTGACGACGGCAAGCTCAAAGGCGGTTTTGCCCGTCAGGACAACTTCATTCCCGCCGGGCGCCCCTTGGTAGTGATCTACCACCCCGAGCTGGAAGCCAAATTGCAGCAGATTGAAGCCGAAGGGGGCCGCATTATTGCGCCTATCTTCAGCTTCCCTGGCGGCCGGCGTTTTCACTTTGCCGACCCGGACGGCAATATGTTGGCGGTATGGAGCGATAAATAAACCATCAACCATGAATAGCCATCTAAAAGGCGGTAAGGGCGAGGCGTGCTGTGGCCTTGGATAACGCCAAAGACAAACCGACCTCGGATATCAGCGAGCCGGCCCGCCAGCGGCAATCCAAAAGCATGGTTATCCATGTTGTCGCCCTTTCCTTGACCAAAACCGCCGACGGCCTTGTTGACCCCAAGCTCACCCTGACCTGGCTACTGGGCGCACTCGGCGCGCCGGCGGCCATGGTGGCCTGGCTGGTACCCATTCGCGAGTCCTTGTCGCTGTTGCCACAAATGTTCGTGGCCAGCCGGATGAGAAAACACGCCATCCGCAAAACCTTCTGGAGCGCAGGCTCGCTACTGCAAGGCCTGGCGGTGCTGGCCATGGGTATCGTAGCCCTGAGCTGTAAAGGCATCCTGGCTGGCGGCCTTATTCTTGCCTTGCTGGCGCTTTTTAGCCTGGCAAGGGGCGTTTGCTCGGTGGCCATTAAGGATGTGCAGGGCAAAACCATTGCCAAAAGCCGAAGGGGTAAAGTCTCAGGCCTGGCAGCCAGTGTCGGCGGGGTCAGTTTGCTGGTCTTTGGCGCGGCCCTGAGCTTGGGTCTTTTAGATAACGCCGAGCAGCAGCTCCTCGGCACGTTGCTGATTGCTGGTGCTGGCCTTTGGCTACTGGCAGCGGCTATTTACCAGCAACTGCCTGAACTTGAAGGGGATGTAGAGAGCGGCGCGCAAGAACACGTCGATATTCGCCACGCCTTTCGAGCGGCCCTTAAGATGGGCAAGTTTCGCCGCTTTTTGCTGACCCGCACCTTGCTGCTGTCGAGCGCGTTGATGACGCCTTTTCTGGTTAGCTTGAGCTTTCAATCGCCCCATCAGCTACGCACCCTGGGCGCTTTATTGCTGGCCTCCGGGCTGGCCGGGTTTATCAGCGGGCCCATCTGGGGCCACCTTGCAGACAAATCCAGCCGCACCGTGCTGTATCTGGCGCCCCTCATCACCGCTGCCACCGGCCTTGGCGCCTGGTGGTTTGGGGGGGCTAGCAGCCTTGGATTTGCATTGCTGATTTTTACCACCAACCTTGCCCACGCGGGCATCCGGCTGGGGCGAAAAACCTATGTCATCGACATGGCCAACCAACACAACAGGGCGGTACTGGTTTCACTAAGCAACACCTTGATTGGTATGATGCTGCTGTTGGCCGGTGCACTCAGCGCATTGCTGGCGAGCATTATCGATACTCGCTGGCTAGTGCTGGGGCTAAGCCTGATTGCCCTCTTGGCAGCCTGGTCGGCATGGACAATGGAAGAAGCTTGATAATGAAGGACAACAACATGGACGCAGAAACAAAAAACTGGGCTATTGCCTGCCACGCCCTGGCATTTGCCGGTTACGTGATCCCCTTTGGTAATCTCATTGGACCGCTGCTGGTCTGGGCCCTCAAAAAAGACAGCTCTCCTTATATCGACCAGCAAGGCCGGGAATCAGTCAATTTCCAAATCACCATGCTGATCGCTTACCTCATCTCCGGCATTCTGGTGCTGGTCTTTGTCGGCATCTTGCTGCTGGCGGTCTGCGCCTTGTTCAACGTCGTGATGGTGGTACTGGCTATTATAAAAACCGCCGATGGCCAGGATTTTCGCTACCCCTTTGCCATACGCTTTCTCTAAACCGTTAAGGAGTCGCCATGAAAGGCCCGGGTATTCCCTTTGTTCCGCCCCTGATACTGATCGCCGGCTTTGGCATTGGCTTGGGCCTTGACCAGCTCTACCCTACTCCCTTAAAACCCCTGGCCTGGCTGCTTATCGGTTTTGGGCTGCTGCTCAGCCTGTGGGCCGTTGCCACCCTGCTGCTGGCCAAAACCCCAGTCATGCCTGGCAAAGCACCCACCCAACTGGTGGTAAAAGGGCCCTATCGGTTTTCAAGAAACCCTCTGTACCTGGGCCTTGCCATTGCCTATCTGGGGCTGGCGCTGTGGCTTGCCAGCCCCTTCGCCCTGGTGATGTTGCCAGTAACCCTTTATATGCTGTGGCTGTTGGTTATCCGTAGCGAAGAGAAGTACCTAGCCGAAAAATTTGGCCAGCAGTACCAGGATTACAAAGCCCGCGTGCGCCGCTGGTACTAAGTCTAACCATTTGTTTTAGAAGAGATCATTTTTCTTCACGTTGTTTAAAGCTCCTTTGAGTCCGCCCTGGGTTATAGCAGAGGCTTCAGGACACACTATCCCACAGGGAGCTTTCATGAAAACACGCGAATGGGCTAGCGGCCTCTGCTTAGCCACCTTGTTAACCGCCTGCGGCGGCAGCGACGGTGACGATACTCCGGTATCTGCCAACCCACCCCCAACACCTGCCCCCGTGGTGAGTGTTGGGGTCTTTGTCGACAGCCCAGTGGCCGGTATCGGTTATCGCACCGCCAGCCAGGAAGGCACCACCAACAGCGCCGGCGAATTTGCCTACGTAGAAGGGGAAAGCGTGACCTTTTTCCTGGGTGATTTGGCTTTCCCGGCAGTGTTGGCCAGCGGCCAGGTGACACCGGCAGATATCGCTGGCGGCGACGACACTACCGCCACCAATATCCTGCAATTGCTGCAAACCCTTGATATGGATGGCAACCCTGCCAACGGCATCAACATCAGTCCGGATGTGGCGGCCACCTTTGCCGGCACCACCCTGGACCTGGCATCAGCCAGCTTCGATATCGAGGTGGGGTCGGTGCTGGCCAGCATCGACCCCGCGCTAACACTGGTATCGGAAAACGCCGCCAAGAGCCACTTCCAAGACAGCCTGCAAAGCCAATTGCGAGGCAGCTGGCTATTTAGCGAAGGGGAAGGCAAACGTAACGTGATGACCTTCCTCGAGGATGGCCTGTACATCATGATCCACGAACACGCCGACGAGCCGGACGAACCCAACGGCCAGACCGCCGGCTCGGTAGAGTTTGGGGAGTATGACTGGGACCCACAAAGCGGTGAGATAACCGTGGTGGCCATCGCCGAGTCCGATGGTTGGGGCGGCCTTTACGACCCCGACGAAGGCAGCTCGGTCAGCACCCTGGTACTAAGCGGCGACAGCTTTCAACTGCAGTTCACCGACGATGCCAGCGATCTTGTCACCTTTACCCGCATCAAAGACCACCAAGATCCCTTGGTTGGCGCCTGGCTCCTCTATGAATACGAAGACGACAACACCAATGTGCTGACCTTCCTACCAGGGGGTGAATACGTCATCGCCCACACCAATAACCAGGAAGACGAGCCGCTTTCAGGGGAGTTTGGTACCTATACCCTGGTAGACGGCATGCTGATGGTCACCGGCGCCAGTGTCGACAGCGACGGGGCCGGCGGCCTTTACAACGCTGAAGATGGTAGCGATCAGTTCAACGAGTTCTTGCAGCGCCACCCTTGGGGCGAACTGACCTTTACCGACGATAACGAAGGCAGCTTTGGCTTTGCCCGCATCGGCACCTTTAGCGCCGAACTGTTCAGCGACGACAACACCGCCACCAAAGACGTGCAGCTAGAGCGCTATCAGGGTTTTGACAACAACAGCGCCTTGGGGGATTGGACGTTGAGCCTGCCGGCCTTGACCGATGAGTCCAGCGCCGTGGAAGCCCGGCTGGTGCTAAATGACAATGGTGTCGGCACCCTGGCGTTAGGAGAAGAGACGACTCAGGAGATATCCTGGCGCATTACCAGCAGTGCCACCCTCTACCTTGAAAGCGGCGGTGACAGCCAGGTATGGCAGTGGACCATAACCAGCATTCGCGGCCCGGCTGGCGCGGTATTGGTTAGCCTTACCGATGCCAATGATGCCGACAACCCAGCCAGTTTCCTGTTGGAAGGGACTCTGGTTGCAACCCTTCCCTGACCCTTGCCATGGCAGGGTGTTTATGGGGGGCTAAATGCCCCCCCTTTTCACGCCGCCCCGCCGTAAGCCTTGCAATCGGCCCACATCATCAAATCTTAAGGAGGTAAGGGCTACTCTTCTTGCAATAAAACAGGCCTTAGTGAAAGCGGTCCCTTAAGCGCCAAGGCCAAAGGCAAAGACCTTGGTGCTATCAACGCGGCCAAGCTTGCCTTATTGAACGTCCCTTTTTTGTGATTAGGGCCGCCGCCAGCCAGGCGCTGGCAGCAAATTCACTTTCTTTCACGTTGATTCAAGACCCTTTTATCCAGCCTTGCGATATAGCTAAGGCAACAAAAACAAGTTGTTAGGGATAGAGGGTGAGAAATGCTTGCAGATGCTCTTGAGCCTCAGGGGCATCAACCAGTTGGCGTAAATGCCTTTCCCGCAAGGCAGGCCAGGGGGCGAAAGCCCTCTTTTTTATCCATGAAAAAAGGCGCCAACTGGCGCCTTTTTCTTTTGGCTAGGGTTAAACCTCGAGGGTTACCACCGGCGCCAGGCTGGCATCGTGCATGAACTCGTTGAGCACGATGATCTGCGCCTTTCTGAAGAAGTTGAACTCGGTGGCGGTGGCCGAGGTGTAGGCCCCCATCATCCGGCCAACAATCAAGTCGCCATTGTTGAGCTTGGGCAGCATGATTTTCTCGGCGATCACATCGATGCTGTCGCAGGTGGGGCCGGCCAGCACCGAGGGGAAACGCTCCCCTTGCCAGTACAGGGCGTCCACCGGGTAGTGGCCGTGGTCAAACAAAATGCCGCTAAACGAGCCGTAGATGCCGTCGTCCAGGTAATACCAGGTTTCGCCATCACGCTCGGCCTGGCCCATCACGGAGGCCACCGAGGTCATGGCCGGGGCCACGATAAAGCGGCCAGGCTCGGCAATTACAGCCACCGCCGCCGGCAGTTCGGCCAGGGCGCTGCGGATAGGCGCGCAAAAACTGTCGATGTCGACGGTGTTGTCGTCATAGCTGACCGGGAAGCCGCCACCGATATCCAGTACCTTCAAGACCGGCAAGCCGCGCTCGGCCACACCGCGGATAACGGCGTTGCAGCGGTTGATGGCGTGCACGTATTTATCGGCGTCCAGGGTTTGTGAGCCGACGTGGAACGACAGGCCGCGAATAGTAATGCCAAGCTCGGCGGCGCGGGTCACGATGGCGTAGGCGCCCTCTTCAGAGCAGCCGAACTTTTTGGACAGATCCGACACCGCATTGGGGTTACGAAAGCTCAGGCGCACCAGCAGCTCGGCTTCATCACGGTAAGGGATGAATTTTTCCAGCTCGTTGATGTTGTCCACCACAAATACCTTGCAGCCATATTCCAGGGCGTCGCGGATGTCGCGGTCGCGCTTGATGGGGTGGGTGTGGATGGTCTTATCAGCCGGCACGCCAAGGTCGCGCACCAGTTCCACTTCACCGGTGGTGGCCAGGTCGAAGCAGGCGCCTTCGGCCAGCAGGGTGCTCACCACAGCCGGGTGCGGCAGGGGTTTGAGGGCAAAGTGCAGCTCAACGCCGGGCAGCGCCGCTTTAAGGGCCTGGTATTGGTGGCGGACGATGTCGCAGTCGAGCATCAGAAAAGGCGCACCGTAGCGGCGGGCCAGAGACTCGATAAGCTCGATTTCGGTGGTGTTTGAGGTAGTTTGTGCGCCGAATGCGTCAGCAACGGATGGAGCAAAGCCTGAGACGGACATAGGGCCTCCCAACAAGAATAAAGACAACAAAAACCACGCTGGGTCGAGCGTTTGTGAGTGCTCTTAGCTAGCAGCCAACAATCACTCCTGGGTAGTTGCTCTTTTGCCTTGTCGTCGAAGCACGATGTACTTGGATTGGCTATCTCCAGAAAGCTGCGCGAATATTAGGGCAAAAAAATTCACACGCAACCGTTTTTTCCTCTACGCAGGCACTTTTTTCATAACCTCAAAATAAGCCTTTGTTTTTAAATGAAATAACAAACAAACCACACTATAAACACAGCAATAAAACAGGGCCGAACCCCCAACCAAGCCAAGCATAACAAGCCACCCAAATCGGATGGATACCCAGCGCGCAGCTTTGCTGAACCTGCCAGGCGATGTCGTTTACAATGGCGTTTTGATTTCACGGCCCAGTAAAACCCATGCAAGGAACCTTACGCTCTCAGATCCACATCGGTGCCAAGGTGTCGGTGGTGCTTAAAGAAGACCAAGGCAGTGGCGCCCTGACCCAAGGGGTGGTGGCGCGCATCCTCACCAACTCGGCCCGCCATCCCCATGGCATCAAAGTGCGCCTCGAAGACGGCCAGGTTGGCCGGGTCAAGGTCATTCACGACTGAGCCCTTGCCCGCCAACCCACCCGTGGTAGGCTGAGCCTTCGTCTTTAAAAATGACACCACACATGGACCCAACCCGTGCGCTGGTGCTGGCCCGCCAGCACCTTTATCAGCCCTGGCAGCAAGGCCTGGCTGGGCTGATTGCCAACCTCGGCGCCCTGCAACTTGATGCCATCCAGGTGATCTGCCGCGCCCATCACCACCAGCTCTATAACCGCCTGCCCCGCTACCAAGAAAGCGCGCTGGCCAGCGCCGAGCAGCGCCGGGAGATATTCGAGTATTGGTCTCACGCCGCTGCCTACCTGCCCATGAGCAGCTACCGTTTTGCCCGGATACGGATGGACCGCATTCGCGAGGGCCAGCGCCACTGGTTTGAAAAAAACGCCAAGCTGTGCCGCTTTGTACTGGATAGAGTGCGCGCCGAAGGCCCGCTCAAAGCCTCGGATTTTGTTAAAGCCAAAGGCGGCTGGTGGCAATGGTCGGACGAAAAAAAGGCCCTTGAGCAACTCTTCCACGAAGGGGAGCTGATGGTCAGCCACAGGGACGGCTTTCAAAAGGTGTTTGACCTGCCTGAGCGCCTACTCCCAAGCTCGGTGGAAACTTGCCGCGCCAGCGACCTCGACTACGGCCGCCATCTGGTGCACTGCTTTATGGCAAGCCAGGGGCTGGGGCGGGTAGAAGAGATAGCCTACCTTCGCCGGGGCGACGGCCCCTTGGTGAAAGCGGCGGTAGCGGCCATGCGCCAAAGTGGCGAGTTGGTGGAAAAGGCCGGCGAGCTGATGCTGGCCAGTGACGCCCAACACGAGCCGCCACCAGCGCCTCGCAAGGTGCGGCTACTCTCCCCTTTTGACCCTTTGGTGCTGCAGCGAAAACGCCTTAACCGCCTCTTTGGCTTTGACTACCAGTTGGAGTGCTACCTGCCCGAAGCCAAGCGCCGCTACGGCTACTTTGGCCTGCCCATTCTCTATGGCGACGCCCTGGTGGGCGTCACCGATCTCAAAGCCGACCGGCCAGCCGGGGTGCTGCGGGTAAAAGCCCTGCACTGGCAGCAAAAGCCCGGCGCCGCCCTTGAGGCCAGCTTTCACAAGGCGCTCAAGGACTTTGCCCGTTTTCATCAATTACCGGAGGTGGCTTTTGTTTGAGCTGATTTACGACTGTCCGCGCTTTGTCATCGTCAACAAGACCCAAGCGGCCAGTTTTCATGCCGAACAAGGGCCGGGATTTTTCGTCGAGGTGGAATCCACCCTCGGCTGCAAGCTCTGGCCGGTGCACCGCCTGGACAAAGTCACCACCGGCCTGGTGCTCTTCGCCAAAGACAGCGACGCCGCCGCCGAACTGGGCCGCCTCTTTGAAGCGCGGCAGATAAACAAGTGTTATCTCGCCCTTTCCGACAAAAAGCCCGGCAAGAAGCAAGGCCTTATTAAAGGCGACATGACCAAGGCCCGCCGCGGAGCCTGGCGCTTGCTGCGCACCCAAGCGAACCCTGCCATCACCCGCTTTGACTCCACGGCCCTTGGCGACGGCCGCCGCCTCTACCGATTGTGGCCGCAAACCGGCAAGACCCACCAGCTGCGGGTGGCCATGAAGAGCCTGGGCGCGCCGATTTTGGGGGACGACTTGTACGGCGGTAGCGCCTTTGAGCGGGTGTGTCTCCACGCCTATGCCCTGTCTTTTGAAGCTTTTGGCGAGCAAGTCACCATTACCGCCGCGCCAGATTTCATTACCCAGGCGCCGCTGCCTTTTGGAGAAGCGCCATGAATCTGCTGGCCGCCATGCAGGCCTTTGTCAAAGTGGCCGAGTTGGAAAGCTACACCCGCGCCGCCGAGCAGTTGGAGATGTCTCGCACCCAGTTGTCAAAACTGGTGAAGCAACTGGAGGCACACCTCAAGGTGCGGCTGTTGCAGCGCACCACCCGGCGCCTACACCTTACCGAAGCCGGCGAGCGCTACCTTGCCCGGGCCCAGGCCATTTTGCAGCAGCTCGATGACGCCGAAACCGAGCTGCACCAAAGTAGCACCCAGGTGTCGGGCCGGCTCAGGGTCAACGGCCCCATGTCTTTTGGCACCCGTTATCTGGCGCCGCTGGTGGCCCAGTTTATGGTTCAGCACCCCGAGCTTGAGGTGCGGCTGGACTTGAGCGACCGCCAGGTAGACTTGCTCGAAGAAGGTTTCGATCTGGCCATCCGCATCGGCGCGTTGGAAGACTCAAGCCTGGTGGCCCGGCCACTGACAAGCTGCCGAATGCTGCTGGTGGCCTCTCCGGCCTATATTGCCGCCAATGGCGAGCCTTTAAGCATTGCCGACCTAGGCCACCACCAGGGGCTTCGCTATCGCGGCTCACGGGGCACCCACTGGCAGCTCGGTGAAACCAGCATCACCATGGCCGGCGCCCTTGAGAGCAACAACGGCGAAGTGCTTAATCACGGCGCCGAAGCCGGCCTTGGCATTGCCTACCAGCCCAGTTTTTTGGTGGATGACAGTATCCGCAGTGGTCGGCTCAAGGTACTGTTGGCCGAGCAGGTGGAGACGCAAATCGGTATTTACGGCATCTACCCGGCCCGCCATCACCTGCCGGCTAAGGTGAGCGTGTTTTTAGACTTCCTGGCGGCCGCCTGGGGCTCCCCTCCTTATTGGGAAAGGACATTGCCCGCAAATAAGAACCAATGATGTTCCGCTCATGGTGATTATCTTCAAATCAATCACACCTAAAGTGAACACCATCTTCCTGACACGAATTTGGAGTGACACCATGAACAGTTACGCCGCATCTCTGCTTCGCATCGCCCTTGGGGTGATGGCCCTGGCCCACGGCTTGATGAAAATCTTTGTCTTCACCCTTCCCGGTACCGTGGGGTACTTCGAATCGGTGGGCTTTCCCGGCTTTTTCGCCTACCTGACCATCTTTGCCGAAGTGGCCGGCGGTAGCGCCCTTATCCTCGGCATTTACACCCGCTGGGTGAGCCTGGCCTTTATCCCGCTGCTGCTGGGCGCCTTGTCAGTGCACGCCGCTAACGGCTGGGTGTTCTCAAACACCGGTGGCGGCTGGGAATTCCCTGCCTTCTGGGCCCTGGCTCTGCTGGTGCAAGCCGGTCTTGGCGGCGGCGCCCTGGTCCTTAACAAGCGTTTCGCCTGAGGCACATACCATGTTACCGAGCCTTTTTATCTCCCATGGCTCCCCGATGCTGGCCCTGACCCCAGGGCCCGCTCGGGATTTTTTAATTGAGCTGGGAACGCGTTATCAGCCTGATGCCATCTTGGTGGTGTCAGCCCATTGGGCCACCCGGGGCCTGGCGGTAAGCCACAGCCAAAAGCCGGAAACCATCCACGATTTTTACGGCTTTCCGCCCATCCTCTATCAGCAGCAATACCCGGCCCAAGGGGCGCCGGCCCTGGCCGAAGAATTGGCCCAAACCCTGGGCGCCACCTCGGTAGAAAGAGGCATGGACCACGGCGCCTGGGTGCCGCTGTCGTTGCTCTACCCCAACGCCGACATCCCGGTGCTGAGCCTGTCTCTGCCCCTTAACTGGAGCAACAGCGAGCTTTACGCCCTTGGCCAGAAGCTCAAGAACCTCAAGGAAAAAAACGTGCTGGTTATCGGCTCGGGCAGCCTCACCCACAACCTTCGCGCCTTGCAACAAGACGGCAGCGCGGCGCCTCCTTGGGTGACGGCCTTTAGCGATTGGGTTGGCGAGCGCCTGGCACAGGGGGATAACGACGCACTGCTCAATTGGCAACAAGGCCCACAAGCCCTTGCCAACCACCCTACCCCAGAGCATTTCCTGCCGCTGTTAGTGGCCATGGGCGCAGGGGGCAAAGCTGAGCTGTTACATCACTCCATCAGCCACGGCATCCTTGCCATGGACTGCTACGCCTTTTCCTGAGCGTCGGCAAAGGCAGCGCGGATTTGCGGCACCTTGTCCACCACTTGGTCAAAGGCCGCCACCACTTGCGGGTCAAAATGCCGGCCCGCTTCTTCTTTGAGAAGAGCCATGGCCTCTTCGATAGACCAGGCCTTTTTGTAGGGGCGCTCTGAGGTCAGGGCGTCAAAGACATCGGCTACCGCCACTATCCGCCCCTCCAGAGGGATTTGCTCCCCCTTGAGCCGGTTGGGGTAGCCGCTGCCGTCGAACTTTTCATGGTGGGTCAGGGCGATTTTGCAGGCCATGGTCATCAGCGGCGAGGTGTCGTCTTTTAAAATCTCGGCGCCAATGGCCGGGTGGGTGCGCATCACCAGCCACTCGCTGTCATCGAGCTTGCCCGGCTTTTGCAAGATGGCATCGGGGATACCAATCTTGCCCACATCATGCATGGGCGCGGCCATGCGCAGCAGCACCGCCCAGTCCTCTGGCATGCCCAGCACCCGCGCCAGCTCATAGGCGTAGTGGCTCATGCGCTGCACGTGCATGCCGGTTTCGTTGTCTTTGTACTCCGCCGCTCGGCCCAAGCGCACGATGATCGCTTCGCGGGTTTCTTCAAGCTCACGGGTGCGCTCACGCACCAGGGCTTCGAGGTTTTTCTCCTGCTGATAAAGCCGCAGGTGGGTGGCCACCCTGGCCCGCACTATGGCCGGGCTGATGGGTTTGGTGATGTAGTCAACCGCCCCCACCGAGAGCCCTCTGGCCTCGTCTTCCACCTCGCCCATGGCGGTGACGAAAATAACCGGCACCCTGTGGGTCAAGGGATCGGCCTTGAGGGCCTGGCAAACGGCGATGCCGTCCATGTCAGGCATCATGATGTCCAACAGGATAAGGTCGGGCCGAGGCTCGGCCTTGGCCAAAGCCAGGGCCTTGGTGCCCTGGGTCGCCACCTTGATGTGGTACAGATCCTTTAACGACTCGCGAAGGATATGCAGGTTCTCCGGCACATCGTCCACCAGCAACAACGTGGCTTCTTTCATGCCTCCTCCAGCAAGGTATCCAGTTCGGCCAGCGCTAGGTCAAAATCAAAACGCTCAAGCCTTGCGCGCAGTTCACTCAGGGTAGCCCCCAGCTCTGGCCGCTCAGCCAAGAGCTGCTCCAAGAGGTCAAGGGCGCTGGCATCGGCCGCTTGCAGGGCCGGGCGCAAAGCGCCAAGGCGCGTTTTGATATGGTCATCAAGGGCGACCAGCATAGCTTGCGGCGGCACCTCGGGCAGCCAAGCGTCAATGGCGGTCAGCAGCCCCGCCATCTCTTCATTAAGGCTGGCCAGAAGCGGCGCCGTGGGTTCGCCGCCTCTGGCGCGGCCTTCAAGCTGGCGCGCCGTTTCAGCCAGGGCGTTGGCGCCGAGACTGCCCAGCAAGCCCTTGAGGGTGTGGAGCTGGCGAAGGTCGCTTTGTGGGTCGGTTGAGGTCAGCATAGCGGGCGCCTGGCTGGCAAAGCGGCTCAGCACTTTGGTGTAAAGCCCGGCATCGTTCATCACCCGCCTTAACCCCTCGCTGACATTTAGCTGTGGATGCTGCGGCCAGTCGGGGGCGGCAACCGGCGCGGCTGGCGCCTCCACTTCGGCCTCCACCCCCAGCCAGCGGGCGATCACCTCGAACATCACCGGCACGTCCAGCGGTTTACCGATATGGTCGTTCATGCCCGCCGCCAGACAGAGGTTCTTGTCGCTGTCCATGACGTTGGCGGTCATGGCGATCACCGGCAAGTCTTGCCACTTGGGCGATTGGCGCAGCCGGCGGGTCGCCTCATAGCCGTCCATGATCGGCATCTGGCAATCCATCAGCACCAGGTCGACGTCGCGGTTGGTCAGGCGATCCAGGGCGTCCTGGCCGTCTTTGGCCACCAGCACCTGAATGCCGGCCTTGGTCAGGAAGCTTTGGGCCACTTCCCGGTTGAGATCGTTATCGTCCACCAGCAGCACCTTCTTACCGGCCAGGGCCGGGTAGCGCAGGCTGTTGCCGTCCGGGGCCCGGCGCACCGGCAAGCGGCCGGTGCCTTCGCCAAGAGCCTCGCAGACCGCATCAAACAAGGTGGAGGGGCTGACCGGTTTAAGCAGCACTTCCTTGACCCCAAGGGGCGTGGCCTTTTGCACCAGGGCGTCGTCGGTAAAGGCCGACACCATCAACATCGCCTTGGGCTGCGTGGGCAGCGCTTTAACCTTCTCGATAAGCTCGATGCCATCCATGCCCGGCATTTGCCAGTCCACCAGCAGCAGCTGCGGCATGGACTGGGTCATCATCTGCAAGGCGCTCTCACCATCAAGGGCGCTACGCACAACAAAACCATAAGCGCTCAGCAGTCCTTCGAGCACTGCCAACTGGGTTTCGTTATCATCCACCACCAGGGCCTGGCAGCCCTGCAAGGCCGCCACCTGGGTCAAGTCGCTCTGGCTGCCTTCGGGCACCAAAGGCAGGGAAAAGCCAAACAGCGTGCCGCGGCCAAACTCGGAGCGCACTTCTATCTCGCCCCCCATCAGTTGGCAAAGCCGTTGGCAGATGGCAAGCCCCAGCCCAGTGCCGCCATAGCGGCGGGTGGTAGAGCTGTCGGCCTGGCTAAAGGCGCCAAAGAGCCGGCTTATCTGATCCGGGGTCATGCCGATGCCGGTGTCGCGCACGCTAAATTGCAGCCAGCCGGGCTTGCTTTGCTGCACCCCGATAACGATCTCCCCCTTTTCGGTGAACTTAAGGGCGTTGGACACCAGATTCATCAGGATCTGGGTCAGCCGGTGGGGGTCGCCCTTAAGCTGATTGGGGCAATCTGGCATCAGATTCAGCACCAGTTCGATATGCTTTTGGGCGGCGGTATCGGCAAAGATGTCCCGCAGGTTGGCCAGGGTATCGTCCAGGCGGAAATCGACATTCTCAATGGACATCTTGCCCGCTTCAATCTTGGAGAAATCCAGGATGTCGTTGAGGATCCGCAGCAGGGTTTTCGAGGCCTGCTGAATTTTCCCCAGGTAGGGGCTGGCCCCTTCTTGCTCTTGGGCCAGTTGTGCAAAGCCGAGGATGGCGTTCATGGGGGTGCGAATTTCGTGGCTCATATTGGCCAGGAAGTCGCTTTTGGCTTTAGAAGCTTGGTCGGCCTCTTCTTTGGCCTCTTGAATTTGCTTCTCCATGGCGCGGCGGGTGTCCATGTCGGTCACCACCAGCACGCTGCGGCCAAGGCTCAGGCTGCGCCACGCCAGCTGCACCCAACGGCCCTTGCCTTGGGCACTGATAAGCTCGCCTTCCCAGGTAAAATCCCCTTCCCCTTTTTGCAACAGCTCCAACTGGCCGCGGATAAAGTGCATGTCTTTAGGCCGGAAAAAGGCGCTGATAAGAGCCCCTTTCAATTGACTGCCAGACAGGCCCAGCAGGTCTGCCAAGGCCGGGTTGGACTCTGCGATTTTGCCGTCTTCACTGACCATGGCAAGGCCGGTAGGCACCTCCTTAAAAATGGCAGTCAGCAGTTGCTCACGCCGTTCCAGGCGTTCTCGTGCCGACTGCCTATCGGCAATATCAAAAATGGCGCCGTCCCATCCCAGCAGCTGGCCGTCGTCGCCTATAACCGGGTCGCCCCGCTCCGCTACCCAGCGCTGGGAGCCAAGGCGGTGCTCAAGACGATACTCAACGGCATAAGGCACCCGGCGCTTGATGGCCTCATCGATGGTCTCTTGGACACGAGCCCTGTCGTCGCTGTGCACAAGGGATAGCAACAAGCGCTCACCTTTAAGAAATTCGTCTTCGCCAAAGCCCGTTAAATCAAAGATATAAGGGTTAATAAACTGGATCTGCCCGCTACCATCAGCGCGGTAGGCCACCCCGGGGAGATGCTCGATAAAGGCGCTAGCAATGGTGGCCTTATCGGAGATTTGTGCGCCTCCCTGCAAGCGGTTAAAGCTCACCGCCAGCTCTTTTAGCTCAGGGGCGCCATGAGGCACCAAGGGCAAGGTCGGCTTGCCTTTTTGCAACTGGCGAAAGCCCCAGGCCAGGGAATAAAGCGGCTTGGTATGAACGCGAATTAACAGCCGCATCGCCAGCAGCGCCAAGCCCAGACAAACCAGCAGGCTAGCCAGATAGGCCCAGAGATTGCGCTGCTGCTCAGGCCCTTGCCAGCGCATGGAAATACCAGTGTGACCGATAGGCAGCGCCGGGCCACTTAACTCTTCATTGAGCTGGTTAAGGGGGTTGCCCTTGGGGCCCAGCAGCTCAGTCTTGCCGTCGCCATTGGCCGCCGCCAACTCGTCGATAGCGATATCGATGGTCATCACTCCCAGTACCGTCTCGCCCCGGAAAATGGGCACCGAGTAAGTGATCATCCAGATGTTGCCGCCGCCGTCGTCAAAATACGGCGTCGACCATCTTGGCTGGCGCACCCTAACCGGCTCGATAAACCATTGGGAGCCGAGGGTGAAGTCGTAGGCTTCACGAAGATCGGTCAGCAATATCTTGTTGCCACTGCGATAGGCGTAGGGAGCCTTGATGGGGCCGGGGGGCTGAAATTCCGGTAAAAAGGCCAGGGCCGAGCCAAACACCATTTTATGGCTGTCGACGTTCTGTTTGACCAAACCGCTGCGAAAGGAAGGGCTGCCAAGGTCGGCCAGCTCCAGGATACGGGCGCTATCTTCGGCTACCCTGGCGGCTTGCTCAATCAGTTCGGTCAGGTGCTCGGCCTTGTGCTCTATGGCCGAGGTGCTTTGGTCGGGGCGACCCAGGGCGACAATCAAGACGGCACACACCGCCAGCACCATCACCACCACCGCAAGGTGACTGGCTAACAAGCGCTGCCTTAACGTTAAGTTCTTTATTGTCATCGTTTTTCCCTGCCGACGGCGATTCAATCAGAATTTAGCAGCAGAAAAATTAAGGGGAAGCAAAAGTGCATAAAAAGTCGGCATGGCGCCGACTTTTTTCAATGAGCGTCCAGTTGATGCTCGGGGGCAGCGGCAATGAAAGCGTCCAGGGCCTCAAGCCGGGCACAGACGGCATTGAGGGTCGGGTACGGCGCCATGTCCACCTTGAAGCGGCGAGCGTTATACACCTGGGGCACCAGGCAGCAATCGGCCAGGGTCAGGGTATCGCCAAAGGCGTAGCGCCCGGCGCTGGCCTCAAGGCGCTGTTCTAAAGCCCTAAAACCGACGGCCAGCCAGTGGCGATACCAGTCGTCTTTTTGGCCGTCGCTCAGCCCCAGCTCCCCTTGCAGGTATTGCAGAACCCGCAAGTTGTTGACCGGGTGGATATCGCAGGCGATGTCCTGGCAAAAGGCCCGCACCCGGGCCCGCTCGGCAGGATTACTTGGCAACAATGCCGGGCCGCCTTGGGTTTCTTCCAGGTACTCCATGATGGCAAGGGACTGGCTCAGCACCAGTTCGCCGTCCACCAGGGTGGGCACCAGTTCGGCAGGGTTTAAGGCCCGGTAAACCGGGCCATGTTGCTCGCCGCCATCTTTGACCAGATGCACGGCGCGCTGCTCGCAGTCAATGCCCTTGATGGCCATGGCGATCCGCACCCGGTAGGCGGCCGATGACCGCCAGTAACCGTAGAGGGTCATCCCTTAACCACCTGCTGGTCGATGGCGCCAAAGAGGCTCTGGCCGCGGGCGTCCAGCATTTCGATACGCACCCGGTCACCAAATTTCATAAAGGGCGTCTTGGGGGCGCCAAATTCCAACGTTTCGAGCATCCGCACTTCGGCCAGGCAAGACGATCCCTTGCTGCGGTCGTAGTTGGAGATGGTGCCGGAGCCGACAATGGCGCCAGCGCCCAGCGGCCGGGTTTTGGCGGCGTGGGCCACCAGAGTGTCGAAGTTGAAGGTCATATCGACCCCGCACTGAGGCTCGCCAAACAGCTTGCCGTTAAGGTGGCTAACCAGCGGCAGCTGCACCTTGCCGCCCTGCCAGGCATCGCCCAGCTCGTCGGGGGTGATGGCCACCGGCGAGAAGCTGCTGGAGGGTTTGGACTGGAAAAAGCCAAAACCCTTGGCAAGCTCGCCGGGGATAAGGCCGCGCAGCGACACATCGTTAACCAGCATGATGAGCTTGATGTGCTGGCCGGCGTCCTCGGCGCTGACGCCCATGGGCACGTCGTCGGTAATGACCGCCACTTCCGCTTCAAAATCAATGCCCCAGTCTTCGCTACCAAGGGCAATGTCGTCACGGGGGCCGATGAAACTGTCAGAACCCCCCTGGTACATCAAGGGATCGGTCCAGAAGGTTGCCGGCATCTCGGCGCCACGGGCCTTTCGCACCAGCTCCACGTGGTTCACATAGGCCGAGCCGTCGGCCCATTGGTAGGCGCGCGGCAGCGGCGAGTGGCACTGGGTTTCGTCAAAGGCAAAAGCGCCGGCCAGCGCGCCCTGGTTAAGGGCGAGGTACATCTCGCTTAGGCGCGGCGCCAGAGCTTGCCAGTTATCCAGGGCATATTGCAGGGTCGGGGCGATGTCTGCCACCTTCACCGCTTTATTGAGGGCCTTGTTGACCACCACCAGGCAGCCGTCGCGGCTGCCGTCCTTGATTGTTGCCAGCTTCACTTGGCCTCTCCCTTCCAGCTGTTCACGTAATTGGCGTTCTCGGTGACCGATGCGGCGTCGCCCACGTCCAGGGCGTCGCGGGTATCGAGCATCACCGCTACCTCGTCGGTGGCCTTTTTCTTGTACTCCATGCCAGCTTTAAAGGCTTTGGGATGCGGCCCGTGGGTAAAACCGGCTGGGTGGAAGGTCATCATGCCGCGCTCGATGTTGTCGCGGCTGAAAAAATCCCCGGCGTGGTAGAACAGCACTTCGTCATAGTCGTCATTGGAGTGGTAGAAGGGCACCTTGAGGGCGCCGGGGTCCGACTCAATAGGCCTTGGCACAAAGGTACAAACCACAAAGCGCGGCGCCACAAAAGTGGTGTGGGCGCTTGGCGGCAGGTGATAGCGGTGGCTCATCAGCGGCCGGATATCGCGCCAGTTAAGGCGCAGCACGCACAGCTCGCCATGCCAGCCGATGGCATCCAAGGGGTTGAACGGGTAGGTAATAACGCTCACTTGGTTGTGGCGTTTCACCTCCAGCTGCCAGCTCTCCTCGCCCTGCTGGGCCTTGAAGGCCTCGTCCATGGCCGGCACATCCAGCACCGCCGGGTCGAAGATGGCTTGCGGCCCCACTAGGCCCTTGTCGGGCAGCTGATAGCTGCCGTTGGTGGCTTCTATCATCAGCACCGTCATCGGGGCCTTGGGCTCAAGGCGCCACATGGTGCCACGGGGGATCATCAGGTAATCGCCGTCACGAAGCGTCAGGTGGCCAAAGTCGCAGAAAAATTCCGCTTCGCCGTCATGAACAAACAGCAGATCGTCGCCGTCGGCGTTACGGGCCAGGCGCTCCATCTTGCCGCTTGGGCGCCACAGCCGGTAACGGCAATGGGCGTTGTGCAAAATTAAATCGGCATGCCAGGGGGAGTTGCCCTCCCCCTTCACTTGGTTGAGATCAAAAAGCCGCGGCCGCAGCGGCCCTTCCCAGCTCACCCAACCGGTGGGGGCATGGCGATGGTGCAAATGGGCGGTGGGGCCGAAAAAGCCCTCTTTTCCCATCTCCCGCTCATAGAGGCCCTCTTCGGGCAGGTCCGCATGGGCCTGGCGCGAATGAATACCCTCACGGTGAGGAATGGACGCCCATTTACGCATCGCTCAGCACTCCGCGGCGAATTTGGTCTTCTTCGATGGACTCGAACAGGGCCTTGAAGTTGCCCTCGCCAAAGCCTTCGTTGCCCTTGCGCTGGATGATCTCGAAGAACACCGGGCCAATCACGGTTTCGGTGAAAATTTGCAGCAAGATGCCGTCTTTGCTGGGCATGCCGTCAATCAGGATGTTGAGCTCCTGCAGGCGAGCCAAGTCTTCGCCGTGGCCGGGCACCCGGTCGTTTACCCGCTCGTAGTAGGTTACCGGGGTGGTCATGAACTTGGTGCCGCGAGCCTGCAGATCGGCCACGGTCTTGTAGATGTTGTCGGTGGTCAGGGCGATATGCTGGATGCCTTCACCGTTGTATTCGCGCAAAAACTCTTCGATTTGCGACTTGTCGTCGGACGATTCGTTGATGGGAATACGAATTTTGCCGCACGGGGCGGTCATGGCCTTGGACACCAATCCGGTGAGCTTGCCTTCGATGTCAAAATAGCGAATTTCGCGGAAATTACCGATGCGCTCGTAAAAATCAGCCCACACCGCCATGTTGCCCTGGTGCACGTTGTGGGTCAGGTGGTCCACTTCGAAAAGGCCGGCATTGGCACGGGCCATGCGCGCCTTGTAGTCGTCGTAGAAATCAAAATCGATGCGGTAGATGTCTTTCTCGCCGTACATGTCCACAAAGAACAGCAAGGACTCGCCGATACCGTAAACCGCCGGGATGTTGAGCTCCATCGGCCCTACCGGGTTGGGGTAGGCTTTGGCGCCGCTGGCCACCGCGTGTTCGAAGGCTTTCTTGGCGTCAGCAACCCGAAACGCCATGGCGCACACCGAGGGACCGTGCTTTTTGGCAAATTCCAGGGCGTGGCTGTGGGGCTGGCCGTTAACGATGAAGTTGATGTCTCCCTGGCGATACAGCCAGGCATCCTTGTGCTTGTGCTTGGCCACTTCGGCAAAGCCAAGGGAGGTAAAGAGGGCTTTGAGCTTCTCAATGCCCTCGGCGTCGGCGGCGGTGTATTCGACAAACTCGAAGCCGTCTGTGCCAAGGGGGTTGTAGGTGGTATCGACTGACATGCTGCATTCCTCGTTGAGTTCAGGTCTTTGCCTTTTCTTTGGTATAACGCGCCGCTCAGCCTGGGGGAACCCCGTGCTTTACGTGCGCGTCAACCAGCAATGCGTCAACTTAGAAATACAGCCGTCAAAACCCCAGCCAGCAGGCCCTGGGGAGCCTCTTGGGGTGGCAACTTTACGCTACAGGGGGTTAGAAACGGTACTGCCAGGTCAGCTCGAGGAAGTCTTCGTCTTCGGCATCCCCAAGGGCGGGGCCCGGAAAAGAGTGGCCGTAGATCGCAGTCAGTAAATGGCCGCGAAGGGGCGTCCAGGTGAAATTGGCAGCAAACTCGGTGCCCACGTAACGCGAACCCGACGAATAAGCGGGGCGCAGCAACTGGCCGGCTGGACCATAGATGCCGTCGCCCTTTTCAAGGCGCCAAAAGAAATCGAGCTCGGTGGTCAGCACCAGAGTCGGGGTCAGGTTCAACCCAAGATAAGGGTGCAAGTTATAGAAGTTGCGCGGCCCCAAGAGCGCCATTTCCGAAAAGTAATTGCCTCTTGGGAACAAGGCGTTAAAAGAACCCAGCTTGTTATCGTTAGGGTTTTTATCGCCGCTGGCAACGTTGGCAGAGAGGCCAAGCTCGGGGGCAAGTGGCGCGCTAAAGCGATAGCGGGTATCGCTGGCAAGGCTCCAGGCGCGAATGTCGCCGCCGTCAAAGCGGCCGAACTGGTAGATAAACTCCCAGTTCCATGACCAGGGGCCAGCGTCGCCAAAAACCCGGGTGCCGAGGGTGTGGCGAAGCTCAACCCCTTGCCCCTGGGCATAGCGGGCATGCTCGTTGCGATAGCCAAGGTAATAAAGGTCAAGGTTGCCGGATAGTGGCCCGCGAGTTGTGCCGTAAAAGCCCCACAGCCCCTGACTGTGATCAACCCGGTCGTCAAAATTGCCGGTTTTAAAGCGCCAAGGCCTTGCCACCAAGCCCTGCCACTGCCAATCGCCGAGCTGCCAGTTCACCACGCCGGCGTCAAAGCGGCGCCGGACATTAGGGCCTTCACGCACATCCAAGAGCCGGCCCGAGCCAAGGTTTAGCTCTTGGCGGCCAAGGGTCAGGCGATAATCCTTCGCCGCATATTGCACAAAAGATTGCTGCACGCTCAGGCGGTTTTGGTCAGGTATCGAAGGCCCGGCCGCCCTGCCGTCGGCAATGGCGCTGGTTACTTGGCCAAAGAGGCGCCAACGGGAGCCAAGGTGCCAATCGGCAAAGCCCACGTAACGCTGCATAAAAACGCCGTGGTCATCCTGCGGATCGCCACCCCAAACAGGATCGTCAGTAAATTCATAGCGATAGCGCACTTCACCGCCCAGGCTCAATAGGCTGTCGGCGGTAGGTCTGAGGCACTTATGGGGGTAACCCTGCGGTTTATCGGCGCACCAGACCGACCAATCCTCGTCTTGGCGCAGCTTTGTCAGCGCCGGTGGCGATAGGATTTGGGCGGCCAATAGCAGGGATACCAGCAGCATCAGCGTCTGCCATCCAGCGCCAAGGTGCCTGGGCCGGTCACCATCAGCAGCACAAAACCGCCAATAATGGCCAGGTGCTCAAGGCTGGTGGTGAGCGCCATGGTGGGGTTGGGCGCGCCCACAGGCCAATGCACCAGCAGCGTCGCCGCGGCGGTAAAGGCCATCAGCAGCAAGCTGCCAAGGCGGGTATAAAAGCCCAGCAACACACTCAAACCGCCGCCCAGCTGCACCACGATGGTGGCGGCGGCAAAAAAAGCCGGCATCGGCAGGCCAAAGCCCACCACTTCCCGCTGGGCTTCGGCCCAGTCAAAGAGCTTGTCAAAACCGCTGAATAAAAACACGGCGCTCATCAAGACGCGCACTAAAAGCAGATAACCGTTCACCGCAAATCCTCGTTTAAGAAAAAGGCCCTGTGTGACAGGGCCTTGGCAAGATTAAAATGCGAAACAAGAGCAACCGAAAGCACCCCAGAAGCCTTGATAATCGCTGACCGGGACATCAGAGAACCGCGCCTTGTTGTGATCATGGCCGTGCACGGAACAAGAGCCGCAACACTGGTGCATGGTGGCTTGGATCTCGGCCAGGTTGGGGCGCCAGTGGCCCGGCACCATGGCCACCGGGGACCAGTCCGGCAGCACCGGCACCACTGGCGGCGCCAGTTTGTTGAACTCGTCAGAGCCGTGCACCACTTTGCCGCCGACAACCGTCAACACCGACTCAATCCACTTGATCTCTTCCTCGTCGATACGGAAGTAATCGCTGGACAGCGCCACCATATCGGCCAGTTGCCCCACCTTGATTTGGCCCTTCTTGCCTTGCTCGGAGGAGAACCAGGCGCTGCCATGGGTAAAGAGCGCCAGGGCTTGTTCGCGGTCCAAGCCTTCGGGGTAGAGGTTGAGGCCACCCACGGTTTTGCCTGACACCAGCCAGTAAAGGGAAGTCCAGGGGTTGTAACTAGACACCCGGGTGGCGTCGGTACCGGCGCCTACCGGCACCCCTTCGGCCAGCATCCGTTTGATGGGCGGCGTCTGCTCGGCGGCTTTAGGGCCGTAACGGTCAACAAAGTACTCGCCCTGGAAGGCCATGCGGTCTTGGATGGCAATGCCGCCGCCCAAGGCGCGAACCCGTTCAATGTTCTGGGGGCTGATGGTTTCAGCGTGGTCAAAGAACCAGGGCAAACCGTCGAAGGGAATGTCGCGGTTCACCTTCTCGAATACATCCAGCATCCGCGAGATGGACTCGTCGTAGGTGGCATGCAGGCGAAACGGCCAGCGCTCGGCCACCAGGTGGCGCACCACGGGCTCCAGCTCTGCTTCCATGCTGGGGGCCAAGTCCGGCCTTGGCTCGAGGAAGTCTTCAAAGTCGGCGGCGGAGAACACCAGCATTTCGCCAGCACCGTTATGGCGCAAAAAGTCGGTACCTTGGCCCGGCTTAACCTGCTTGGACCAGTTTTGAAAATCCGCCAGCTCTTCCTTGGGCTTTTGGGTAAAGAGGTTGTAGGCAATGCGGATGGTCAGTTGATCGGCATCGGCCAACTCTTGGATAACCTGGTAGTCGTCGGGGTAGTTTTGAAAACCGCCCCCGGCATCAATGGCGCTGGTCACCCCGAGACGGTTTAGCTCGCGCATAAACTGGCGGGTGGAGTTGACCTGGTATTCCAGCGGCAGCTTGGGCCCCATGGCCAGGGTGGCGTAGAGGATCATGGCGTTGGGCCGCGCGATCAGCATACCGGTGGGGTTACCACTGGCATCACGGACAATTTCACCGCCCGGCGGGTTGGGGGTGTTTTTGTCGTAACCCACCACCTTAAGGGCGGCGCGGTTCAGTAGCGCCCGGTCATAAAGGTGCAGCACAAACACCGGGGTGTCGGGCGCGGCGCGGTTAAGCTCGTCAATGGTTGGCATACGGCGCTCGGCGAACTGGAACTCGTTCCAGCCCCCTACCACCCGCACCCATTGGGGCGTGGGGGTGCGGTCGGCCTGGGCTTTGAGCATGGCCAAGGCGTCGCTCAAAGACGGCACGCCCTCCCAGCGCAGCTCCAGGTTGTAATTGAGGCCACCGCGAATAAGGTGCAAGTGCGAGTCGTTAAGGCCGGGAATGACGGTTCTGCCTTGCAAGTCCACCACTTCGGTTTCCTTGCCGCAGAACATCATGGCATCGGCGTCATTGCCCACCGCCAGGAAGCGCCCGTCTTTGATGGCAACAGCGCTGGCCTGGGGTTTTTCCCTATCCACGGTATGGATGCGGCCATTTTTAAAAATTACATCAGCATTCATCGAACATTCCTCTTCAACGCACCTGGCTAACCAGGAAAAGTAAAATACAACCAGGGAAGGACCGCCTTTAACGCGGCGGCTTTTCTGAGGCGATGGGGTATGGGGTGTGCCCGCAGCAGAGAAGACACAAAGAGAAAGCCGGCGCGGCAAGCACTCGAAAAGTTAAAGGGGCGAAAACGGCCCGTTAAAATCATCACCACTCCAGCTCAGTTCAAAAACCATCTTGCTACAGCTTGAGCTTGACCCATCGATGGATTAAGTACCGTTATTTGTGGTTAACGAGGATCAACCACCACGGCAAAAAACGCCGCTAACTATTTGATATTAAAAGAGGCCTGCGATTAACGGACATGGGGCGGGATTAAAGACAAAAAAGACCGGCAAAGGCCGGCCTTAAAAAAAAATTACAAATCAGCCAGTTACCCCTCGGCCAGCTCCCGCTGTTTAAGCTTGTCCAAGGCGTAACTGCGGGTGGTGTCCAGCAGGCGGTAACGCACCTCCTCGCGGCCGCGTTCAACCTCCACCAGGGACTTGGTCACCAGTTGGGTAACCGCCTCCAACAGCCTCGCTCGGGAGCGCGAGCCACAATCCAGGGCATCGAGCAGCTCCAGCGCTTGTTCCAGTGAAAACGAGCCGTTGAGGATAGACAAGGTGCGAAAGCAGGACTGCTCGCACGCTTCAAGCATGCCATAGCTCCAGTCCAAGGCCGCTTGCAGGGTTTGGTGGCGCTTCATGGCCGTGCGCTTACCTTGGCTAAGGACCTTAACCCCCTCTTCCAATTGCATGGCAATACCTCTGAGCCCCAATACATCGATGTGCACCGCCGCTAGCTCCAGCGCCAGCGGCAAGCCGTCTAAACGGCGACAAATGGCGCAGATATCGGCAACATTGTCGTCGTTGAGCACAAAGTCTGGCAGCCTAGATTGGCAGCGGTAGACAAACAAGCGCACTGCCGCATAACCCTGGGCTTCTTGCGCCGTAAGGACGTCTGAGGCAACCGGATAAGGCAGTGGGCCTAAGTGCATTACGCTCTCGCCATCGGCTCTGAAGGGCTCTCGGCTGGTGGCAACGATGGTGAGGTTATCAGCGCTTCCCAGCAGGGATTCGGCCAGTAAAGCTGACTCACTGACCAGGTGCTCACAGTTATCCAGCACCAACAGCATGTGCTGCTTTGCCAAATGCCCCGGCAAGGTGCTTTTTTCCACCCGCAACAGCTCGCAAAGGCTTTGGGAGAGATCGTCATTGCTGTCAAGGCAGGCCAAATCGAGGAAATGGATGCCATCACTGAAGAAATCCTTAAGGCGCTGCGCCGCCCGAATAGCCACCGTAGTTTTACCTATGCCGCCAGGGCCGGTAATGGTTAGCAGGCGGCGCTGGGTAAGCAAGTTAGCCACTTTGTCTATCTCGACTTCCCGGCCTTCGGTGGTACTGAGCAGGGCCGGCAGGTTGCACTTGCGGGGCCCGGCAGGGGGCTCTGCAGCGGCGACGAGAGTAACATCGCGGCTAAAACGGTAGCCTTTTTGCGGCAAGGTGGTGATATAGAGCTCTTTGCGGTGGCTGTCTCCCAGAGCCCGGCGTAGCGCCGCGATATGGACCCTGACACTGATCTCGTCCACCACGGAGGTGGGCCAAACAGCCTTCATCAACTCTTCTTTGCTGACCGTCTCGCCGCGGCGCTCAAGCAGCACCAGCAGCATATCCATAGCCCGTCCCCCCAGGCTAAGGGCACGGCCGTCTTCGGTCAGGAGGCGCTGCTCGGGATAGAACAAAAAGGGCCCGAAACGCAGCGCCAAGTTGTCAGTTGGGGTTTTAATTTGCATTGTCATCTAACGCAATCAGCTTCCTGGCCACCGAAACCAAGGGTGGCAATCCTTGAACCTTGTTAAAGGTCACAAGTAATGATTGCTGATCTCAGCTGAGAAATGACGACGAATAAAGGGCAATTACGGCCATCCTAGGTCAGTTAACGGCCAGTTAACCAAATTGGCGCCGATATTGGGCAGGGGTAACCCCCAGCTTGTCATTAAATTGCTGACGCATCTGGCGGCTATTGGCAAAGCCGCTTTGATAGGCGATTGTTTTTAGCGGCAACGCGCTGTTTTCTAACATTTTCCTTGCTGAATCCACCCTAGCTGCTCGCACAAACTCCATGGGCGTCATTTTGACTTCCTGGACAAAACTGCGGGCAAAATGGCGCTGACTCATGGCGGCCAGGTCCGCCAGCCGCTCGACGGTGAAGTCTTCATGGAGATTGTCCAGCACGTAGCGCTGTACCTTGGCGATGGGGGATTCGTCAGTATTAACCTCGGCATGGAGCGGGCTGAACTGTACCTGCCCGCCCTGGCGGCGCATCACCACCAGCAGCACCTTGGCCACCTGCAAGGCGACTTGCCGACCATGATCGCTCTCAATAAGCGACAGGGCCAAATCGATACCGGCGGTAATGCCGCCACTGCTCACTAGCCCCTGTTCGTCATTGATGAAAATTTGGTTTTGTTCGACTTTGGCCTTGGGGTAGGCCTGAGCCAGCCTTTCGGTATAGCTCCAGTGGGTGGTCACCCGGTGTCCATCCAAAAGCCCGGCTTCTCCCAGTAAAAAAGCGCCGGTACAGACCGACACCAGACGCCCTACCCGCCCAGACATATCCCGAAGCCAGGTGCAAAGATTGGGATGGGCGCCGCTGTATGCGCCAGGGCCACCAACAACCAGCAAGAAATCAAAGGGTTCAGTGGTATCCAAAATGGTGGTATCGGCCTTGACCCTGATGCCGTTGGAGGCCTGCACGTCAAGCTCACCGGTGCTGACCAGCACGATACGGTAGCGCTCATCGGCCGGCAGGTAGCGGTTCGCCACCGTGAAGGTTTCAGCTGGGCCCGACATGTCGAGCATTAAAAAGTCAGGGAATACAACGATAGCCACCGTCTTCATCTATCCAAGAACTCCGGGCTGGGTTTAACGAAACTACGGGCCAATTACCGGCCAAACTCGCAATTCCCTGTGCATTTCACAGCTGAATTGTAGTATCGAATTAAAACAAAACAGTTATCGCAATATCAATTATTTATTTCAATCCAACCCCATAAAAATAAACCCTTGCACCAAAGAGAACGATCGTTCTACCATAAGAAACATGAAAAGCATCGACACCCCAGACTCAATAAGCCGTCTTTTAGACGCCACCGAAACCCTTATCTACCGGGGCGGCATCTGTGCCACCGGGATGGACGCCATCGTTAAGGCCAGTGGGGTTTCCCGAAAAACCATCTACAAGCACTTCGGCACCAAAGATGCCTTGGTTGCCGCCGCTCTTAGGCGCCGCGACGACAAATGGATGGCCTGGTTTGAAGCGGGCCTTGCCGCCTATGACGGCCCAAGAGCCCAGCTGCTTGGCGCTTTTGAGGTATTGGCCGACTGGTTTGCCAGCGAGGATTTTTGCGGCTGCGCCTTTATCAACGGCGCCGGAGAAGTGGCGGACCATGACGATCCGGTGCGCCAAGAGGCGCGGTTTCACAAGGGGCGGTTGCACCAGAGCCTGATGCAGCGCTGTGAGGCGCTGGGCGCCAAAGAGCCAGCGGTGATGGCCGATCAGCTACTGCTGCTTATCGATGGCGCCATCACTCAGGCCCTTATTTTTTCCCGCCCGGCCAGTGCCGGTGCAGCTGCCCAATTGGCCGAACTGTTACTTATGCGCCATGGGCTTTAACTGACTGCCGGGTCTCGGTCCGGTTTGCTTGTCCCACTTGACCGCCAAGCGGCCCTATTATCCTTGGAGTTTGTTATGTCAGAAGTGCGCCACCCTCTGCCCCCCTTTACCCGCGAAAGCGCCACTGAAAAAGTACGCCTGGCCGAAGATGGCTGGAACAGCCGTGACGCAGCCAAGGTCGCCAAGGCCTACAGCCTCGACACCCGTTGGCGCAACCGCGCCGAGTTTGTGGTGGGCCGCGACCAAGCCGAGGCCTTTTTAAGCCGAAAATGGCACAAGGAACTGGAATATCGCCTGATAAAGGAGCTTTGGGCTTTTGACGGTAACCGTATCGCGGTGCGCTACGCCTATGAATGGCGCGACGACAGCGGCCACTGGTTTCGCTCCTACGGCAATGAGAACTGGGAGTTTGACGACAACGGCTTGATGATTAACCGCTACGCCAGCATCAACGATTTGCCCATCACCGAGGCCGAGCGTAAGTTCCATTGGCCCCAGGGTCGTCGCCCGGACGACCATCCAGGCCTCAGCGAACTGGGTTTGTAAGAAAAGGCGGCCCGAGGCCGCCTTACTTTTTCTTGTTGATGGCGTAATCGCGTAGCTTGTTGGCAATGGCGGTATGGGACACCCCCAGTTTTTTCGCCAACTGGCGCGACGAGGGGTAAGCCGGATAAAGCCGCTCCAAGAGGCTTTTTTCAAAGCGCTTCATCACCTCATCCAAGGTGCCTTCCAGGGCTGCGTCCCCCAGGCTCACCGATGGGGTTTGGCTCGGCAGCTCAAGGTGCTTGGGCTCAATCTGGCCGCCGTCCAGCAAAGAGACTGCCCTTAGCAGGCTGTTCTCCAACTGGCGCACGTTACCGGGCCAGGGGTAGTTGACCAAGAGATTCTGGGTGGCTTGCGACAACTGCGCTTTTTCGCGGCCAAGGGCGGCGCAGTGGCGGTCCAGGAACAAGTCTGCCAGCGGTAGGATATCATCCGGGCGCTCCCGAAGCGGCGGCAAGCTCAGGCTCAGCACGTTAAGGCGATAGTACAAATCCTGGCGAAACTGCCCGGTTTGGCAAAGGGCGCCCAGGTCGCGCTGGGTCGAGCAAATAATGCGCACATTAACCTTGCGCTCCGCTTCGTCCCCGACCCGCCGGAAGGTGCCGTCTTGCAAAAGACGCAGCAATTTAACCTGAATGGCCGGCGCCAAATCCCCCACTTCATCCAAAAACACCGTGCCGCCGTCCGCGACTTCAAAGACCCCGCGCTTGCCGGTGGCATTGGCGCCGGAAAAGGCATTGGGGCCGTAACCGAACAGCTCGGTTTCGGCGACGTTATCCGGCAAGGAGGCGCAGTTAAGGGCCAAAAACGGCTTTTGGTGGCGCAAGGAGCTGTCATGACAAGCCCGGGCCAGCAGTTCTTTGCCGGTGCCGGTTTCACCTTGAATAAGCAAAGGTGCGTCCAGTTGCGCCAGCTTTTTGGCCTGGCGAATAAGGCGTTTGGCCTGGGCCGACTCGGCCAGGATCGCATCCAAAGACGCCGTGCCTTCCCGAGCCTGATTAAGCTGGGTGGTGAGGCGATGAGGAGTCTTGGCGGTGACCACGGCGCCTGCCAAGGTACGGCGCTCAAGCTCGTCACTGACCCAAACCGGCAGAAAATCGGTCAGCAATCGCTGGCCGCCCAATTTCACCAGCATGCTGATGGGCGCCGGTTCGTCTTCTTCGAGCCAGCGCGGCAGGTTGAAGCCGCCAAGCCACAGGGATAACTGCTGGCCAGGCAAGGCCTCGACATCGCCCTTGAGCAGCCGCGCCGCCGCCGGGTTGATGATAAGAATGCGGCCCTTGTTATCTACCGAGATCACCGGATCGGGCAGGGTTTGCAGCAAGGTGGCCAGCTCGTAGTGGTCGCGCTCGGTGGGCATGAAGGCAGTGGTGCGCACATCTTCAACCCCCTTGATGCGGCGAATGGCCGGCAGCAGGGTTTTGAGTTCGTCAAAGCTCAAGTCCGGCAGATGCAGATACATCTTGCCTACCGGATCGACTTCGATACCGCGCAAATCGATGTGCCTTTCGGCAAGGATGTCGAGGACCTCCCGGGCGATACCCGGCCTGTCTTCGCAAAAAATCTCCAGACGCATGGTGCTCACAAAGGGCTTTTCCCAAGACGGCGATAATATAACGCTATGGGGAATAAAGAAAATGCCGCACTGAGTGCGGCATTTTCAGGGCCAAAAAACCGGCTCAAAGCAGCTGATCGGTCTTGGCGGCCATGATGAAATCGTTGCGGTGCAGGCCGCCGATGGCGTGGGTCCACCAGGTAACGGTGACCTTGCCCCACTCCATCAAAATGCCCGGATGGTGAAACTCTGCTTCGGCAAGCTCAGCCACCTTGTTGGCAAAGGCCCAAGCCTGCTTGAAGTTCTTGAACTTATACACCCGCTCCAGTTGCAGCACGCCGTCGCGGGCCATGGGCGCCCAATCGGGAATTTCGCGCATCAGGGTTTTGAGCTCGTCATCGCTGACCTTGGGCGCGCCGGCCTGGCAGGCCTCACATTGTTGGTTGGCAAGTGCCGTCACTTGTCTCTCCTTAACTGGCTTTCTTTTCTTTAGGGGCAAAACGGGGCTCGAACAGGCCCAGTTGCCGGGCCTCGCTCACCAGCGCCATGATATCGAGCTGGGCAATATCAAACAGCTGATGCACGTTCTCGAGCACATAATAGACCGGCTGCATGATATCGATGCGATAAGGGGTACGCAGGGCATCCAAGGCGCTAAACGGTTTGCGCAGCGGTTTGTCCGATTCCAGAGCGTAGCGGGTTTCCCCAGGCGAGGAGAGGACGCCGCCGCCGTAGATGCGAAGACCCTTTTCGGTATTGACCAGGCCAAACTCCACGGTAAACCAGTAAAGCCGTGCCAGGAACACCCTGTCTTCTTTGCTGGCCTTAAGCCCAAGCTGCCCGTACAGGTGGGTAAAGTGGGCAAAGTCGGGGTTGGTCAGCAAGGGGCAGTGGCCAAAAATCTCGTGGAAGATATCGGGCTCTTGCAGGTAGTCGAGCTCTTCTTCGGTGCGGATAAAGGTGGCCACCGGAAACGCTTTGTTGGCCAGCAACCGGAAGAACTCGTCAAAAGGAATAAGGGCCGGAACCTGAGCCACCTGCCAGCCGGTGGTGCGCCCCAGCACAGCGTTGATCTCCCCAAGCTGGGGAATACGGTCGGTGGGAAGGTCCAAAAGCGCCAAGCCGTCGATGTATTCCTGGCAGGCGCGCCCTTGTACACAGGCCATCTGGCGAGTGATAAGGGTCTGCCACACGGCGTTTTCTTCGGCGCTGTAGTGGATAACGCCCGCTGCATCGGGCATTTTCGAGGTGTATTTAGTGCCTTTAGCCATAACGTACTTCAATCTCTGAATCTTCCCCGAGAGTACGCAGCCCCCCTTGCCGGCAAAAGCCCCCGCCACTGGTCAGATGGCTTTACAGCCGTAAACAATTAAATACACAGCCACCCCAAACCAATGAAATAGCAGAGAAAGCTGGCAAAACCACAGCTCGCGCCCACCTTGGTACTGCTGTTTAAACCAGCAACAAAGAATTACTAATGAGAAACATTCTTGATTGCATGTTAAATCCTGATTATCATCCGCCCACTTTCACCGTAAATGCACATTATTTTCATTTAGAATCACGGATGGGTTTCGCATGACCAAGTCTTGCAACAACAAACTGCAATTTAATAGCCGTTCCCTTGCCTCCATCGCCCTTGGCATGTCGGTGGTTGCCGCCCCGGCTATGGCCGACGAGGCCACCAAGCCGGTCGAGCATATCGAGGTAAAAGGCCAGCAAGACGGGTACAACATCAACAGGGTGCAATCGTCCAAGTTCACCGAATCCCTGTCCGATACCGCGAAATCCGTTACCGTCATCGGCAGCGACCTTATCAAAGACATGGGCGCCCTGACCTTCAGCGACACCCTGCGCGCCACCCCCGGCATTACCCTGGGTAGCGGTGAAGGTGGCAACCCTTACGGCGACCGCCCCTTTATCCGTGGTTACGACGCCCAGTCATCCACCTTTGTAGACGGCCTGCGCGATGTGGGCTCCCAAAGCCGCGAAGTGTTCAATATCGAGCAGGTTGAAGTACTTAAAGGCCCAGGTTCCACCTATGCCGGGCGCGGCGCCGTGGGCGGCTCCATTAACATCGTCACCAAAACCCCGGGCATGCAGGACTTTAACCACCTGACCCTGACCGCCGGCACCGACGACATGAAGCGCGCCACCCTGGACGTTAACAAGGTGATCTCAGACGAAGCGGCTGTGCGCCTTAACCTGATGAGCCACGACGCCGACATGCCGGGCCGTAATGGCGTTGACGGTGACCGCTGGGGTATCGCCCCTTCCATCGCCCTGGGGCTCACCACCCGCACCCGCGCCAAGCTGGCCTATTACCACTTTGAAAGCCACGACATGCCCGACTACGGCATTCCCTACGATCAGGCCACCGGCAAGCCGGCCGACGTGGATAAAGACAGCTTCTACGGCCTCAAAGACCGCGATTTTCGCCGTAACGAGGTCGACAGTGGCCTTATCAAGATTGAGCACGACCTCACCCCGAACCTGCTCTTTACCAACACCACCGTCTATGGCCGCTCCACCAACGATTATGTGGTCACCAACCCAGACGACTCCAAAGGCAACGTGGCCAACGGCTTTGTGTATCGCGGCGTAAAATCCCGCTACTCGGTCACCGATAACCTGGCCACCCAGTTTGACCTTTCCGGCTCCTACCAACTGGCCGGTATCACCAACCGCTTTGCCACCGGCATCGAGCTTTCGCACGAGAAAACCGACGCTGACGGCTACAACGTCACCACCGGCGTTACCTTGCCAAGCGGCTCCATGTCCACTAGTTGCAGTGACGCCGGCATGCTCGAAGGCTACTTCTGTGCGCCGCTGGTCAACCCCAACCCCAACGACCCCTGGGTGGGCAGCATTGAGCGCCGTAACACCCCGACGCTGACCAAAACCACCACCCGCTCGGTGTACGGCTTTAACACCACCGAATTTAACGACGCCTGGCTGCTGAGCCTTGGCCTGCGCTGGGACGATTACGACACCCAAAGCGACAGCGCCACCGCCAGCCTCTCCAACAGCGACGACTTCCTGAACTACCAGTTGGGCCTGGTGTACAAGCCAGCCAGTAACGGCAGCGTTTATATCTCCTGGGGCACCTCTTCCAACCCCCCTGGCACCTCCAACGGTGACGGCGCCGACCGCCTTTCCACCAGCAATGACGACCTCAAGCCAGAAGACACCGACAGCCTGGAGCTGGGCACCAAGTGGGATCTGATGGGCGAGCGCCTGTCCTTGACCGCGGCAGTGTTCAAAATCAACAAGGACAACGCCCGTGTCTCTACCGAAGCCGGCCGCGGCGCGCCGCAAGAGAACGTAGGCAAACAGAAGGTGCAGGGTATCGAGCTGGGAATTTCCGGCAAAATTACCGACAACTGGCAGGCCTTTGGTGGTTACACCTACCTGGACAGCGAACTTGAAAGCAACGGCATCAACAGCCAATACGACGGTAACCGCTTCCCCAATACCGCCAAGCAGAGCCTGAGCCTGTTCACCAACTACGCCATCACCGAGGCCTTTAAAGTGGGCGGCGGCGCCTATTACATGTCCAAGGTGTACGGCAACACCGCCAACACCCTGTACGTGCCCTCCTACTGGCGCTTTGATGCCATGGCAAGCTACGAAGTGAACAACTGGGTGACCCTGCGCCTAAACGTGCAGAACCTCACCGACGAGCGTTACTTCGACAAAGCCTATGCCGCGCACTTTGCCACCGTAGCCCCGGGCCGCTTTGCGAGCCTGAGCGCTGACTTTAGCTTCTAAGCCAGGCACACTGACCAAAAAACACCGCCATCGGGCGGTGTTTTCCTGTAAGGAGACATCATGCTGCTCGCGATCGACAACGTGCTCAGTAAAGAAGAAGTGGCCCAGTGCCGGGCCATTATCGACGGCCTTGAATGGATTGACGGCAACCAGACCTCAGGCCCCCTGGCCGCCAGCCAAAAACGCAACCAGCAACTGCCCCGAGACGACGCCAGCGCCAACGAAGTGGGCCAGGCCATTGTTGATAGGCTGCTGAGCGACGCCCGCTTTATCTCGGCAGCGCTGCCGTTAAAATTCTACCCGCCGCTTTTTAACCGCTACCAGGCCGGCCAGACCTTTGGCAACCATATCGACAACGCCATTCGCCACACCCCAGACGGCATGGTGCGCACCGACCTCTCCGCCACCTTGTTCCTGACCGAGCCGGACCAATACGACGGTGGCGAGCTGGTAGTGGAAGACACCTACGGCAGTCACAGCGTCAAACTGGCCGCCGGCTCCCTGGTGCTCTACCCCTCCACCAGTTTGCACCGGGTGGAGCCGGTTACCCGAGGCGCCCGTACCAGCGCCTTTATGTGGCTGCAAAGCATGGTCCGCGACGAAGGCCAGCGCCGGCTGCTGTATCAGTTGGACAACAGCATTCAGCGCCTGGCCGGCGAGCAGCACGGCGAAGTGACCGAGCTGACTGGCATCTACCACAACCTTATCCGCCGCTGGGCCGATAGCTAAAACCAAGGGCGCCATCGGCGCCCTTGGTTTTTTACTCGTCTTCCACCATCACCGAGGTCTTTTTGCGGCTCAGCATCATGCCGGGCAGCTTCATCAGATCTTTGCCCATATCCACCAGCAGCCGGGCCCGGGCTTTGCCAAGGCGCTTGTTTTCGGTCTCATTCATGGGCAGTGGGCGACTAAGGCGCATGGCCTGCCAGCCAAGGCGCGCCGTTAATAGCCCGGCCCCCAGCCCCTGGGCGGCGCGGCCCGAGAGCTTGCCCAATAAATCGGCGCCGACCGTGCTCATGCCGATATCCATCACCAGTTCGGAAGCGCCGGCATAAAGCAGGTTGATAAACACCTGGCGCACCAGCCGCACCCGGCTCCAATAGCCAAGGGGCAGGCCGTACACCTTAGCCACCTCGCGGATAAGGCGCAGGTTGCGCCAGGCGATAATGGCCATGTCGGTCAGTGCCAAAGGACTTACCGCCACCATGACCGTGGCCTCCAAGGCATAGCGGCGCACCAGCAGCTGGGCTTTGTCGTCAAGCTCGGTCAGCACCCGCTGGCGAAAGCGCCCTTGCACTTCCTCGCCGCTGTCATGGCTGCCCACCTCACTTAAAAACTGCTCCATGGCGGCGCTTTGGTTAAGGCCCCGCATCTTCATGCTGTGCTCAAGGACGGTGAGAGCGTCATCGCCGGTGGCGGCATTGGCGGCGCGGGCGCTGTCTCGCTCCAGGCGTTTTAAGCGCCTAAGCGCCCGCCATTCGCGAAAAAGTGCCCGCAGGGCACCGGCGCCAAGGAGCGCTGTTGCCAGGGTAAAAAGGAGCGCCAGCACCGGCACCGTTTGCCACAGCTCATAGAGCCAGAGCCCGGTCTGACCAAGGGCGCCCAGCAGTAAAAACACCAAGCCCCAGGCAAGCCAGGGGCGGCGCTTGGTGCGGATGGCCTGGGTCAGTTGCTGCTCCACCGCGCCGTCTTGGTCCGGCACAAAATCGTCGCCGGTGAGCTCTGCGGCCTCGCGAAGCACCGGGCCCTTTGGGGCATCGTCAATCAGGCGGCTCGGTCTTAAGGTCATTTGAGCTTGTCTCCCAAAACAAAGGCCAAGGCTTTATCCATGCGAAGGTGCGGCAGCGGCGAGGTGAGCCCCAAGGGCGGCGCGAATGATGGAAAAGCAAAGCCTTGGCTTTCCCAAAAATAGGACTGTGGCAGGCTGGCCGGAATATCGCCGGGAAAGAGCGTGACCTGGCGGTTATCGACCAGGCGGCCGCGCAGGCAAGGCAGGGTCTCGCCGTCCAACTGGCCACTGCCGGCCTGGGTGGCGCAAATAGCTGCCAGGGTCTCAACGCCAACCTCGATACCGGCAAAACGAATGGGCTCAAGGGCCGGGTTTATCAGCTCCGAGAGCAGGCTGGAGAGCGCCGGGCGCTGATCGGGCGTTAAGCGGTCGGCCTGGGTGGCGGCAAACAGCACCTTGTCGATGCGGGGCGAAAAGAGCCTTGAGAGCAGGCCGCTTTGGCCGTACTGAAAGCTTTTCAGCACCTCGGTCAGGGCCAGTTGCAAGTCTAAAAACGCTGCTCGTGAATGATTGAGGGCGGCCAGGGTGTCAATCAGCACCACCTGGCGGTCCATGCTGGCAAAGTGGTCGCGGTAAAAGCGTTTGACCACCTCACTTTTGTATTGCTCGAATACCTTTTCAAGCTGCCGGTACAGCGCCGAGTCGCTGCCGGCCTCTCCTTGCCAAGGGAAAAAGCCCAGCACCGGGGCGCCTTTCAGCTCGCCGGGCAGCAAAAAGCGCCCCGGCTGCAGGAAATAAAGGCCCAGACTTTCGCGAAAATCTTGCAGTAGCGCCGCGTAACGCTCTGCCAGTTGCTCGGTTTTAAGCTCGTCTTGCTCCCCTTGCTCGCAATAAGCACGGGCATCCTGGCACCAACTGGCGGCAAGGTCGGCCCGTGGTTTTTGGCTAAGGAGCTGTTGCTGCTGGGCGCTCCACTGGCCGTAGCTTTGCTCGAGCATGGCAAGGTCCAGTAGCCACTCGCCGGGGTAGTCGACAATATCGAGCACCAAGGTGACCGGCTCGCCTAAAAAGCTGCGAAGGCCACTATCTGGCTTGTATTTAAGGTGCAGGCGCAGCTCGCTGATACCGTGGGTGGACGGCGCCCAGCGCGGCGGCTCGGCCTGCAAGGTGGCGAGGTTGTCGCGGTAACGAAACCGGGGCACCAGGGGGTGGGGCTGGGGCATTTCCCTTGCCCCCAGGAAGCGCCCTTCGGCCTGCACCGGGAAAAACGGCAGGTGGCGAGGGCTGCCGTGCAGCAGTTGGTCGGTAAGGGAGGTGATAAATGCGGTCTTTCCGGCCTGGGACAGGCCCGTTACCGCCAGCCGAACCTGCTGGTCCAGGCCCCTTTTGAGGGTGTCGGTGGCGGTTCTGGCGAGGTTTTTAAACAATGTGCTGCCTTGCATCCCTTTCCCCAATAACAAGAAGGCGCCGGTGGGCGCCTCATTACCTTACAAGCGGCTTATCTGCCGGTTGAGCTGGAACTCCGTCGAGGTGACGTGACCTTCCAGGCTTCTGAGCCTTTTTTCAAGGCGGGAGAACTGTTCGTTCAGGTCTCTCATGGCCTGGCGGGGCGGCTCTCCGGCCTGCCAAATTTGGCTTTTCAGTTGTACCGACTTCTCGGCGCTATTCGCGCTGGCCGGGGCCTTATCGAGGATAAACCACAGGGCCACGTAGCCGACGATGAAGAACGAGCCTGACAGTATCGCCCCGGCTACCACCAACACCCGCACCAACCAGGGTTCGAGGTTGAAGTGGTGGGCGATGCCGGCGCAGACGCCGGCCACTTTGCCTTCTTCGGGGTAACGGTACAGGGTGCCTCGTGAACTGTTCATCAGATGCTCCTTACGCCTTGTTACGCCACTGGGGGCTTTCTTCGTCCAACAGCCTCTCGAGGGTGGCGATACGCTCGGCCATTTTCTCGGCGGTCTGGGACAATGCGACCAGTTGTGCCCTTTCGGTTTCACTCAAGCCCTGCCCTACCTGCCGTTTGCTGCGATAGTGCAGGACGAGCCAGATGGGCGCCACTATCACCATGAACACGATCAATGGCGCGATAATCAATTGCAGCACGTCCTCCATCATTTACTCCTGTGTTATTTCTTTTTGGCCATCTTGGCCTTGAGGGCGTCCAGTTCCTGGTTGACCTTTTCATCGGCGGCCAGGGCAGCAAACTCGGCGTCCAGGGATTTACCTTTACCTAAATCATAAGCTTCGACCTGGGCTTCGATATCGTCAATACGGCGCTCGTATTGGTCGAACTTGGCCATGGTGTCTTCCACCTTGGAGCCGTCGAAGCGCTTGCGCACATCCAGGCGGGTCTGAGCGGACTGCTTGCGCAGGATAATGCTCTTTTGACGGGCCCGGGCGTCGGTCAGCTTTTCGTTGATCTGCGCCACTTCCTCGCTGAGTTTGGCGATGGACTCTTCCACGTGCACCAACTCGGCCTGCAGGGTGGTCATGGCCTCTTCGGCGCGGCTTTTTTCAATCAGTGCGCCTTTGGCCAAGTCTTCACGGTCTTTGGTCAGGGCCAGTTCGGCCTTGGCTTGCCAGTCGTGGGCCTTCTCGGCCAGCTTGGCGATGCGGCGTTCCAGATCCTTGCGCTCGGCCAGGGCCTTGGCAGACAGGGAGCGGACCTCCACCAGGGTGTCTTCCATTTCCTGAATGATCAGGCGCACCATTTTTTCGGGGTCTTCGGCCTTGTCCAACAAGGCATTCAGGTTGGCATTCACGATGTCAGTGAAGCGAGAGAAAATACCCATATCATGTTCCTCGTCTGATCTAAGGGAGTTCCTTGTTTTCCCTTATCCGAAAAGCGTGCCACTTTGGCAAAAAATATAACACACTGAATTTAAATAGAAAATTATGTTTGAATACTGTTAACCAAATTGGCTTATCATAGGTTCAACCACTATTTGGCGAAAATCACCACTCATGGCATCCAGAAAACACGACAACCTGCTCGGTCAGGCCAATAGCTTCCTTGAGGTAATAGAACAGGTGTCCAGGGCCGCGCCCCTCAATAAGCCGGTGCTCATCATAGGGGAAAGGGGTACCGGTAAGGAACTCATTGCCGAGCGTTTGCACTTTTTGTCGAGCCGTTGGGACCAGAGCTACCTCAAGCTCAACTGCGCCGCCTTGAATGAAAACCTGCTGGAATCCGAATTATTCGGGTACGAGCAAGGGGCCTTTACCGGCGCCGCCAAACGCCACAGCGGCCGCTTTGAACGGGCCGACGGCGGCACCTTGTTTCTGGACGAATTGGCCAACACCTCGGGGCTTATTCAGGAAAAACTGCTGCGGGTCATCGAATACGGTGAGTACGAGCGGGTTGGCGGCAGCCAAACCTTAAAATCCGACGTGCGCCTAGTGTGTGCCACCAACGAAGATTTACCCACCCTGGCCGAGCGCGGCGCCTTTCGGGCCGACCTTTTAGACCGGCTGGCCTTTGACGTTATTACCCTGCCTCCCCTTCGGGAGCGGCGCGAAGACATCATGGTGCTGGCCGAGCACTTCGCCATCAACATGGCTCGCCAGTTGGATCAGCCGCTGTTCTCGGGCTTTACCAAAAAGGCCCAGCAGCTGCTCCTTGATCACCACTGGCCAGGCAACATCCGGGAACTTAAAAACGTGGTAGAGCGCTCGGTCTACCGCCACAACAACCCGGATTTGCCGGTACACCAAATCATCCTTGACCCCTTCGAGTCGCCCTGGCGGCCAAAGCACCAGGTGCGCACCCAGGACAGAGCGGTGCAGGCCGCCTCCCCTTCTGCCCCCCAAAGCCAGGGCGCCAGCCATGGGGGGGCGCTGAGTTTTCCGCTGGATTTTAGAACCCTGACCCAGGAGTTTGAGGTGCAGGTGCTCACCGAGGCGCTCAAGGCCAACCAGTACAACCAAAAGCGCAGCGCCGACGCCCTGGGGCTGACCTACCACCAATTGCGGGGCATACTGCGTAAGTACGAATTACTGGGCGCAGACGAGAGCTGACAGATGACATTAAAGGTAAAGGACGCCAAGGGTTTGGAAGGAGTCAGTCAACAGTGGTAGAGTTCGCCTCCCGTTCTTTAACATCGACTGACGGCATGGGTTATGCTGGCTAACCGTATCCTGGTGTTGGGCGTGCTGGGCCTGTTGCTCAGCGGCTGCTCTGACAATCATAAAAGCCTTGTGCAACAGGGCCTTGTCTATTGTTCAGAGGGCAACCCCGAAACCTTTAATCCCCAGCTTGGCACCTCCGGCACCACCGCCGATGCCACCGCCAATCAGTTGTATGACAAGCTCATCGATATCGATCCCAAGACCGGTAAGGTCATCCCCCGGTTGGCCCAAAGCTGGCAGATGAGCCCCGATGGCCTGCGTTACACCTTTGAGCTGAGAAAGGGTGTGCAATTTCACACCACGTCTTATTTCACCCCCAGCCGCGATTTTAATGCCGACGATGTGATTTTCAGCTTCCGCCGCCAGTGGGACCAAAACGACCCTTATCACAACGTCTCGGGGGGCGATTACCCCTTCTTTGATGCCGTGGGCCTGGGGATGCAGCTGCACAGCATTATCCGCGACAACGACTATCAGGTGACCTTCGTTCTTAACCGGCCCAACGCCTCGTTTTTGTCGAATCTTGCCACCGATTACGCCGTTATTCTCTCGGCCGAATACGCCAATACCCTGTTGGCCGAAAACCACCCCGAGCAAATCGACAACGAGCCCATCGGCACCGGCCCTTTTGTTTTCGAAAGCTACCGCAAAGACAGCTTTATCCGCTTCAAGGCCAACCCCGATTACTGGGACGGCAAGGTAGCGGTGAACCCGCTTATCTTCGACATCACCAAGAAAAGCTCGCGGCGCCTGGCCAAACTGGTGACCGGCGAATGCGACGTGATGGGCTTGCCGCTGGCCTCGGAAATTGGCGAGATTCAAAAGCACAAAGAGCTGAAGTTGCAATCAGAGCCCGGCCTTAATGTGGGCTTCTGGGCCTTTAACACCGAGCGCCCGCCCCTTAACGACCCGAGGGTGCGCCAGGCGTTGTCGCTGGCCATCGACCACAACACCATCATGCAGGCGGTCTATTACGGCACCGGCTCGGCGGCCAATTCGCTGCTGCCGCCAAGCTCCTGGGCCTATGACGACAATTTGCCCCAGAACAAGCAAAACCTGGCCAAGGCCCGGGAGCTGTTAAACGACGTGGGCCTGGAAAACGGCTTTAACCTCGATGTGTGGGCGATGCCGGTATCGCGCTCCTACAACCCCAATGCCCGCAAGATGGCCGAGCTTATCCAGTCAGATTTGGCCGCCATCAACGTCAAAGTGCGCATCGTCACCTACGACTGGAACACCTTTCGCCGGCGCCTGGCCCGTGGCGAGCACGACTCGGTGCTGATTGGCTGGTCGGCCGACAACACCGACCCGGACAACTTCTTTACTCCCACCCTAAGCTGCGCCGCTATGGCCAGCGGCAACAACAGGGCCAACTGGTGCGACCCGGACTTTGACGCCATCCTGGCCAAGGCCCTGCTCACCCCGGACCGGGATAAACGCAAGGCCTACTACCTGGAGGCCCAGCAGTATCTTGCCAAGGCGGTGCCGGTGGTGCCCATCGCCCACGGCCTGCGCTTTTTGGCCAGCCGCAAAAACATCGACGGCGTGCAGCTGCATCCCTTTGGCGCCATCAGCTTTGCCAAGGCCAGGAGGGTACAATAAGTGCTGTACTACACCCTTCGCCGCCTCAACCTTTTTATCATCACCTTCCTGCTGTTGGCGGTGGTGTCGTTCAGCCTGACCCACCTGGGGCCGGGCAGCGGCCTTAGCCATCTGGCCAACACCGACGGCCTGGGGCCGGGGCAAATCGCGGCGCTGCGTACCCATTACCACCTTGACGACAACCTGGTGGTGCAGTTTGGCTATTACCTGGAGCGCATTTTCACCGGCGACTGGGGCTACTCGCTGAGTAACGGCGAGCCGGTGTTTGCGGCGCTGACCCGCACCCTGCCGGCCACCTTGGAGCTGATTTTGGCGGCCATGTTGCTGGCCTTGCTGATTGGCATTCCTACCGGCGCCTTTGCCGCCGTGTACCGAAAGTCCGGTACCGATTACGCGGTGCAGGGCCTGGCGCTGTTCGGCTATTCCATTCCCATCTACTGGTGGGCGCTGATCCTGGTGATGCTGTTCTCCCTGAAACTCGGTTGGTTGCCGGTGTCGGGAAGGCTCAGCCTTCTGTATGAAATTCCCGCCAAGACCGGCTTTTTGCTGGTGGACATTTGGCTGTCCAAGGTGCCCTATCGCCTTGAGGCCCTGCGCGACGCCCTGGCGCACCTGGTGATGCCAACCCTGGTACTGGCCACGGTGCCCACCGCCGTGGTGGCGCGCCTGACCCGCACTTCGCTTCGGGACGTGCTGAAAAAGAACTACATTCGCGCCGCCCGCGCCAGGGGCGGCTCCATGTGGCGGGTGGTGCGCCGCCACGGCCTGCATAACGCCCTGTTGCCGGTAGGGCGAATCTTGGGCCTGCAATTCTCGGCGCTTATTTCCGGCGCCATCATCACCGAGAGCATTTTCGACTGGCCTGGGGTGGGCAACTACCTTATCAACAGCATTTATTCACGGGACTACCCGGCCATCCAGGGCTGCCTGCTGATGATCTCCACTTTTGTTATCCTGGTCAGCGTGGTGAACGACATTATCTTTACCGCCATGGACCCCTTACACCGAAAACGCCTCCATGCAGAGTCCTAACCTTTACGCCGAAGAGCGCATCCCGTCGCCGCTGGTGCATACCTGGCGGGCGTTTCGTAAAAGCCCCCAGGCCATGGTGGGCCTGTACATCATTGCCGCCTTGCTGCTGGCCGCCATTTTCGGCCCCTGGCTGGCGCCCTTTGACCCTCAGGCTCAGCACCCCGACGCCCTCTTGGTGCCGCCCTCTTGGGCCCAAAACGGCCATGTGGATTACTTTGTCGGTACCGACGACCTTGGCCGGGACTTGTTGTCGCGGCTGCTGTTCGGCGCCCGCCTGACCTTCGGCTCGGCGCTGTTGGTGGTGACCGCCGCCTCGGTGCTGGGAGTAGTACTGGGGGCCATTTCCGGCACCTTGAAGGGCCTGCAGGGCTCGATACTGCACCATTTCCTCGACACCTTGCTGTCTATCCCCTCGGTGCTGCTGGCCATCTTCTTTGTGGCTATCCAGGGCCCGGGGCTGGGCTCGGCGCTGATTGCCGTATGGCTGGCACTGGTACCGCAGTTTGTGCGGGTTACCCACGACGCCGTGGCCTCGGAAATGGAAAAGGAATACGTGGTCGCGGCGCGCCTGGACGGCGTAGGCCGGTTTCGGCTCTTGTGGGACGTTATCCTCCCCAATGTGGGGGATGCCATCGTCCACCAATACGCACTTGGGCTGTCGGCAGCAGTGCTGGACATCAGCGCCCTGGGCTTTTTGAACCTGGGCGCCCAGGCGCCGCTGTCCGAATGGGGCACCATGCTGGCCGGCGCCACCGATTTGGCCTACCTCGCTCCCTGGACCATTACCCTGCCGGGGGTTGCCATCATTACCACCGTCATCGCCATCAACCTGGTGGGCGACGGCCTGCGCCAGGCCCTCAATGCCCGGATGGAGCAATAAATGAGCGCGCTGTTGGATATCCGCAACCTCACCATTTCCCTCGACACCCCCCAAGGGCGGGTTCAGGCGGTAGAGAAGGTCAACTTGCTGATCAACGAAGGCGAGATCCAGGGCCTAGTGGGCGAGTCGGGCTCGGGTAAGTCTTTGGTGGCCAAAGCCATTTTGGGCCTGCAAAGCGACAGCTGGCATGTCCATGCCGATCGCATGCACTGGAAGGGGGTGGAGCTTTCCGATCTGCCCATGGAAGACCGCCGCGAGCTGATTGGCCGCGAGCTGGGTTTTATCTTCCAAGAGCCCATGACCTGCCTCGACCCAATGCTGACCGTGGCCCAGCACCTATTTGAGGCCTTGCCCCACCACCAGTGCCCAGTACCCTTTTGGAATCTCTATGGTCGCCGTCGCTGGCGCGCCCAGGAAGCCAAGGCGCTGCTGCACCGGGTAGGCATTCCCATGCACAAAAGGGTATTGGCCAGTTACCCCCATGAGCTTTCTGAGGGCCTGTGCCAAAAGGTGATGATCGCCATGGCCATTGCCAGCGGCCCCAAGCTCATCATTGCCGACGAACCCACGGCGCAGATGGAAGTGACCACCGAGGCGCGGATCTTCGGCCTGCTGGCGAAACTCAACCAGTTGGGTAACATGTCGGTGCTACTCATTACCCATGACCTTGAGTCCATCAGTAAATGGAGCCACTCCATCACCGTGATGTACTCGGGGCAAACTGTGGAAGCGGGCCCCACCCAGAGCATTTTGACCCGACCTCATCACCCCTATACCCAGGCGCTGCTGCGCTCCATCCCCCATTTTGAAGAGGGGCTGGAGCACAAGTCGCACCTGCACACCCTGCCGGGCTCCATTCCGCCGCTCCAGCACCTGCCCATCGGCTGCCAGCTTGGGCCCCGTTGCCCAAGGGCCCAGCGAAAATGCGTGGAAAAACCTCTGGTTAAAGACCTCAAGGGCCACCGCTTTGCCTGCCACTACCCCATTAACATGGAGGACTGAGCATGGCCCTTTTGGAAGTAAACGAACTGTCCAAGACCTACGCGACCCGTGACGGCTTTTTCAAAAAAAGCCGGATCATGGCCGTTGCTCCCCTGTCCTTTACTCTGGAAGCGGGCCAGACGCTGGCCATTGTGGGTGAAACCGGTTCGGGTAAAACCACGGTGGCCAAGCTCTTGGTGGGGGCCGAAAAGGCCAGCAGCGGCGAGGTAAAACTGGGCGGCGAGCCGTTAACCCTGCACTCGCCCCAGGCCTGCCGTTCCATTCGCATGATTTTCCAAGACCCCTCCACCACCCTTAACCCCAGAGTGACCATAGGCCGGCAACTGGAAGAGCCCTTAAAGCTCAATACCGACCTGACCCCAGCCCAGCGCCAGGCCAAAATCGAAACCACCCTGGTACGGGCCGGTTTGCTGGCCGAACACGCCGACTACTACCCGCACATGATCTCCGGCGGCCAAAAGCAGCGGGTGGCTCTGGCCCGGGCGCTGATCCTCGGGCCCAAGGTGCTGGTGTGCGACGAAGCCCTGGCGGCCCTGGACGTGTCGCTTCGCGGGCAAATCCTCAACTTCATGCTCGACGAGCAGAAAAAGCACAAGCTCTCTTACGTGTTTGTGTCCCATAACATGGGCATCGTCAAACACATCTCCGATCAGGTGCTGGTGATGCATCACGGTGAGGTGGTGGAGCGCGGGCCGACAGAGGTAGTGTTTAGCGACCCCCAGCATGAGGTGACCCGCCGCATGCTGATGGCCCAGAACCTGCTGGGCAATTGAAAAAGGCCGCTGATGCGGCCTTTTTCATGCAGCGGCGCTAACCGGCGCTTTCTTTAAAAGCTCGCTAAGAAGGCCAATGCTGGTGGCCTCATCGCTGGCCAGTACCAGCGCTTTGCCAAGGCTCAGAGCCTGTTGCTCGGCCTTAGCGCGCAGTTCATCGTCAAGGCTGGTGATGTCGGCCACGTGAGCCAGGCCCAGGGTGCGGCGGATAAGCTCGGTACCGGCGTAGCCCAGGGTGTCTTGCAGCACCTTGGCCACGAAGCGGCGCTGGTAACGGGCATTAACAAGGGCCACATCCTTACTGCCCTTTAACAGCGCGCTAAAGCGGCTCTCAAAGCGCTGCCAGAACACCAGGCACTGCTCAACCAGCCAGGCGGCGTACGCCTCATTACCCAAGGTATGGTGGCGACACCAGGCCAGCAGCAGGTTGCCAATCACCGAGCCCACATCAAAACCAATGGGGCCGAAAAAGCCAAACTCGGCGTCAATCACCTTGAGCTCGCCGGGGCCGGAGAATACCGAGCCTGAGTGCACGTCACCGTGGAGCAGCGATTGCGGGCAGGACAAAAAGTGCACCTTAAGTTCGGCAACCCGGGCCAGCAGCTCGTCGTCTTGCCAGAGGGCCTCGGCGCTTTGGCGGCTGGCCGGGAAGATATCGTTGCGCTCGTGCTCGCGGTAAGGGTCGGTAAAGAACAAGTCTTCGGTAATAAGGCACAGATCGGGGTTGATAAATTGGCTGACCAGGGCCTTTTTCTGTTTCGGGTCGAGCTCGAAATCCGAGTAGGCATAGAGACTATCTGCCAGGTAATCGGCCAGATTTTGCCCCATGTTATCGACCTTTTCGGCGTTAATGAGGCGCTTTCGCAGCAGTTCAAGGTGGCTTAAATCCTCCTCGACCATGGCGTACTGCTCGAGATCAAAATCCAGCACCTTCACCACCCACTCGGGGGCCACTTTGCCATGGGCCTTGAGCACCTCGGCTTCGATACGGGCCCGCTCCAGGCTCAGCGGCCAAGATTCGCCCACGCAGCGGGCGTAAGGCAGCGCCTGTTTGACGATAAAGCTGGAATCGGCCGTTTGCAGGTGGAACACCAGGTTGAGATTGCCATCCCCTATCTCGCGGCAACTGACATCGGCATCCGCCGCGATGAGTCCACGTTGTTTGGCAAAGGCGACAGCGGCCAGGCTGTCAAAGGCCTGATAAGGCATGGCACGACTCCGGTATATCGGTATAAACACCCGGAGATTTAAACGTAAAAACGTTTAGACGTCTACACCTCTCTTTTATTCAATGGCAAAATGGCGTTTTTGTTTGCCACGGACCGACCATGACCCAACGCACAGCCACCGCCCTTCGCTACCAGAACGGTACCCTGGCCATCCTCGACCAACGCGCCCTGCCCAGCGAAACCCTTTGGGTTGAGGTAAAAGACGCCGACCATCTTGTGGCCCTTATTCAAAGCCTGGCCATTCGCGGTGCGCCCTTGATTGGCATTGCCGCGGTGTTGTTTTTGGCGGTTGCGGCCAAAGCCGGTAAGGACGCCCGAACCCTCAAGGCCATCAGTGCCCAGCTGCGGGCAAGCCGCCCCACTGCCGTCAACCTGATGAACCTCTTGGACAGGCTCAACCCGCTGCTGGATAAAGACAGCGCCACCATCGAGGCTGCCGCCGTCGCCCTTTTTGACGAAGACGTGGCCCTTTGTGAGCGCATCAGTGACGTCGGCCTGCCGCTTTTTAAAAAAGGCTGTCGGGTACTCACCCACTGCAACACCGGTGGCCTGCCCACTGCCGGGCGCGGCACCGCCCTTGGGGTGGTCACCCGTGCCCAGGAAGCAGGCCTTGCCCCTTTTGTGTGGGTCGATGAAACCCGCCCCCTGGGTCAGGGCTCGCGCCTTACCGCCTATGAGCTAAAAGAAGCCGGGGTTGCCCATAAACTGCAACCCGACAGCGCTGCCGCCAGCCTCTTTGCCGCCGGCAAGGTTGACTTGGTGGTGGTTGGCGCCGACCGCATCGCCGCCAACGGCGATACCGCCAACAAGGTCGGTACCCTGATGCTGGCCGTGCTGGCCAAGCATTTTGGCGTGCCCTTTTACATTGCCGCCCCCTGGACCACCGTTGACCCGGCCTGCCCTGGCGCGGCGGCCATTCCCATCGAGGACCGCCCGGCAGATGAATTGCTGAGCCTTGGCAACAAGCAACTGGCCCCGAGCGGCACGGCGACTTACAATCCGGGTTTTGACGTGACACCTGCTACCCTTATCAGCGGCTGGATCACCGACCGGGGGCTGATCACCAACCCCGATGCTTTTTCGCAATAAAAGAGATAGGAATCATGACCAAAGGACTCTGGCTTGCCCTTCCCTTGCTGCTGGCCGGTTGCGCCAGCACCAGCGCACCACAGCCCACCCTTGCCGACCGCTACCAGGCCGCCCTTGAAGACGCGGCGCTGATAGAGCCCGGCGAAGACGTGCCGCTGGCCACCCCGGCCAAAGGCACCATCAGGGTAGTGACCTGGACCAAGTACCCCGACAGCTTCCCAAGGGGCCGTTATGTCACCACCAACTGGGGTGACACCTGGGTCACGTTGGACGGCGACGTAAAACGCTTTTGCAAGGCTTATCAAAACAAGATTGGCCAAACCCAGGCCTTGCTGGGGCTGCCCCAGGTGGCGGGTGAGCAGCGCCAGTTTGTCACCTTGGAAGTGAAATCGGCTGAGCTGTTTCGGCCCTGCGCCAACCCTGACACCGATAAACTGCGCTGCACCGCAGGCTTCCCGGCCAAAGTCCCGGCCAGCCACCTGGCCTGGTACGCCGAGCAGGTGGCCACCGCTTATCGTGCCGACGGCTTCCCCTGGACCCGCCTGGGTTACACCTACAACTACAACATTGGCGCCAGCGAAGTGGGCCCCACCGAATTCGTGCTGCCCAAGGGCAGCCGCGCCAAGGTGGTCTCGGCCATTGCCACCGTCAGTTACTGCCAATAAAAAAGCCCCGAAAGGGGCTTTTTTCATGCGGCGTCGATAAAGTTCTCGGCCAGTTTGTCGCCGGTGTGCTGGGCTACCCAGCCATCGGGGTTGGTAAAGAGCCTCACCGCCACAAAATAGGGCTCGGTGCCCATGTCAAACCAGTGTTTGGTACCGGCCGGTACCGAGATAAAATCCCCTTCGGTGCAGGTAACCGCGTAGACGTGGTTATTGAGATGCAGGTAGAAGATGCCGCTGCCGGCGGCAAAAAAGCGCACCTCGTCTTCCACGTGGATATGCTCGTCTAAGAACTTCTTGCGAAGCTCGCCGGCATTGGGGTTGTCAGGCTGGATAGAGACCACGTCCACGCTCTGGTAGCCACTTTGTTGGCGCCAGTCGTTGATGGCGTCTTGGTAGCTGGCCATTACCGCATCGGGGCTAAGATCGTCAAGGCTGCGGGGGGGCAGGTATTGGTAGGCGATGCCAACAGCAGACAGCTTCTCGGCCACAACGGCGCGGTCGTGCCAGCTGCCCAGCTCAATGCCGTTCTCGCTGCATAAGGTCAGGGTGGTCATAGGGTCACCTCTTGGAAATGATGGGCCTGAGGATAACCCTCTGCCGCCACTGTTCCGGGTCTGACCAGTTGGCAGACCGCAAAACCGGCTGCCCTGGCCGCCGCCAGCTCTTCCTTGATATCGGACAAGAACAAGATGGCCTCGCCCGGCAAGCCCAGCGCCTTGGCGATATTGTGGTAGCTGGCCTCTTCACGCTTGTGGCCGATGCGGGTGTCGAAGTTGGCCTCGAACAGCCCTTGCAAGTCGCCAGCGTCCGAGTAGCCAAACAGCAGTTTTTGCGCCGCCACCGAGCCGGAGGAATAGACCGCCAGGCGCAGCCCTTGCTCTTGCCAGGCGTCAAGCGCCGCCGGCACTTCCGGGTAGACATGGCCGGTAAAGTCGCCATTTTGGTAGCCGTGCTGCCAAATCAGCCCTTGCAGGGTCTTAAGAGGGGTGACTTTACGGTCTTCGTCAATCCAGCTAATGAGGGCGTCAATCTGGCCTTCGGTGTCGTCAGCAGCAAGACCTGCCTCTTCGCTTACCGCCGCCAGGGCCTCGGCAACTTGCGCCTCGCCAAGGTGGCTGCGCACATAATCGGCCATCCGCGCTCGGGCGTAGGGAAACAACACCTTGTGTACAAAGGCAATATCGGTTGTGGTCCCTTCCACATCCATCACCACCGCTTTGATCATTTGCGCCACTCCCACTCGCATTGCAGCAAAAATTCCAACCCCTCTAAATGGCGCCAGGCTTCCTCGGCGCTGTCGCCGAAGGCATAAAGGCCATGGCCCTTTAGCAGCAAGCCGCCAACAAAGGGGCTGGCCGCGTAACGGGCTTTAATGTCCTGGGCCAAGGCCTGCATATCTTGAGTGTTGTCAAAGCAGGCAATGGCCAGAGGCTCGAGGTGGCTGGTCACGCCGCGAATGGCCTTTTGCATCTCATAGCCTTCGAGCCACAGGGTATCGCCGGGGGTCTTTCGGGATAACAGCGTGGAGGCCACCGAGTGGGTGTGAAACACCGCCTTGATGGCCGGATCGCTGGCATATAACGCGCAGTGCACCAGGGTTTCGGCGCTGGGTTTAGGGCCTTCGACCACCTTGCCATCGAGGTCTACTTTAACCAGGTCGGCTTCGCTTAGGTTGGCCTTATCGACACCGGAGGCGGTGATCAGGCAGTGGCGCTCATCAAGGCGCAGTGACAAATTGCCGCCGGTGGCAGGCAGCCAGTGGCGGCGGGCCGCCTCGTTGCAATGACGCAGCAGGGTTTGGACAAGTCCCGGGCGGGACATAGGCACTCCGTTTGGGCATATAGACGTCTAAGTTGCCAAATCCTAGCATTCTGCTACCCTGTCGCCAAACTCTTTAGGCTGGAATTGCCGTGACCCCAAGCTCTAAACTGCCCCAGGTTGGCACCACCATTTTCACCCGAATGTCGGCCCTGGCCGCCGAAAAAGGCGCATTGAACCTGTCCCAGGGGTTCCCGGACTTTGCTCCCGACCAGCGCCTGCTGCAGCGCGCCGCAGACGCGGTGCTCCATGGCAACAACCAGTACGCCCCCATGACCGGCCTGCCGGCCCTGCGCGGCGCCATTGCCGCCCTCATTGAGCGCCATTATCAGCGCGAGGTGGACGCAGCAAGCGAAATTACCGTTACCAGCGGCGCCTCGGAAGCGATATTCGATGCCATTGCCGCCCTGGTGCGCCCAGGCGATGAAGTGGTGCTGTTTGACCCCGCCTACGACCTTTACGAGCCTGCGGTAACCCTCGCCGGAGGCCAGTGCCAGCGGCTGGTGCTGACCGCGCCGGATTTTCGCCCCGACTGGCAGGCGTTTGAAGCCTTGCTGTCCGAGAAAACCCGGTTGGTGCTCATCAACAGCCCCCACAACCCCACCGGCAGCTGCTGGCAGAGCGCCGACCTTGACGCGCTATGGCAGGCCATCGCCAGCCGCGACATTTACGTGCTGTCGGACGAGGTGTACGAGTTCATCCACTTTGGCCAGGAGGCGCTGAGCGTCCATAGCCATAGCGAGCTTCGTGAGCGCAGCCTGGTGGTCTCTTCCTTTGGTAAAAGCTTTCACCTCACCGGCTGGAAACTTGGCTACGCGGTGGCGCCGGCCGCCATCAGCGCCGAGCTTCGCAAGGTGCACCAGTTCGTGACCTTTTGCACCGTCAACCCGCTGCAACAGGCCATCGCCGGCCACCTGACAGCCCTGCCGGAAGAAACCTTTGCGCTGGGGCCTTTTTACCGGCAAAAGCGCGACGTGCTGCGCGCGGCGCTCACCAAAAGCCGCTTCAAGCTGCTCCCTTGCGAGGGCACCTATTTTCAGCTGCTCGACTACAGCGCCATCAGCGATGAAGACGACGTGAGCTTTTGCGAGCGCCTGGTGGATGAAGTGGGGGTGGCGGCCATTCCGGTCAGCGTTTTCTACCAAAACCCGCCTAAGGGCCAACGCCTTATTCGGCTTTGTTTTGCCAAGGAAGAAGCCACCTTGATTGAAGCCGCACAAAGGCTTTCACAGCTCTAACGAGAAAGGCCGCAAACGCGGCCTTTTTTCATCGCTATCGAGGTACAGGGTAGCGTCAGCCCGGCTTTTGCCAGGCCTCGGTGCCATAGAGTGGCACCGTGGAGATGGCATGGTGGGTGCTGCCCTGGGTTTCCTTGGTGGAGTAGGAAAGGTAAATCAGGGTTTGGTGCTCACCGTCCCAAATCCGCCGTACCTTCAAGGATTTGAACAGTACCGATAAAGACTCTTTAAAGACCGACTCGCCGGATTTGGACTTGTCTATTCCCTTGAGCATCTCGGCGGTGATGGGGCCGGTCTGGCGACAAGCGATGGACATATCCGAGGGATCGGAAAAGCTCAAATCGTCTTCCACATGGGCCACATGGCAGGTCACGCCGGGGATCTTCGGGTCGGTAAAGCCTTTGACCACCACATCCTTGGTGGTAAACCAGCCCAGGGACACCCTGGCGCTGTCGTCGCCACAGCCGCTCAGCAGCAACAGCACCAACAAGGTAAGTTTCTTCATAAAGCCTCCTTAAAAAAACCCCGGCAAGCCGGGGTTTTCACATTATCAGCCGTTGTTGCTGATATTGAAGTACTTCACTTTCGCCGTTTCCCTCAGGGCATCAATGAACTGCTTGTTGGCTTCATTGCTGCGCTGCTGGGCCAGCTGCTTTTGCCACATCTCGATAACCGGTTTGTCGGCATCGGTAGGCTGGTAAGCATGGATGGCATCAACCTTCACCACGGCGCTGTCGCCGTTAGCCAGGGCCACCAGTTCCTTGCCACCTTTTTCCTGCTCAAAAGCGCTGTGAACAATCGCCTGGGCCAGTTTTTGGTCCTGGCGGTTCACGCCTTTGCTGGTTTCAAGGGTCAAGCCTTGCTCGGTGAGCCAAGCGCTAACGTCGTCACCGGCGTTGAGTTTATCCAGCAGGGTTTGAGCGATTGCCTTGGCCTTAGCCTCGGCTTTCTCGGTGCGCAGGGTCTTGGCGATGGCGTCTTTGACTTCATCCAGAGACTTGCGATGGGCCTCTTTGTAGTCACTGGCGCGGACCACGAACACGTGCTCTTTACCGGCTTCGATGACTTCCGAGTTCACCTTGTCGAGCTTGACGCTGTCAGAGAAGGCGGCGTCCAGCACCTTGGGATAGTTCACATCGGCCGGGACTTGGTCACGGGCAAAGAGGGCCACGTGCTTGACGGTAAGACCTGCCGCCTTGGCGGCGCCTTGCAGGCTGTCCGGGTTCTCGAAGGCCAGTTTCTCCAGCTTGTCCTGCTTGTCGTAGAACAGATCGTCAGCCTTCTTCTTGGCGATGTCGGCCTTGATTTGGTCCTTCACCTCAGCCAGCGGCTTAACAGCCTCTGGGCGAACGCCAGTCAGTTCAATCAGGTGATAGCCGAAGGAAGACTTGATGGGGCCCACCACGTCACCTTCTTTTTTGATGCCGAACAGGGCAGTGTCGAAAGCCGGGTCGTAAACACCCTTTTCGTTCCAGCCAAGATCGCCGCCTTTTTCAGCGCTGAACTTGTCGGCAGAATCGGCTTTGGCCACATCGGCAAAGCTTTTACCTGCTTCGATTTCCTTCAGCGCGGCCTTGGCTTTGGCCTCGGCATCGTCGCCGGTGAACAGGATGTGCGACGCGCGGCGCTGCTCGGGGCGCTTGAACTGGTTGGGATTGTCGTTGTAGTAAGCGCCAATCTCGTCGTCGCTGACCTGAATGTCTTTGGCCAGGTTGTCGGCAGACAGCTCTACGTAATCCAGCGCCACCTTCTCAGGGGCCATGTAGCCTTGCGGATCGCTCTCATAACGGGCCTTGATTTCGTCGTCGCTGACCGCAACCTTGTCCAGGTAGCTGGCTGCTTTGACGGTGACACTATCGATATCACGGGTCTGGCGGCTGGCAGCGTACAGGGCTTTGGCTTCATCGGGCAGCACAAAAGAGGTGGCGAGAATGCCTTCAACAAACTGTTGACGGGCAAGGTCGGCACGCATCATTTCGGAAAACTTGCTGGGGTTTAGCCCTTGGTTGCGAAGCACCGCAAGATAACGCTCGTTATCAAATTTGCCGTTGTCTTGGAAGGCTTCGATGCCACGAATGGCCTCTTTGACTTGGTCGTCAGAAACCCTAAGGCCCATCTGGCTGATGGCGTCGGCCACCAAGTGCTGGTTGACCAACTGCTCCAGGGCACCGCGGCGCAGCTGCTGCATAAAGGCTTCATTGCCGGACAGCTGCTTGAACATGTCACCGCTTTGGGCTTCCATGCGGGCGCGCTCGTTCTGGTAGGCTCTCTCCAGATCGGTGCGGCTGATGGATTGACCATTGACCTCAGCTGCAGCATTGGCGCCAGGACCGCCTCTGAGATAGGAATAAACACCGGTCAGGGCGAAGGAAAGGATGATGAGCCCGAGGATAATTTTCACTACCCAGCTCTGCGATCCTTCCCGCTTCTGTTCCATCATGTTGTGTTTTCTCTCTTGTATAAAAAAAGCGCATCACCTTGATGATGCGCCCTTTGGCTTTGGCGGAGTGGACGGGACTCGAACCCGCGACCCCCGGCGTGACAGGCCGGTATTCTAACCGACTGAACTACCACTCCTCACATCCTTGGGCGCCAAGGCGAAACCTTGAGGCGCGCCCTGCAAGGCGTCTTAGTTTACGGAGTCTTTCAGCGCTTTACCGGCCTTGAAGGACGGGATTTTAGCAGCGGCGATATTGATGGTAGCGCCGGTCTGAGGGTTGCGGCCAGAACGGGCAGCACGCTCACGAACAGCGAAAGTACCGAAACCGACCAGAGCAACAGAATCACCGTCTTTCAGAGATTCAGTTACAGCGTCAGTGAACGCGTCCAGTGCACGAGCAGCAGCAGCTTTGGAAATGTCAGCACCTGCGGCAATTTTATCGATCAGTTGTGATTTATTCACAATATCATCCCCTTCAATTGTTATTTTTGCTCCGCAGTTAAGATCTCCCAGAAACTGCGGCCTAGCGGAGGTTTTTATATCAAGCCTGTCTGTCTAGTGCAAGCATACAAAAGTATGCTTGTTGAGTCGGCAAACCCTGACAGGACAGGCCCTCCAGCCTAGCGACCAAACCTAGGCTATACCAGAGCGGACACCAGTGGAAAGCCCTCTGACGCAAAAAGTCATCATCAGGCCGCACTTTGTGGTGAAAAGCCCGCCGGATCCTCGGCCAACGCCAGTTTCAGCACCTCGTCAATCCATTTTACCGGATGAATAACCAGGTCCTGCTTGACGTTTTCCGGGATTTCTTCAAGGTCCCGTTCATTTTCAAACGGGATCAGGACATGCTTGATACCACCGCGGTGGGCAGCAAGCAGTTTTTCTTTCAGGCCACCGATGCGCAGCACTTCACCGCGCAGGGTAATTTCCCCGGTCATGGCCACATCGGCACGCACCGGGTTACCGGTCAGGCTGGAAACCAGCGCGGTGCACATGGCGATACCGGCAGAAGGACCATCTTTTGGCGTGGCACCTTCGGGCACGTGAATGTGAATATCACGCTTCTCGTTAAAGTCGCCGTTGATACGCAGCTTCTCTGCCCGGGCCCGCACCACCGTCATGGCTGCCTGGATGGACTCTTTCATCACATCCCCCAGCGAGCCGGTGTAGGTAAGCTTACCTTTGCCGGGTACGCTGGCCGCCTCAATGGTCAGCAAGTCGCCGCCCACTTCGGTCCAGGCCAGGCCGGTAACCTGCCCTACCCGGTTTTCGTCGTCGGCGCGGCCATAATCAAAGCGCATCACGCCCAGGAAGTTGTGCAGGTTGTCACCGTCGATGAGTACCTTGGTGGTGTCCTTTTCCAGCAGCAGCTTCTTCACGGCCTTGCGGCACAGGGTGGAAAGCTCACGCTCGAGGTTACGAACACCGGCTTCGCGGGTGTAGTAGCGAATGATGCCGATAATGGCACTATCAGCGACTTCCAATTCGCCTTTCTTTAACCCATTGCGGCCAATTTGTTTGGGCAGCAGGTGGTTACGGGCGATGTTAAGCTTCTCGTCCTCGGTGTAACCAGACAGGCGAATCACTTCCATACGGTCCAGCAAGGGGCCTGGAATATTCATGGAGTTGGAGGTGGCCACGAACATCACGTCGGACAAGTCGTAATCCACTTCCAGATAGTGGTCGGCAAAGGTGCCGTTTTGCTCCGGATCCAGCACCTCGAGGAGGGCAGAAGCCGGGTCGCCGCGCATGTCAGACGCCATTTTGTCGATTTCATCGAGCAAAAACAGCGGGTTACGCACGCCAACCTTAGCCATTTTCTGGATGAGCTTACCGGGCATGGAGCCAATATAGGTACGGCGGTGACCGCGAATTTCCGCTTCGTCACGCACCCCGCCCAAGGCCACGCGTACGTATTTGCGGCCGGTGGCTTTGGCGATGGATTGGCCCAGGGAGGTTTTACCTACCCCCGGCGGCCCCACCAGGCACAGGATAGGCCCTTTTAACTTGGCGGAGCGAGCTTGCACCGCCAAGTACTCGAGGATCCGTTCCTTGACCTTCTCCAGGCCAAAGTGGTCGGCATCCAGCACTTCTTCGGCCTTGGCAATGTTCTTTTTGACCTTGGTCTTTTTGGACCAGGGCACCGACACCAGCCAGTCGATGTAGGACCGCACCACGGTGGCTTCGGCCGACATCGGCGACATCATCTTGAGCTTGGACAGCTCGCTGGTGGCCTTGGTTTTGACTTCGTCGGGCATGCCCGCTTCGTCAATCTTGGTTTGCAGGCCTTCAAATTCGTCCGGCGCGTCTTCCAGCTCACCCAGTTCTTTCTGGATGGCCTTCATCTGCTCGTTGAGGTAGTACTCGCGCTGGCTCTTTTCCATCTGCTTTTTGACGCGGCCACGGATGCGCTTTTCGATCTGCAGCAGGTCGATTTCGCTTTCCATTAGCCCAAGCAGATACTCGATGCGTTCACCCAACGGGATGATCTCCAGCACCTTCTGCTTGTCTTCAAGCTTGATGGGCATGTGGGCGGCCATAGTGTCGGCCAGGCGCGCCGGCTCATCGATACCGCTCAAAGAGGTGAGCACCTCGGGCGGGATCTTCTTATTGAGCTTGATGTAGCCTTCAAACTGGTTGATGGCGGTGCGCATCAGCACTTCCTGTTCTTCATCCTCGATGGGCGTGGATTCCAGGAAGGTGACTTCGCCGTGCAGGTAGTCGTCGGCGGTTTCCAGGCTGTTGATCTGGGCCCGCTGGTTGCCCTCCACCAACACCTTGACGGTGCCGTCGGGGAGTTTGAGCATCTGCAAAATGGTGGCGACAGTGCCTACGGGGTAGATGTCGTCCAGTTCGGGGTCGTCCTGTTCAGCGTCTTTTTGCGCGACCAAGAACACTTGTTTGTCCTGGGCCATGGCAGCTTCCAGGCAGTTCACAGACTTGTCGCGGCCCACGAAAAGGGGGATCACCATGTAGGGATAGACCACCACGTCTCGCAGTGGCAGTACGGGAATTTCAATGCGTTCTGAACGCTCTAGAGTCATGCGGATCTCCAGGGGAGGCTGATAGGCTCAAGATGGGGATGCCGTTCACTAATTTCAAGAAAAAAACGAGGCAAAAGCCTCGTTTTTTTCTGATAGCGCCCAATCAGTTAGATGAGGCGACTTTATCTTCGGAACGGTAAATCAAGATAGGTTTGGACTCGCCGCGGATAACCGCTTCGTCCACCACCACCTTGTCTACGTTGTCGAGGCTGGGCAGCTCGTACATGGTATCGAGCAACACCCCCTCAACGATGGAGCGCAGGCCCCGGGCACCGGTTTTGCGGTCCATGGCCTTGTGGGCAATGGCTTTGAGCGCATCGTCACGGAACTCCAGCTCCGACCCTTCTAGGGAGAACAGGGCTTGATACTGCTTGGTGAGCGCGTTTTTCGGCTCAGACAAGATTTGCACCAGCGCCGCTTCGTCCAGTTCGTCCAGGGTGGCAACCACCGGCAGACGACCGATGAACTCGGGAATAAGGCCGTATTTGACCAGATCTTCGGGCTCAACCTTACGGAACAGCTCGGAGATGGAAGCCTTGTCTTTATCCCCTTTCACCTCGGCACCAAAACCGATGCCTTTGGAGGTGGCGGTACGGGCATCAACAACCTTATCGAGGCCAGCAAAAGCGCCACCGCAGATAAAGAGGATCTTGGAGGTATCAACCTGCAAGAACTCCTGCTGCGGATGCTTACGGCCGCCTTGAGGGGGAACCGCAGCCACGGTGCCTTCAATCAGTTTCAAAAGCGCCTGCTGCACCCCTTCACCGGACACGTCGCGAGTGATGGAGGGGTTGTCCGACTTGCGGGAGATCTTGTCAATCTCGTCGATATAAACAATGCCGCGCTGGGCTTTGTCGATATCGTAATCGCACTTTTGCAGCAGTTTCTGGATGATGTTTTCAACATCCTCACCCACATAACCAGCTTCGGTCAGGGTGGTGGCATCGGCCATGGTAAAAGGCACGTCCAGCAAACGGGCCAGGGTTTCGGCCAGCAGCGTTTTACCGGAGCCGGTCGGGCCTATCAGCAGGATGTTGCTCTTACCCAGCTCCACGTCGTCGTGGCTGGGATTACGCAACCTTTTGTAGTGGTTGTAGACGGCAACGGACAGCACCTTTTTGGCGTGCTCCTGGCCAATCACGAAATCATCCAGGTGATTACGGATCTCTTTTGGCACAGGCAGGCTGTCCTTGGCCTGGCGTGGGGCGATTTCCTTTATCTCTTCGCGAATGATGTCATTACACAAGTCCACGCATTCGTCACAGATAAAAACCGACGGGCCCGCAATCAGCTTGCGGACTTCGTGTTGGCTCTTACCGCAAAAGGAGCAGTACAACAGTTTGCCGTCGCCACCACCTTTAGTGCTTTCAGTCATTGGTTACCTCTTGCTGTGCAGGTTTCAAGGTCGTCCCTGCCCGGCTTTCACTTAATTGTAGGATACGACCGAATCAGCGGCTGGCAAGCACAGAATCAATAAGACCGTACTCTTTGGCCTGCTCGGCGGTCATGAAACGATCGCGGTCAGTATCCTGAGTGATGGTGTCCAGCGGCTGGCCGGTGTGGTCTGCCAGCAGGCGGTTTAAGCGATCTTTGATAAACAGAATTTCCTTGGCGTGGATCTCGATATCTGACGCTTGGCCCTGAAAACCGCCCAGCGGCTGGTGGATCATCACCCTGGCATTGGGCAGGCAGTGACGCTTGCCCTTGGCACCGCCAGCTAGCAGGAAGGCGCCCATGGAGGCGGCCTGACCGATACAAACGGTGCTGACGTCGGCCTTGATGAACTGCATGGTGTCGTAAATCGCCATGCCGGCCGTAACAGAGCCACCCGGAGAGTTGATGTAGATATGGATATCTTTCTCAGGGTTCTCTGACTCCAGGAACAGGAGCTGGGCCACGATAAGGTTGGCCATGTGATCTTCAACCTGGCCGGTCAGGAAGATCACCCGCTCTTTCAACAAGCGGGAGTAAATATCAAAGGAGCGCTCCCCACGTGCGGTCTGTTCGATGACCATGGGCACCAGGGCGTTCATGATGTCGTTCTCGGCGGTTAGCTTCATTAAGGTTCCTGAAATGAAAAATGGCTCGAGGGTTGCTCGAGCCATTATAACGTCGCTTTGTTAAAGCAAGTCAACGGACGGGGATTAGCCCTGGTTTCCGTTGTTCATGATTTCATCAAAAGCGGCCGCTTTTTCGGAAACCTTGGCCTTGGCCAGGATGGCGTCAACGGCTTGCTCTTCCAGAGCCAGGTTACGCATCTGCTCGATGGTTTCCTTGTTCTCGTTGAAGTACTTGATCACTTCAGCCGGATCTTCGTAGGCAGAAGCCTGGTTGGCGATCAGCTCTTGAACGCGGGCATCGTCAACTTTGATGTCTTCGCTGCGGATAACTTCACCCAGCAGCAGGCCAACCTGGACGCGGCGGCGAGCTTGTTCTTCGAACAGCTCAGCCGGCAGCTCGGGCAGGTTGTTGGCGTTAACGTTACCACCGAAGCGAGACAGGGCCTGGCGACGCAGGTTGTCAACTTCCTGGGCAACCAGAGCGGCAGGCACTTCTACGTCGTTAGCCTTGATAAGGCCGTCGAGAACCTGCTCTTTTACCTTGTTGCGCAGAACGTTGTTCAGCTCGCGCTCCATGTTTTTGAGCACTTCGGCTTTGAGCGCATCGATGCCGCCTTCGGCGATACCAAAGCGGGTAGCGAACTCGTCGGTCAGCTCAGGCAGTTCCTGAACCTCAACGGCACTGACCTTGATGGCGAAGCTGGCGGCTTTGCCTTTGAGGTTTTCAGCGTGGTAGTCCTCGGGGAAAGTCACCTCGGAAACCAGCTCTTCACCGGCTTTTTTGCCAATGATGCCGTCTTCAAAACCGGGGATCATGCGGCCTTGGCCCAGTTGCAGCTGGAAGCCTTCGGCTTTGCCACCTTCGAACTCTTCGCCGTCGATGCTGCCAACGAAATCAATGGTCACGCGGTCGCCGTCAGCGGCGGCTTTGTCGGATTCAACCCAGCTGGCGTGCTGCTTTTGCAGGGTTTCCAGCATTTTGGCCATGTCTTCGTCTTTGATCTCAACGGCCGGCTTTTCTACTTCTACCGTGTCCAGGCCTTTGAGTTCTACCTCTGGGTAGACTTCGAAAGTGGCGGTGAACTCGAAATCGCTGCCGGTTTCGTCTTTGGTGATTTCAAAGCGGGGGGCTCCAGCCGGGTTCAGTTTTTCTTTGACGATGGCGTCGATGAAATGACGCTCAACAACGCGCTGGGTTACGTCACCACGTACGGCGGCACCGTAACGTTTTTTGATGATGCTGACCGGTACTTTGCCTTTACGGAAGCCATCAACCTTGGCGCGTTTGGCTTCTTCACGCAGGCCGGCTTCAACGGCGCTGTCAATGGTGTCAGCCGGCACAGTGATGGTCAGGCGGCGCTCCAGGCCTTTAATCGTTTCAACAGAAACTTGCATCGTTTTACCTCGATAATGTGATCATCGGCGCAGCCGGTGCAGCGCCTTTTCTAGCTAAAAAGCACGGTCTTTGCCCTGCTTCAATGTTCGTGCGGCCCAGGCAAATCAAGGCCTGGCCGACATCTGGCATACAGAATGACGCGCCATTATAGCGGCGGTTTTCGGGAGAGTCGAGGAAGGGGCAACAAAGCTGGTCAATTCTGCAACAATGCAGGGTTTCAGGGCTCTGGCTGGCGATAAGGCAGCTGTTCTGTGAGGGCGTCGCGATACTCGGCAAGGGCCGCTTTTTCTTCTGCCACAAAATCGCCGACCGCCTCAAAAAAGCCCGGGTGGGCCAGCCAATGCTGTGACTGGGTCACCACAGGTTCAAAGCCGCGCGCCACCTTATGCTCGCCCTGGGCGCCGGCATCAAAGCGGACAAGGCCGTGGCGGATACAATATTCAATGCCTCGGTAATAGCAGCATTCGAAATGCAGCCGGTCAAAATCGCCTAGGGCGCCCCAATAGCGGCCATAAAGGGTGGTGCTGTCTTTTAAGAACAAGGACGCCGCTACCATTTCTTCGTCGTCAAAAGCCGCCATTAACAGTAACTGCGCGGGGAGCGCCGCCCCCAATTGGTGGAAAAAGGTGTCGCTTAAGTAGCCACCGTGGCCGCTTCGAATAAGGTAAGTGCGCTGGTAGAAAAGGTAGAACCGCTGCCAGAGCGCCGGGGTGATATCGCTTCCTTCAAGGGTGCGAACCTCAAGCCCTTCACAGGCAAGCTGGCGTTCTTTATTGACCGCTTTGCGCTTTCTGGACTTAAAGTTAGCCAGAAAATCCTCAAAGCTTTGGTAGCCCCGGTTAAACCAGTGAAACTGCACCCCTTCGCGGGTCTGGCTCCCCTCACCTGCCAGCCGCGCTTCTTTATCAAAAAGCACATGCCAGGACGAGGCGCCCAGGCGCCGGGCTTCAGTAACCAGCCCCTGATGAATAACCTCAGCAAGCTCGGCGGACCAATGCCTTGTGAGCACCCTTGGGCCGACCGCTGGGGTAAAAGGAATGGCGGCCACCAGCTTGGGGTAATAGCTCAGGCCATGTTGCTGGTAGGCCTGGGCCCAGCCTTGGTCAAAGACGTATTCGCCGTAGCTGTGGCTTTTAAGATAAAGGGGCATGGCGGCCACCAGCGACTCGCCGTCCAACACCAACAGATGATGAGGCTGCCAGCCGGTGCCCTCGCCTACGGCGCCACTTTGCTCCAGCGCCGATAAAAAACCGTGCTGAATAAAGGGGTAGTCGGTGTCGCCAAGCAAGGCATTCCACTGCTCGGCAGGAAGCTGGTTTATGGCATTGATAAAACGAATATGCAGCATGGCAGGCCGGCGTCAGGGCAACAGCCGAAGAGCTTACCAAGGATCGTTTAAGGAGGAAAAACAAAGCAAAGAAAGAATGGGGTGGACGATGGGACTTGAACCCACGACAACCGGAATCACAATCCGGGGCTCTACCAACTGAGCTACGCCCACCATAGATACCTAAATGGCACGCCCTACAGGATTCGAACCTGTGACCCACGGCTTAGAAGGCCGTTGCTCTATCCAACTGAGCTAAGGGCGCAAATCCTTCAGACACACAGTACAAGGCCTGAAAAGCGGAGCGCATCATACAAATATGCCAGGGCCCGGTCAACCGCCACGAGAGCATGGCCTAAGCCCCTATTCTTTGAGACAATAGCGCCGCCCAAGCCCACTAAAACGATTTCCTCAAGGATTATTGCTGCATGTCTGCTCAAATCATCGATGGCAAAGCGGTTGCTGCTTCTGTTCGTGAAAAGGTAAAAAATGCCGTAGCCCAGCGCCTGGCTCAGGGAAAACGTCAGCCCGGCCTGGCGGTGGTATTGGTTGGCTCCGACCCCGCCTCCGAAGTCTATGTGGGTTCCAAACGCCGCGCCTGTGAAGAAGTGGGCTTTTTATCCAAATCCTTTGACCTGCCGGCCACCACCACCGAAACCGAACTGCTGGCCCTGATTGACGAGCTCAACAGTGACGCCAGCATTGACGGCATCCTGGTACAGCTGCCCTTACCTGCCGGTATCGACGCCACCAAGGTGCTTGAGCAAATTCGCCCCGACAAAGACGTGGACGGCTTTCACCCTTATAACGTTGGCCGCCTGGCTCAGCGTATTCCGGTGCTGCGCCCCTGCACCCCCAAAGGCATCATCACCTTGTTGGAAGCCATCGATTACCAGCCTCATGGCAAACACGCGGTGATTGTCGGCGCCTCCAATATCGTTGGCCGCCCCGCCACCCTGGAGCTGCTGCTGGCTGGCTGCACCACCACCACCTGCCACCGCTTTACCCAAGATTTGGAAGCCCACGTGCGCCGCGCCGACATCCTGGTGGTGGCGGTGGGTAAATCCGAGTTTATTCCCGGCCACTGGGTGAAAGACGGCGCCATCGTGGTTGATGTGGGCATCAACCGCCAAAGCGACGGCAAGCTACGCGGCGACGTGGGCTATGAAGAAGCGGCCAAGCGGGCCAGTTTTATTACCCCGGTCCCCGGCGGCGTTGGCCCGATGACGGTAGCTACCCTGATGGAAAACACCCTGGAGGCGTGCGAACGTTTTCATGACGCTTAAGGAAAAGCTCAACGAAATCATCTTTGGATACAGCACGCCTGCCGGGCGTGCTTTTGATCTGTGCCTGATCCTTGCCATCGTCTTTAGCGTACTGGCGGTGATGCTCGATTCGGTGGCCGGTATTCACCAGCATTGGCGGGTGGAACTGGCCGCAGCCGAGTGGTTCTTTACCGGCCTTTTCACCCTCGAATATTTAACCCGCCTTTATTGCTGCTCCAACCGCTGGCGCTATCTGTTCAGCTTTTACGGACTGGTGGATCTGTTATCCATTACCCCCACCTATCTGGCACTGCTGATCCCCGGTGCTAACACCCTGCTTATCGTGCGCATCCTGCGGGTGCTGCGGGTGTTTCGGATCTTAAAGCTGATGGAATACTCCACCGCCTCCCAGCGACTGGTGCAGGCTCTGGTGCAATCTGGCCCCAAAATATTTGTGTTTTTTGCGTCCCTGCTCGGCACCGTCACCGTTTTTGGCGCCCTGATGTACCTTATCGAAGGACCAGAGAACGGCTTTACCAGCATCCCACGGAGCATGTATTGGGCCATCGTTACCATGACCACGGTAGGTTATGGCGATATCAGCCCGCACACGCCCCTTGGCCAGGCGCTGGCCTCCATCGTGATGTTGCTGGGGTATTCGGTGATTGCCGTGCCCACCGGCATTTTAACCAACGAGTTGGCCCGCCAGCGCTACAGCAAAACCTGCCATCAATGTGGCCGCGGCGGCCATGAGCCAGACTCGCACTTTTGCCGCCACTGCGGCGCCCGCATGTAACCATTAAAAAAGAGGCCTTGGCCTCTTTTTTAATTCAGGTCCGAAAAGGGCAAGCCCGCCGCACCACGCTTTTTCATCATAAAAGCCCATTGATGAAGGAGAGATGCAATGCACCATCACCGCCAGCAGGCCTTGGCCAACACCTTTCGCCAACATCACCAGCAGCCGCTGCTGCTACCCGGAGTGTGGGACGGTGCCAGTGCCCGGCTTTTTGAAAAAAGCGGCTACTTGGCCCTCGGAACCAGTAGCGCCGCCATGGCCTACAGCCAGGGATTACCAGACGGCCAGCAACTGACCCTTGGCACCATGCTCGCTTCCCTGGCGTCAATCATCAAAGGTACCGGCCTGCCGGTCAGCGTCGATATTGAAAGCGGCTATGCCGATCTTAAAGCAACGGTTGAGGCGGTGCTGGAGGCCGGCGCCGTTGGCATCAACCTCGAAGACAGCCTGCCAGGCCAGGGGCTGCTCAGCGCCGCGGCGCAGTGCCAGCGCCTGACCCTGACAAGAGATACCGCAGAGCGCTTTGGCCTGGCACTTTTTATCAATGCCCGCACCGACACCTACCTACTGGGCGCGAATAACGCCCTTGAAGAGACCTTTAGCCGGGCAAAAGCCTACCAACAGGCTGGCGCCGATATGCTGTTTGTGCCGGGCATGAGCAACCCGGCCGACATCAAAGCGCTGGTAGCCGCAAGCCCCTTGCCGATCAACCTGATGGCCCTGCCCGGCTGCAGTGCCGGTGATTGGTTTTCACTGGGGGTAACCCGGGTCAGCCTGGGCCTTGGGCCAATGCTCGCGGTACTGGGGCTACTTGATGCCATGGCGGCGCAGACCTTGAGCCTTGGCCGCTGGCCCTTGATGGACCAACACCATTTTGGCTTTGCCGAAGCCCAGGCCCTTTTTGCCTGAAAAAAAGCCCGGCACTGCCGGGCTTTTCTTAATGTCAGGCTTTTCGCCAACTGGTGCCCTGTGGGCCGTCTTCAAGGGTAATACCAAGAGCGGTCAGGGCGTCACGAGCGGCATCGGCGGCTGCCCAGTCACGGTCATGGCGGGCCTGGTTACGCTTGGCGATAAGGCTCTCGATATGGGCCACGTCCAAGTCGTTCTCATCCCCTTTTAAAAACGCTTCAGGGGCTTTTTGCATGATGCCAAGTAGGCTACCCAAGTGCTTGAGGGTAGCGGCCAGGGCGCCCACGTCACTACGCTCTTCCTGCTTGGCCTTGTTGAGCTCGCGAGCCAGGTCAAACAGCACCACCAGCGCTTCGGGTGTGTTGAAGTCGTCGTCCATGGCGGCATCGAACTTCTCGGTCCAGGCACTGGCCTGGGCTGCGCCCTCAGGGGTGTCGCGCAGCGCGGTATAGAGGCGCTCAAGACTGGCGTGGGCCTGGTTGAGGTTGTCTTCGGAGTAGTTGAGTTGGCTGCGGTAATGGCTGGTCAGTAGGAAATAACGCACGGTTTCGGCGTCATAGACTTTCAGCACGTCACGGACGGTAAAGAAGTTGCCAAGGGACTTGGACATCTTTTCCTTGTTGACCTGCACCATCCCCGAATGCAGCCAGTAATGGGCAAATTCCTTGCCGCTGGCGCAGCAGCTTTGAGCAATTTCGTTCTCGTGGTGCGGGAAGGTGAGATCCGAGCCGCCACCGTGGATATCAAACACCGGCCCCAAATGCCGAGATGACATGGCCGAACATTCGATGTGCCAGCCTGGGCGCCCTTCGCCCCAGGGTGAGGCCCACTTCGGCTCACCGGGCTTGGCACGCTTCCACAGCACAAAGTCCAGCGGGTCGCGTTTGGTTTCGTCCACTTCCACCCGAGCGCCGGCCTGCAGGGCATCAAGATCTTGCCGTGACAGCTGGCCGTATCGAGGAAAGGATTTGACGTTAAACAGCACATCGCCGTTGCCAGCCTCATAGGCATGACCGCGCTCGATAAGGGTACTGACCATATCGATGATGTCGTCCATGTGCGTCGTGACCTTGGGCTCGATGTCAGGCGGCAAGGTGTTGAGAGCGGCAAAGTCTTCGCGCATCAGGGCGGCGAAGCGCTCGGTCAACGCCTCGCAGCTTTCGCCGTTTTCGTTGGCACGCTTGATTATCTTGTCGTCTACGTCGGTGATGTTGCGAACATAAGTGACATCAAAGCCCTTATGACGCAGGTAACGGTTGATGACATCGAAAGCCACATAGGTGCGGGCATGGCCGATATGCATCAGATCGTAAATGGTGATCCCACAGACATAGAGAGACACCTTACCGGGAACAAGAGGTTGAAAGGTTTCTTTCTCGCGGCTTAAGGTGTTGAAGACTTTCAGCATGACAACCGTTGGTTTTGGCAAATAATGGCCACATTGTATTGCGAGTGGCTGGTTGCGTCACCGGCAAATTAGGTAGAATGCGCCTCGACAAGCCAAGAGGACAGAATTCATGGTTATTTTGCACACCAACTTTGGTGCCATCAAAATCGAACTCAATGCCGAGAAAGCCCCGGAAACCGTGGCCAACTTCGAGCAGTACGTAAAAGACGGCTTTTACGACAACACCGTTTTCCACCGGGTGATTGACGGTTTCATGATCCAAGGCGGCGGTTTTGAGCCGGGCATGAAACAAAAGTCCGCGCGTGCCCCTATCAAGAACGAAGCCGACAATGGCCTGACCAACAAGAAAGGCACCATTGCCATGGCCCGTACCCCGGACCCGCACTCCGCCACGGCCCAGTTCTTTATCAACGTCAAAGACAACGACTTCCTGAACTTCCAGTCCGCCACCAGTCAGGGCTACGGCTACTGCGTGTTTGGCGAAGTGGTTGAAGGCCAAGACGTTATCGACAAGATCAAAGACGTGGCCACCGGCTCCCATGGCTTCCATCAGGACGTGCCCCTGGAAGACGTGATCATCGAGCGTGCCGAACTGGCGTGATCCTGTTCATTGCCGATCTGCACTTAAGCCCGGAACGCCCCGATATTTTCGCGGCGTTTCGGCGCTTTATGCAAGATGATGCCCCCAAGGCCGAGCGGCTCTACGTATTGGGGGATTTGTTCGAAGCCTGGATAGGCGACGACGATAACAGCGAGTTTAACCAGGCCGTTATCGCCCTCTTTAAAGCGAACGCCGAGCGCGGCGTGGCGCAGTACTTTATCCACGGCAACCGCGATTTTCTTATCAGCCAGCGCTTTGCCCGCGCCGCCGGCATGGCGTTGCTGCCGGAAGAAACCGTCATCGATTTGTACGGCACCCCTGCCCTTATCCTCCATGGCGACAGCCTCTGCACCTTGGATGCGGACTACCAGGCTTTTCGCAAAAAAAGCCGCAGCTGGTTTTGGCAATGGCGCATGCAGCTGCTGCCGCTCTGGCTGCGCCGGCGTATTGCCAGAAAAGCCCGGGCCAAAAGCCAAGCCGCCAACGCCATGAAAAACGACGCCATCATGGACGTGACCCCCAGTGAGGTAGATAAGGTGATGGCTGCCCATCAGGTGGGGCTACTCATTCACGGCCACACCCACAGGCCCAACCGCCACCACGAGACCGGCGGCGAGCGTATTGTGCTGGGCGACTGGTACGAGCAAGGCTCGGTGCTGATAGTGACCGAAGATGAGATCCGGCTAGAAAGCCGTCCTTTTGAAAAAAGTGCCTGAATGTACAACTGCCAGCTAAAAAGCCTGCGGTCTTTTACTTGGCAACGCTAAAAAGGAGGCTTCACGCCTCCTTTTTTATTTAAAGACAATGCGTCATGCCGCAATCATCCTTATACATCCGCCAAATTTCGGCCCTTTGAATTAAGGCGCTTTTTATGCGGCGGCAGGTGCGCCGCTGTGAAAACGAAACTGGTTGTCGGGGCTTTGGATAAGCTCGGCTTCCCGTGCCCGAAAATAGGCGACCCGGTCGCTGATGTCGGTGCCGGCCACCTGCTTGGCGAGGGTCAGGTAATCTTGGTAGTGGCGCGCTTCGGAGCGCAGCAACGAGACGTAAAAGCGGCCGATGTCCTCGTCCAGCAAAGGCGCCAGCTTGGCAAAGCGCTCACAAGAGCGCGCCTCGATAAAGGCGCCAATGATGAGTTTATCTACCAGGGTCCAGGGTTCGTGGTCCCGCACCGCGCCAATAAGGCCTTTGGCGTAACGGGCTGCCGTCACCGTTTGATAGGGCACACCTCTGGCCTCCATCAGCGCCAATACTTGCTCGAAATGATGCAGCTCTTCTTTTATAAGGCGCACCATTTTGTCGAGGATATCGGCGCCATGGGCAAAGCCTTCTTTACTGGCAAGCTCGCCAACAAGGGCGTTTTTAGCGCCGCCAAAATCCCCGGGGGCCTTACGGTAGACAAAATCCTCATAAGGTTTGACCCAATCCAAGAGCGCCTTGCCACTGGCATTGTCCACGGCATAACGACGGATAAGCCAAATGGCGGTTTGAGCCGCTTTTAGCTCACAGTTGCAATGGTCCACCAGCAGCAGCGGCAGAGACTCAGGCTGCGTTGCCACGTCAAGCCAGGCCTTGGGCGTCGGGCAGCCCAAAAAGGCCTCTATGGGGCCAAGCAAGGATTGGTAGTCGTTGAGGCTGATGGCCATGGGCGCTCCTTTTTCCTGAGCGCGGATCCTAATCAAGCCTTAGCGCCGGGACAAGCTGGCTGGCCCATATCGGGGGCATTTTTCCTTGTGCCAGGCATATTCCCATTTGGCCAGCTGTTCAGCCAGTTGCCTTTTGAGCTTGCTGTAGGCCTTGGACTTTTGTTTTTTCTCTATGGCGGCCACTTCCTTGGCGATATGCCGGCAATCGGCGGCGAGCGCCTTGTCATAGCGAATATAGCGGTGCCCTTGGGCCGGGAATGTCAGCGCGCACAACAGCAGCAGCGTCACGGTTTTCATCACTTCCTCCTTGAAGTAAAAAAACAAAGCCCCTCAAAGAGGGGCTTTGACTAACCTGCCTTGTTACTGGGCAGGAGGTGCCACACAGACGGCGTAGAGATCCAGGGCCGACAAGGCTCCGACTACAGCGGCCTGCTCGATTTCGACCTCATCGAAATTCTGGGTGGTGTTGATCACAACCAACTGGCGGGAGCTGTCGTTAAGGAGCCCCAGCAGTTGCAAGCCCAGCAAGCCGCCGCTGTCGCTGGTTTCCTGGGCCACACCGTTAAGGTAGGTTGTCACACTCAGGTTGGTGAGCAGCGACAGGCTAAGCAGGCCGTTGGGCGAGCTCAACATCACCCCGACCCGCTTGGCACCGGTGTAGGTGTTGACGGTGTCTTCGGCGCTGGCATAAACCGAGGCCGAGACCCCTACCAGGGTGTTCATGCGGGCAGCATTGTCGATATTGGTGTCAGTAAAGTTGGCAAGGCTGGTAACACCGCACCCAACGCAAACCCCCAGTGCGCCAAGCCTGACACCACCGCTGCCGACGACGCCGGTGCCCACCATGGGCTCAAACAGCTTGCCTGTACCGCACTCGATATCGGCTACCGCGTCACAGGCATCCCCGATGCCGTCCAGATCCACATCGGCCTGGTCAGCGTTGGCTACCGTCGGGCAGTTGTCCGAGACATCAGCGACGCCATCACCGTCGTCGTCGGTGTCGCAAGCATCACCGATACCGTCACCGTCCAAATCAGCCTGGTCAGCGTTAACAATGGCCGGGCAGTTGTCGGTAGCATCGTCGATACCGTCACCGTCGCTGTCATTTAACGAGTCGCAGGCATCTCCCAGGCCATCACCATCGGTGTCAGCTTGGGAGGGGTTAGCGACGAACGGGCAGTTATCCACGCCATCGGCCACGCCATCGTTGTCATCGTCGCTGTCGCAGGCATCCCCCAGGCCATCACCGTCGGTGTCGGTTTGGTTGATGTTGGCAACCAGCGGGCAGTTATCGCTGATATCAGCAACGCCATCACCGTCGTCGTCGCTGTCACAGGCGTCACCTATGCCATCGCCGTCAGTGTCAGACTGGTCAACGTTGGCCAAGAGCGGGCAATTATCGACATTGTCGGCAAAGCCGTCGCCGTCATCGTCGCTGTCGCACACATCGCCTAGGCCGTCGCCGTCGGTGTCCAGTTGGTTGCCGTTAAAGATCAGCGGGCAGTTGTCAGTGGCGTCAGCAACGCCGTCACCGTCATCGTCACTGTCGCAAGCATCACCACTGCCATCACCATCGGTATCGGTCTGGTCAGCATTGGCAATGAGCGGGCAATTGTCGGTGCTGTCATCAATGCCATCTCCATCAGCGTCGGTATCACAAGCATCGCCGATGCCGTCACTATCGAGGTCGGCCTGGTCGGCATTAGCCACCAGTGGGCAGTTGTCCGAGCCATCGTCGATGCCGTCGCCGTCCGAATCGGTATTGGCGTCACAGGCATCACCTATGCCGTCACCGTCGGTGTCCAATTGCGACGCATTGGCGACCAGCGGGCAATTATCCGAGCTGTCGTCGACGCCATCGCCATCATCATCGTTACTACAGGCGTTGCCCACGCCGTCGCCGTCGGTATCGACTTGGGCAGGGTTGGCTATCAGCGGGCAGTTATCGCTGGTATCCATCACGCCGTCGCCGTCATCGTCGGTGTCGCAGGCATCTCCCAGGCCATCGCTGTCGGTGTCGAGCTGGCTGGGATTGGCAACCAGCGGGCAGTTGTCGCTGCCATCAAGGAGGCCATCGCCATCGTCGTCGGTATCACACAGATCCCCGGCGCCGTCGCCATCGGTGTCGAGCTGGGCGGGGTTGGCCGTTAGCGGGCAGTTATCGGCGATGTCGACAATACCGTCACCGTCGTCGTCGCCGTCGCAGGCGTCTCCCAGGCCGTCACTGTCGAGATCCGATTGTCCGCTGTTGGCTACCGCCGGGCAGTTGTCTACGTTGTCGGCGATGCCGTCATTATCGGAGTCGGTTAAGGGGTCGCAGGCATCACCCAGGCCATCGCCGTCGGTGTCGAGCTGACTGGCGTTGGCTACCAGCGGGCAGTTGTCGCTGCCGTCACTGATACCGTCATTATCATCGTCGCTGTCGCAAACATCGCCAGTGCCGTCGCCGTCGTTATCGAGCTGTGCCGGGTTAGAGTCGGCAGGGCAGTTGTCGGACAAGTCATCAATACCGTCACCGTCGGTATCGGTATCGCTGTCGCAGGCATCACCAAGGCCATCTGAGTCGCCATCGGCCTGACCGGGATTGCTGACTAATGGGCAATTATCGGTCGCGTCCAGCACGCCGTCGCCATCGTCGTCGGTGTCGCAGGCGTTCCCGATGTTGTCACCGTCGGTATCAGCCTGACCGGGGTTGGCCACCAGCGGGCAGTTATCGCTGCCGTCACTGATACCGTCACCGTCGTCGTCGCTGTCACAGGCGTCACCCAGGCCATCACCGTCGGTGTCCAGTTGGCTGGCATTGGCGACAAGTGGGCAGTTATCGGCCCCGTCGATAATGCCGTCGTTGTCGTCGTCGTTGTCACAGGCGTTGCCGATGCCGTCACCGTCGCTATCGAGCTGGCTGGGGTTGATGGTCATCGGGCAGTTGTCGGTCGCATCCAGCACTCCGTCGCCATCGTCATCGCTGTCACAGGCATCACCTACGCCATCGCCGTCGCTATCCAATTGGCTGGCGTTGGCGATAAGCGGGCAGTTGTCGGCATCGTCCTGAACGCCGTCGCCGTCGTCATCTTCGTCGCAGGCATCGCCCAAGGCGTCACCGTCGCTGTTGAGCTGCGACGCGTTGGCTATCAGCGGGCAGTTGTCAGTGGCGTTGGCAACGCCGTCACCATCTAAGTCGGTATCGCAGGCATCCCCTACGCCGTCGCTATCGAGGTCCGCCTGGTTGGCGTTGGCCACCGCCGGGCAGTTATCACTGGCATCAGACAGGCCGTCACCGTCGCTGTCGATGTTGCTGTCACAGGCATCGCCTATGCCGTCACCGTCGGTGTCGGTTTGGGCGGCATTGGCAATCAGCGGGCAGTTATCCGCGCTGTCATCGACGCCATCGCCGTCGTCGTCGCTGTCGCAGGCATTGCCGGCGCCGTCACCGTCGGTGTCGGTCTGGGCGGCGTTGGCAACCAATGGGCAGTTGTCGGTGGCATCCGCCACACCGTCGTTGTCGTCGTCGCTGTCGCAGGCATCGCCGACACCGTCGCCATCGGTGTCCAACTGGTTGGTATTGGCCACCAGGGGGCAGTTGTCGCTGGCATCGAGCACGGTGTCGTTGTCGTCGTCAGCGTCACAGACATCACCGCTGCCGTCACCGTCGGTGTCTACCTGCCCGGCGTTACTGTTGATGGGGCAGTTATCCGAGCCATTGGCGATACCGTCGCCGTCCAAGTCGGTGTCACAAGCATCACCGACACCATCGCCGTCAAGGTCGGCTTGGTCGCTGTTGGCAATGGCCGGGCAGTTATCGGCGCCGTCATCCACACCATCGCCATCGGTATCGGTGTTGTCATCACAAGCATCACCAATGCCATCGCTGTCACTGTCTAACTGATCGGCATTGGCTGCCAGCGGGCAGTTGTCGGTGCCGTCCAACACCCCATCACCGTCGTCATCAGGGTCACAGACGTCGCCAATACCATCACCATCGGTGTCCAGTTGGGACGCATTAGCAGCCAGAGGGCAGTTGTCAGCGCCATCGTCGATGCCATCACCGTCATCGTCGGCGTCACAGGCGTCACCTACCCCATCACCGTCGGTATCCAGTTGGTTGGCGTTACCGGTTGAAGGGCAGTTGTCAACGGCGTCACCTACACCGTCACCGTCGGAGTCAGAGTCGTTGTCGCAGGCATCGCCGATACCGTCGCCATCGCTATCTGCCTGGGTGGGGTTGGCCACCATGGCGCAGTTGTCGACATCATCGGTGATGCCGTCGCCGTCGTCGTCGGTATCGCAGGCATCGCCCAGGCCATCGCCGTCGGTATCCAGTTGATCCGGGTTGGCGGCAAGTGGGCAGTTGTCGCTGGTGTCTGCAACGTTATCGCCGTCATCGTCGGTATCACAGGCGTTACCTTGGCCATCGCCATCGGTGTCTAGCTGATCCGGGTTGGCTACCGCCGGGCAGTTGTCGGCAGCATCGGCCACACCGTCGGCGTCAGTATCGGTGCCAGAATCACAGGCATCGCCAATGCCGTCGCCATCAGTATCAAGCTGGTCCGGGTTAGCCACCGCCGGGCAGTTGTCGACACTGTTGGCAATGTCGTCGCCATCAAGGTCGTTGTCACAGACATCCCCCAGGCCATCGCCATCGCTGTCCAGTTGGTCCGGGTTGGCGACATTGGTGCAGTTATCCAGGTTATCCGGTACGCCGTCACCGTCGGCGTCAATACCCGGAGAAGGCGAGCTACTGTCGCAGGCATCCCCCAGGCCATCGCCATCGGTGTCCTGCTGATCAGGGTTGGCTACATTGGTGCAGTTATCGAGGTTGTCGGGTACGCCGTCACCGTCGGTGTCCAGGGTTGGCGCGGGATTACCACCGCCGTCTGCGCCGTCACTACCACCACCGCCGGCACTGCAGGCGCTCAAGAGTGCTAAGCACAGGGCAAAAATAAGGCTTTTGAGGAGCAACGGCTCCCTTTGGGTATATTGCATGGTAGCTCTCCTTAGCGCAGCGGGAACTCGAAGCCGAGGCCCAGTTGCCAGTCGAGGTAGTTGTCTTGGAAGGTGTCGTACAAGAAGCGGAACTCGGTCCTGACCTTGATTCGGGTGTCGCCAAATTCCTTGAACACCAGGCCAACCCCGGCGTTGCCAAAGACTGCGGTTTTATCGTTGCTGTCGGGCACTACGTCATTGCGTGTCAGCCCAAGACCAGCCAGCACGTAGGGGGTGGCGCCGTAGTCGGAGCTGAAGTTGTAGCGGAGATCCAGGCCAAGGCCGGATTGGTAGAAATCGGTGAAGTCGTCTTGGTCTGTTTCCAGCACGTTGTAGAAGGCCTGTGCCTCCCACACCCAGTGCTCGTCACTGGACCAACCGTATATCGCTCTGACCCCGAAACCACTGTTGTCGGTGCCGCGGTCAGTATCGGCGCCGATAAAGGTGGGCAGGACACTGACATGAAGAGATTCACCGTAACTGGCTGTGGAGAGGGAAGCTAAAACAAGGAGGGTTGCTGCGGGTACTGCGCGGACGTTGACCATAATACTCACTCCATCGAGACTCGACCTATTAGCTCTCTGGCAAAGCTAGTTAGCGAGTGACGAAAAAGAGGTATCAACCGACAAATGTTTTTTTATTGTTTTGATTTGGATAGCAGATTTAACAACCAAAGTGGCAGTTACCGCTCCTTAATCTAGAGTTAAAGGTTTAAAGATGCGCCGCCTTCCACTGCAAAATACGCTCGTGGACTTGAGGAGTGCTGGCCAACAGCAGTGCTTTGTCAACAAACCTCAGGGCCAACTGAGCTTGCCCCGACAAGTAGTAACACTTGGCCATACCCCACAGTGCTTCTTCGTTGATGTCGTCGATTTCCAAGGCTTTTTCATACAGGGTTTTGGCTTTGGCCACATGGCCATCGGCCAGCAGCAATTCGGCTTGGTCGATAAAATCAAAGGGGTTGTCTGGCATCAGCCGCGCTGCTTTCACCTTGGCATTGGCCGCTTCCAGTGGGCGCCCTTGGGCATTAAGCAACACTGAAAGGTTTTGCCACACTGATGCGTCGGTTTCATCGAAGGCAAGTACGTACTGGTATACCGCTTCTGCCGCCTTGGGCAGGCCAGCGCGGCGATAGATCACCCCCAGAAGATTGAACGTCTCGCTTTCAGGGTGGGTCATCAGTGAGGTTTTGGCAGCCCAGTAAGCCTCGGAATAATGCCCCTCGACAAGCCAATTAACCGATTGATTATGATAAAAAAGAGCAGCTGCTTGACGGTCACTTATCGGTTGCGCGCGAAAGCGATACCGCTCATAACCCTGCTGGAAATCCACCACCCGGTAACCGTTCTCGCCAATGACGTTGTTATCCCCCAAGTCCTGGGTTTTCACCCTGACATTAACGTGTTTTGACAGGGTCACTAGGTCGCCATTTCGCATCCATCTGGGCGCAATGGCCACACTTTGCACTTGGGCTGGCAATTGCCAGTAGCGCGCCGCCACGGCCGTAAAAATTGCCAACGACAAACAGTTACCCAGGCGCTGTTGCAGAGTTTCGGAGGGCGTAAGGTTCATGTCGGCGTGGTAGCGAATAGGTGTATCGAGATCGTGGAAAAGTAGTGCAAGCAAGGCTTGTAGCCGCTTTGCCCTGTCAATATCTTGCCGGTTTTTGTCAAGCAAGGCCGCTAATGCCGGGGGCACGTCAAACAGCATCTGAGGAGAAACAAGCTCAGGCCTGACACCAAAGGCATCATCCTGCCAAAGCACGTGTGGCACTTCCCTGGGCCGCTCTTGCATTGTGCTCTGGCATCCGGCGAGCACCATAAAAACAAGAACCCAAAGACGCATTAATATCACCAAAAATAAACATTTTTGTTACAATCAAGTCTAACGTCATGTCGGCCAATTTGCGCCAACAGGGCAACTCCTCCGGCCAGCTTACCCAAAGGGCCCAGACTGCATGTTCTTCCGTTATATTTGGGGGTTTTACGCCCATCCCAAGGACCAGTGGCATCAACTGGACCAGCAACAAACTGGCCCTGTCCGCAGCCTGTTACACCTGCTATTGATGGCGTTGATCCCCGCCAGCAGTGCCTTTTACTCGGTCAGTGAAATCGGCTGGCAGCGTTGGGATGGGGGACAAGTTCGGCTATTGAAAAGCCATGCCCTTTTGATGACCAGCAGCATCTATTTGCTACTCATCGGCACGGTGTTGCTGCAAGCCTGGCTGGCCAAATGGATGGCGAGCAACCTACACGCCCAAGCGTCATTCCTGCAAACCCTGGAACTGGTCGTTTTTACCGTCACCCCGCTGTTCATGGTGGGGCTGGCACTGCTCTACCCTGCGCCCTGGTTTGTTATCTTGGCGGGTTTGGCTGGCGCGGTGTACGCCATTTACCTGATGTATCTGGGCGTGCCCATCATGATGCGTATTCCGCACGAGCGAGGGGTTATCTTCGCCAATGCCCTGGTAACGTTGGGGCTGGTATTACTGGTGACCTTACTTGGGGTTATGGGGCTCATTTGGGGGCTGGGATTTGCATCGATATACGGATAAAAAAAGCGGCCCGCAGGCCGCTTTTTCTTAGGCATCTTCGTTATGAAGCTCGAGGTTGGGGTCCTCGACATTGGCCTGCTTGATTTTGGCTTTCTCTGAGCGTGCTTTGTCCAGCGCGTCCAGATAGGCCTGGTCGACATCACCGGTAATGTAGGCACCGTCAAACACCGAGGTCTCGAACTGCTGCACGGCCGGGTTTTCCTGGCGCACCGCATCAATCAAGTCGGGAATGGACTGGAAGATAAGGCCATCGGCACCGATTTGGTCGCAAATGTTATCTACTTCGCGGCCATGGGCGATGAGCTCATTGGCCGACGGCATGTCGATACCGTACACGTTGGGAAAGCGGATCTCAGGCGCCGCCGAGGCAAAGTACACCTTATTGGCACCGGCATCGCGAGCCATCTGGATGATCTGCTCGGAGGTGGTGCCACGCACGATGGAGTCGTCCACCAGCAGCACGTTTTTGCCTTTAAATTCGGCGTTGATGGCGTTGAGCTTACGGCGCACCGACTTACGGCGAATAGTCTGGCCGGGCATGATGAAGGTACGGCCGATATAGCGGTTCTTCACAAAGCCCTGGCGGTACGGCAGGTTCAAAATGCTGGCTATCTCCAGGGCGATGTCACAGGAAGTCTCCGGGATGGGGATCACCACGTCGATATCCAAATCGCTCCAGTCTTTCTTGATTTTCTCGCCCAGTTTGCGGCCCATGTGCACCCGCGCGGCGTACACGGAAATGCCGTCGATGGTAGAGTCAGGGCGGGCAAAGTACACGTATTCAAAGATACAGGGGCAGTGAACCGGGTTGTCGGCGCATTGCTGGGTAAAGAGCTCGCCGTCTTCGGTGATGTACACCGCTTCACCGGGAGCCACGTCACGCATGAATTCAAAACCTACGACGTCCAGCGCCACGGACTCTGACGCCACCATGTACTCAACCCCATCGGCACCTTCACGGCGGCCCAGTACCAGCGGACGAATACCGTAAGGGTCGCGAAAGGCCACTAGGCCGTGGCCGATGATAAGGGACATCACCGCATAGGCGCCGCGGCAGCGGCGGTGGGTTTCGCTAACGGCCTTAAAGATGTCTTCAGGCTGCAAGGAAATGGCGGTACAGGAAGTCAGGGCGTGGGCGAATACGTTCAGCAGCACCTCGGAGTCGGAGGTGGTGTTGATATGGCGGCGCGCTTCCTTAAAGAGGCTTTCCTGCAACTCTTTGGCGTTGGTCAGGTTGCCGTTGTGGGCAGCAGCAATACCAAAGGGAGAGTTGACATAAAAAGGCTGGGCTTCAGCACTGGAAGACGAGCCAGCAGTGGGATAGCGCACATGTCCAAGGCCAATATTGCCGGACAAACGCTCCATATGGCGGCGCTCAAAGACATCCTTAACCAGTCCGTTGGCTTTGCGCAGACGGAAGGTATTGTTTGAAATGGTCACAATACCAGCAGCATCCTGTCCGCGGTGTTGGAGTACGGTCAGGCCATCGTAGATGGATTGGTTGACCGGGGACTTACCAACGATACCGACGATACCACACATGTTTCGTTCCTCTCGGTTAAGGCGTTAGCCTTTGGGCAAAAAGCTGGAGCTTGCTTGCAGGTACTCAAAAAACCACTGCACCACCACCCCAAACTCGGGAATGAGTTTGGATGACTTCCACCAGGTGGAGTCGGATAACGTGGTGAAGCTGTCTACGGCAAACAGTAAGGCGGCGACAACCAGCACTCCGCGCAAGGCTCCGAAGATCATGCCCAGCAGCCGATCAAAACCTGTCAGGCCGGTTTTATCTACCAGTTGTCCAATAATGTAGGTCAAGAGGCTCCCCAAGAGCAGGGTCACCACAAACAGCAGCACGATAGCTACTGCGTTTCGAATAAGGGGGTCGTCCAGGCTGGTGAAAAGCACGGCCAGTTTGCTGTAAAAAGCGCTGGCGACGAAAAATGCCGCTACCCATACCACCAGCGACATGGCCTCCCGCACAAAGCCCCTAACCAGGCTTATCAATACAGAAAGGCCAATGATGACCAAAATCGCGATGTCGACCCAATTCATCCAGTCACGCAAACGTTTAGATTTGAAAGGCGGCGTATTCTAACCCAGACCAAGGGCCTGTGGTCAATTTACTGAAGCGGGTCATATTGGAATATGCGCCCCTTAAGGCCACTGGCGGCATTGAGCTTGGCCAGCTGCCCTTCCAGACGGCTGCGGTCGGCTTCCGGCCCCACCAGCACTTTGGACAAACCGTTCTCCTGGACCAAAAACGCCTTAAAGCCACTGTTTCTGAGCTTTTCAACGAGGTCCAGGGCCGATTGGTGATTACCAAAAGCCCCCAGTTGCACCACATAAGCAACCCCTTGCACCTTGGGCTGAGCCGGCGCTGGCGCCGCCGTTGCTGTTTTTGGTACGTTTGGTTCAATCGCTTTCTTGGCAGCTGCGGTTTGAGGTTTGTCGGTTTCGGCCGGCTCAGCGGCTTTGGGGTTATCGTCAGGCAACGGCGCGGCCTTGGGCACCTCTTGGGTGGTTGCCAGTGCATCGGCCGGATAAGTGGCAGGCTTTGGCGCCTCGCCCAGCTCCGGGCGCAGCGGTATCACCTCGAACTTTTCAGGCGTCGGCGTTTGGGGCTCTTTTAACAGCTCCGGCACGATAAGAGCGGCCAGAGCCAAAAGCACCACGGTGCCAACAATGCGGTTGGTAATCGAACTTGCCACTTCACTCCCCCACGGGCAAAACCTGAGCCACAGTGTAAAAGGAACCAAACACAATGACCACGCTGTCGGGCCCGGCCACCTTAATGGCAGCTTGCAGGGCCGTTTTTACATCGGCAAAGGTCTTGTCCTTACCCAGCAGCTTGCCAAGGGTTGCCGCAGGGGCGGCGCGGCCAACTCCGGGCAACTCGGCCGGATACCAGCAGCTTATCGCACTCATTTCGGCCAGGGTGCCGGCAATGTCTTTATCCGAGAGCATGGCGCACACCCCATGAATAACCTTACCGGGGTAGCGGCGCTCAAGCTCGGCGTTGAGATAACGAGCGGCGTGAGGATTGTGGGCCACATCGGCCAGCACCAGCGGCGAGCGGCCCAGCACCTGCATTCGCCCTGGCAACCGGGCCTGGGACAGCCCTTGGTTGATAGCATCAACCGATACCTCAAGGCCCAGCAGCGAAAGGGTTTGCAGCGCCGTTGCCGCATTGGGTAGCGGCAGCGAGGGCCTGGCATAGTCCTGGCCGTTAAAGGTCCAGCTAAGGCCTTGGTCCTCATAATGAAAATCGCGACCCACCCATTTTAGGCGAGCGCCGATACGCAGCACTTCTTCCAAAAAGACCGCGGTTGGTTGCGGCTCGCCGCACACCAGCGGCTTGCCGTGGCGGGCAATACCTACCTTTTCACGGGCCACCGACTCGCGGGTGTTGCCCAAAAAGGCCTGGTGGTCCAGGTCAATGCTGGTTACCACTGCCACGTCAGCATCGACGATATTGGTCGCGTCCAGGCGCCCACCAAGGCCCACTTCCAAAATCACCACATCAAGGGAGTGCTGGTGGCATAGCCACAGGGCGGCCAGGGTGGAGAACTCGAAGTAGGTCAGGCTGGTTTGGCCGCGCGCCTGCTCAATGGCGGCAAAGGCCTGGCAATGCTCGGCTTCGCTGAGCATTTTGCCATTGACCCTCAGCCTTTCGCGGTAATCGATAAGGTGCGGCGAGCTGTACACCGCCACCGAGTAACCTGCCGCCATCAACATGGATTCGAGCATGGCACAGGTGGTGCCTTTGCCGTTGGTGCCGCCCACCAGCAAGGTTTTGGCCGGCAGAGGCAGCAGTTTTGCGTCGTCGGCGACGCTGCGTACCCGTTCCAGCCCCATATCGATGGCGCTTTGGTGCAGGTTCTCTAAATGAAAAAGCCAGTCCGCAAGGGACTGGCCAGAAAAGATGGTCATTCTTTCAATGCCCTCAGGCAGCCGACTCGGTGCTGGGCTGCCCCATCAACTTGGCCAGCAGACGGGCGATTGTATCACGCATCTGACGGCGGTCGACGATCATGTCGATAGCGCCCTTTTCCACCAGGAATTCAGAACGTTGGAAGCCTTCAGGCAAGTCTTCACGCACCGTCTGTTTAATAACCCGGGGGCCGGCAAAACCGATAAGGGCTTTGGGCTCGGCCACGTGGATATCACCCAGCATGGCAAAAGACGCCGACACGCCGCCCATGGTGGGATCGGTCAGCACCGAGATAAAGGGCAAGCCTTTGTCGGTCAGGCGCGCCAGGGCAGCGGAGGTTTTGGCCATTTGCATCAGCGACATCAGTGCTTCTTGCATACGGGCGCCACCGGAAGCCGAGAAGCACACCATGGCACGGTTTTCCTTGATACAGGTTTCCACGGCGCGCACGAAACGTGCACCCACCACAGAACCCATAGAGCCGCCCATAAAGTCGAATTCAAAGCTCGCCGCAACCACCGGCAGGCCTTTGAGCTGCCCTTTCATGACGATAAGAGCGTCTTTCTCGCCGGTTTTTTTCTGGGCTTCGACGATGCGGTCTTTGTACTTTTTGGAGTCGCGAAACTTCAATACGTCCTGCGGCTCAAGATCACCTGCCAGCTCTTCACGGCCATCTTGGTCGAGGAAGCTGTCCAGGCGAGCGCGGGCCTTGATGCGCATGTGATGGTCGCATTTGGGGCACACTTCGAGGTTACGCTCGAGCTCGGCGCGGTAGAGAATTTGGTCGCACGAATCGCATTTGGTCCACACCCCTTCCGGGATGTTTTTGCGATCTTGGGAAACATTTTTGGTTTTATTGAGGATCTTTTCAATCCAGCTCATAAGACACCTGTAAGAGCCACGGAAACCTTATAACTCACGGCATTAAATCATAGATAAGCCGCAGGTTTTAGCAAAAACTGGTCAGCTGAGGGGGTCGGGCAGGAACAGCGGACCCGGCTGAGCCGCTGGCAGGCCAAATTGCGCCGGGTAGCTCACTTCCACTAGATACAAGCCGTTGGACGGCGCCGTGGCCGGTGCCAGGTTGCGGTCTTTGAGCGCCAGCAGTTCGGCAATGGCCGACTCAGGCAATTCGCCGTCACCCACTTTCAGCAAAGTGCCGACGATATTGCGCACCATATGGTGCAAGAAGGCGTTGGCCTGGATATCCACCACCACGTAATGATTAAAGCGGCCCACCGAAACCTTCATCACGTTACGAAAAGGGGTGTTGGACTGGCACTGAATGGCGCGAAAGCTGGTGAAATCCTGCTCTCCCAGCAGCGCCTGGGCGGCGCGGTGCATGGCCTTTTCATCCAGCGGCCGGTGGTAATGGGTCACCCCGTGGCGCAACAGGCCTGGACGATAAGGCTGGTTGACGATGATATAGCGATAACGCCGGGCGGTGGCCGAGAAGCGGGCATGAAAATCGTCCCTGACCGGCATCGCCCAGCGCACGGCGATATCGTCCGGCAGGTTGGAGTTGAGCCCCAGGGTCCAGGCGCCCTCGCCTCGCACGGCGTTGGTATCAAAATGCACCACCTGCCCGGTGCCATGGACACCGGCATCGGTACGGCCGGCGCAGAAGATCTCTACCGGCTCATTGGCAACCTTACTGATGGCCGCTTCCAGCTGTGCTTGCACGCTGTCTACTTCCTGCTGGCGTTGCCAACCGTAGTAACGGCTACCGTCATACTCGATGCCAAGGGCGATGCGCATAGTTGTTCTCGTGCTTAAATCAGGCCGGGCATTATAGCCATAAACAAAAAGCGGTGGCATCGGCCACCGCTTTTTCTAGGTCAGCTGCACTCAGCTAAGGCGCCCCAGCAGTTTAACGGCTTCGGCTTTCTCGTCCTCGGAGCCTTTGGACTGCACTTCGTCCAGCAGTTCCCGGGCCGAGGCCTGGTCGTCAATCTCCATGTAGGCGCGGGCCAGGTCGAGCTTGGAGGCCATCAGGCCGTCTTCGGCGTCGTCGCCTTTCCCCACCAGGCCTTCATAGCCCTGCATGTCGAGATCCAAAGACCACTCGTTGTAAGGGTCGTCTTCGGACAAGTCCCCTTCGCTGTCTTTCATCAGCTCGTCGATGTCGATGAACTCGTCCTTGCCGCCGGCTTTGGCGTCACTGCCTTGCCATTCCAGGCCATTGCCTTGGAAGGCGCTTTCGGCCGGTTTGGTTTGGGGGGCATCCACCTTGGGCGCTTCCCAGCTCAGGGAGTTCTCGGCAGACCATTTGTCATCGGCTTCAAGGGAAGGAAGCTCGTCTGACACGTCGTCCAACCCTGCAAAGCTCAGTTCCTCGTCTTCCAGGGTATCGTCACCAAGAACCAATTCGTCCTCGTCGGCAATATCCATGTTTGAGAAGTCGAAGTCGTCGTCATCCAGGCCTTCCAGCGCGGCTTCTTCGCCGGCCAGCAGGGCCGCGTCACTCAAGGTGACGTCTTTGCCGTCAAGTTCGGCTTCATCGAGGACGAGGCTATCCTCATCGGCACCTTCGGCCAGCGGCAGCTCGCCCGGCAACACATCGTCTTCACCGACGGCAGACTCAGCCAGCAGCAAGTCGCTGTCGCCTTCATCATCGGCCTCGAAATCGGAGAAATCGAAATCCCCTTCCAGCTCTGCGGTGTTGGCGTCGGCATCGGCGGCGCTGAGGCCATCTTCGCTCAGGCTGACATCGTCATCGCCCAGCTCAAGGTCGCCAAAGTGCAGGGCTTCTTCTTCCGGCGCGTGCGGCTCGTCTTCGAGACTACCGATAAGCTCGTCGTCTTCGGTCTCAAATTCCGGCTCGTTATCCGCGGCAGTGGCGGTGGGCTCGGCTTCGGCTTCGGCTTCGGCTTCGGCTTCGGCTTCGGCTTCGGCTTCGGCTTCGGCTTCGGCTTCGGCTTCGGCTTCGGCTTCGGCAATCAGGGGAGCATCAACGGCATCCGAGGTCAACTGATCATCGAGGCTGTTAGCAGGCGCGGCTTCTTGCTCTGGCTCAGCGTCAAAATCAGACGCTTGCTCGGCATCGTCAAAGGCCAATGCTTCCACGTCATCCATGGCGTCATCGTCGGCCAGCAGCGCTTCGGCCTCGTCAAGGGCGCTTTCAACGTCGCTGTCGTTTTGCTCATCCAGCTCCTCAGCCATTGCCGGCGTTTTATCGCCGCCCAGGGTGAGGTCGTCTCCGCTTAACAGGGATTCGGCTTCGGCAAGGGCGCTGTCGAGGTCGTCATCGCCGGCTTCATCTACCAGCATTGCCTCGGCTTCATCCAGGTGCTGCTGGGTGGCCTCTTCTTCTTTGGCCAGCCAGTCGTCCAGGTCGCCCTCTTCATCCAGGCGGATGGCAAAGTCGTCTTCTTCTTCGAAGGCATCGCCACTTGCCAGGGTGGCGCCGTCGTCAAAGGCGGGCTCATCTTCCGGCAGAGACTGGAGCATGTCATCGAGAGAAGCATCGGCCAGCGGGTCGTCTTCAATTTCGTTGTCTTGCGCCGAAGCGGCGCCCACAGCCGCACCGGCAAGGGCTGCAGCGGCGGCAATTTCCGCCTCTTCAGGCTCAGGCTGGGGCCGCTGGCGCTCAGAGAAATGACGCTCTTCACTGGCAACCGCAGGCTCTACCTTGCCACGGCGGCGCAGCACTAGGATCAGCACCGCAACCAGCAGCGCGATAACGGCGCCGATAAGACCCAGGCCAAGAGGCGAGCCCAGCAGCTGCTCAAGGGCGCTCTTTTCAACCGGCTTGGGCTGGTTGAGCTGGCTGTTTTGTTTGGCAATAACCTGGCGCAGCTCGTCTTGCAACTTGGCCTCGTCGGCCAGCTGTTGTTGCAAACTCTTGAGCTCTTCCATCATTTGGTTGACGCGGGTCTTGAGTTGCTGGTTTTCAGCCAGGACCTGCTCAAGGTTGTCGGTGCTGGAAGAAAGCTCTTTACGCAGCTGCTCCATTTCGTCGGCATGGCGCTGGGCCTGCTCGTTGAGCTTGGTTTGCACCAAAGACTCGTCCACCTTGGGCCCTTTGCTGGCCGCCTTGACCACAGCTGGCGCCGTGTCGGCAGCAGCGGCGGTTTTGACAGGCGCCTTGGCTACCGGCGCTTTGGCCGTGGTGGTGGCTGGCGCTGGCTCGTCGTGGGTGCCTTTGACAAAGCGGCTACGGGCCTCGCCGGCGTCGACCGCCTCGACTTCTCTAAGGGTCGGCACCCGCAGGATGGAGCCTTTGACCAGACGGTTGATGTCACCATCCAAGAAGGCTTCGGGGTTTTTACGCTGGATGGCGATCATCACCTGATAAACCGACACACTGGTGCCGGGGCGCAGCCGGTTGGCGATGCTCCACAGGGTATCGGTGGGTGAAATAGGCCCGTAAATCTTGCCGCCAGCGCCCTTGGTGGTGCTGGCTGGGGCGTTACTGCCAGTCAGTTGGCTGGCCGTGGCCGGGGCATTGACGGTAACGGACGGCGTGCTTTGCACCGCGCCTTGCGGGCTGCTGGCGATCGCCGTGTCGTCTTGCGGCAATACCGGCATGTTATTGCCAGGTTTGTCGTCCAGCAGCAGATCGTAATCATTACTGACACTGCCTTGCGGCAAGCCGCCCACTTGGACCTGCAACGACACAAAAGGCGCCGAGATGGCGTCATTGGAGCTCAGCACCAGATAGCGCCGGCCCTTTTCGGAGACCACGTTGGTCACCCGCAGTTGTACCCGCTGGCCTTTGGGCTCAAAAGCCTGGCGGGCTGACAAGCCGATACTGACGTTGGCCGGGTCTACCGCTTCCGGGCCAACCAGTTCGAGCCTGGCGGAAAATGGTTGATTCAAGGCGGAGCTAACCTTCAGCTCCCCCAATTCCAGTGCAAGCGCTTGGGTGCTAAGTCCAGCAGCCAAGACCAAGGCAGCAGTCCTTGATAGTTTCATGCCGATCCCCGGGACTCCTTCTGAGCCCTTCATTGTAATTGTCAGAACGAAGCTATCATAAACAAGGCTGTAACAGTCCGCCAATAACAAAAAACCGCCCCTGGGGGCGGTTTTGCCTATCGGTAGTTAGCCAGCCAGTATTCGGCTATCTGCACACTGTTGGTGGCCGCCCCTTTGCGGACGTTATCGGCCACCACCCACAGGTTCAAACCATTAGGGTGAGTGAAGTCGGCTCGCACCCGGCTGACAAACACCGTGTCCTGGCCGGCAGCATGGGTGACCTGGGTGGGATAATCGGCATCCGGCACCAATTCGACCCCAGGTGCCTGCACCAGCAACTCTTTAACTTCGTCAACATCCACCGGCTGAGCAGTTTCCAGGTGTATCGCTTCGGCATGGCCGTAAAACGCTGGTACCCGCACGCAGGTGGCGTTTACCGCGACGTTGTCGTCACCCAGAATTTTTTGGGTCTCCCAGTGCATCTTCATCTCTTCCTTGGTGAAACCGTTGTCTTGGAAGACATCGATTTGCGGCAGGCAGTTAAAGGCGATTTGCTTGGGAAACTTGCTGGGCTCAACCGGGCGGCCGCTCAGCACATCAGCGGTCTGCTTGGCCAGCTCTTCCATGGCGCTGTGGCCTGCGCCGGAGGTGGCCTGGTAAGTGGAGACGTTAATGCGGGTGATCTGATAGCGGTCGTGAATAGGCTTTAACGCCACCAGCATCTGGATGGTGGAGCAATTGGGGTTGGCAATGATGTTGCGGTTGCGATAGTCGGCAATGGCTTCGGGGTTCACTTCCGGCACCACCAGCGGGATCTCCGGCTGATAGCGGAACTCGGAGGTGTTATCCACCACCAGCACACCGGCATCGGCGGCAATGGGCGCCCAGCGTTTTGACACGCTGCCGCCAGCAGAGAAAAACGCCAGCTCCACCTGGGACCAGTCGAAGTTCTCAACATCTTCGATGATAAGGCTCTTGCCCTTGAATTGACGAGTCTGGCCAGCAGAGCGGCTGGAGGCCAGCAGGAACAGTTCGCCGACCGGGAAATCGCGCTCTTCCAGCAGTTCCAGCAGGGTGTCACCGACGGCGCCCGAGGCGCCCAGGATTGCCACGTTGATTGTCATCATTACCTCGTCAATGGGACGCCAAGGCCCACACCTTGGCGCCGTCTTCTACAAATGTGGTGTCAAGGCTGCCCCACTCCCGGCGTTTCGGGTAGCTGCGGCGCAGCACGTCAAAGGTTTTACCGGCCAACAGGCCTTGTCGAAACCAGGCGTCATCGTCGCGGATGTCATACACCAAGTTGCCCAGGCGCCGCACCTCGGCCAAGGTGCCGGTCACATGCGTGACCGCCGGGGCCGGCAGCCAGTTGCCAAAGTGGCCGCTGGGCGAAAGGCCCTGATGGCGACACAGCGCTTCGTAGAGCATCCAGGTGCCGCGGCGCTTGCCTTCGATGCTGTGCCCGGCGATATGCGGGGTCAGCCAGCGAGCAAGGCCTAGCAGCCTTGTATCAAAATCGGGCTCGGTTTCATATACGTCCAGCACCGCTTCACCACGGCCCGCTTCAAGCCAGCTCACCAGAGCGGCGTTATCCACCACGCTGCCACGGCAGCTGTTGATGAGCAGCGCCCCGTTCTTCATGGCCGCAAGGGTATCGGCACCCAGCATCTTGTGGGTGGCGCTCCCTCCCGGCACATGCAGGGTCAGCACGTCCACCTGCGGCAGCATCTGGGCCAGGGAGATAAAGCCTGGCTCAGCCTTTGGCGGGTCGCAGCACAGCACCTTAACACCCAGCGCATTTAGCCGTCTAGACAGCCGAGAGCCAATATTTCCGACACCGACAATACCGACGGTCAAGGCCGGCAGGTCCCGGCCGGTCATCGTCTGCCAGTTCAGCACCGCCGACAGCACGTAGTCGGCCACGGCATCGGCGTTACAGCCGGGGGCCGCCGTCCAAAAAATGCCTTTTTCTTCAATGGTTTTAATATCGAGATGGTCGGTTCCTATGGTGGCGGAGCCAATAAAGCGCAGCTTGGGCGCTTGGGCCAGCAAGGCGGCATCGACTTGGGTGACAGAGCGCACCAGCAGCACATCGGCCTGGGCAAGCTGCTCGGGGCTGGGCATTCGCCCATCAAAACGCAGGATGGTACCGAATTCTAAGAAGAGTTCGTCAACCAACGGCATCAGGCCGTCAGCAAGGATAGTGAGCATAATCGAGGCATAAAAAAACCGGTTTGAGGTGAGTCTACCCCAAACCGGCCTGTTAGGGAGCCTTAGCCCTGGTAGCGTTTCATCACCAAAGAGGCGTTGGTGCCGCCAAAGCCGAAGCTGTTGGACATTACCACATCCAGTTTGGCGTCGGTGGCTGCGCGGATAACCGGCATGCCGTCGGCTTTCTCGTCGAGGTTCTCGATGTTGACGGACGGGGCGATAAAGCCGTGCTCCATCATCAGCAGCGAGTAAATAGCCTCGTGCACACCGGCGGCGCCCAGGGCGTGGCCGGTCATAGCCTTGGTGGCGGAGATGGCCGGCACTTTGTCACCAAAGAGGGTGCGGATGGCTTCCAGCTCTTTAACGTCACCCACCGGGGTGGAGGTGCCGTGGGTGTTGATGTAGTCGATAGCGCCGTCCACGCCTTGCATGGCCATCTGCATGCAGCGAAGGGCGCCTTCGCCGCTGGGGGCAACCATGTCGTAGCCGTCGGAGGTGGCGCCATAGCCAACGATCTCAGCGTAAATCTTGGCGCCGCGAGCCAGGGCGTGTTCCAGCTCTTCCACCACCACCATGCCGCCGCCGCCGGAAATCACGAAACCGTCACGGTCGGCGTCATAGGTGCGGGAGGCTTTGTCTGGGGTGTCGTTGTATTTGGTAGACAGGGCGCCCATGGCGTCGAACATCATGGCCAGGGTCCAATCCACTTCTTCACCGCCACCGGCAAACACCACGTCCTGTTTACCCAGTTGGATAAGCTCGGCGGCGTGGCCGATACAGTGGGCAGAGGTGGAGCAGGCGGAGCTGATGGAGTAGTTCACGCCCTTGATTTTAAAGGGCGTAGCCAGGCAGGCAGAGACGGTAGACGACATGGTGCGCGGCACCATGTAGGGGCCAACACGCTTGACGCCTTTTTCGCGCAGGGTGTCGATGGCCAGGCTCTGGTTCTTGCTGGAGGCGCCACCGGAGCCGGCAACGATACCGGTACGGATATTGGACACCTGCTCTTCAGCAAGGCCTGCGTCCGCGATGGCTTGCTCCATGGCAATGTAGGCATAACCGGCGGCTTCACCCATAAAGCGGATGGCTTTACGGTCGATGTGCTCGCTGATATCCAGCTTCACATCACCCCAAACCTGGGACCGCAGCCCCTGCTCAACAAACTGCTGGGAATGGGTAATACCGCTCTTACCGGCTTTCAGGGACGCCAGCACTTCCTCTGCGTTGTTGCCGATGCTGGACACAACGCCCAGACCGGTGATCACGACGCGCTTCATCATGCCTCACTTAATTAATTGCATTAACCCTATGGTACGCAAAGGAACCTGGGGAAGTGGTCGGCTTTCCCCATGGCCCAACATCCATGCCGAGGGTAGAATACGCCACCCTAAGCTCTGGGAATGACAACAATGCGACAGGCCGCCATACATTTCAATGAACAGGGTACTCCGGTAGCCCAAGACTTTGATGACGTTTACTTTTCCAACGCATCGGGCCTTGAAGAAAGTCGCTTCGTGTTCCTGCGCAATAACGGCCTGCCCCAGCGCTTTAGCGATCACCAAGGGGCCTTTGTTATCGCCGAAACCGGCTTTGGCACCGGCCTTAATTTCCTGGCCGCCTGGCAGGCTTTTAATGAACACGCCGGCCCCAAGGCCAGGCTGCACTTTATCTCCACCGAGAAATTCCCCCTAAGCCGCAGCGATTTAACCGCTGCCCTTAATGCCTGGCCCGAACTTGCCGCGCTCTCAGGGCAGCTTATCGAGCAATACCCCGACGCCGTGGAAGGCTGCCATCGCCTGCTGTTTGGCAAGGTCACCCTGGACTTGTGGCTGGGGGACATCAAAGATCTGCTGCCAAGCTGGCAGCGCCCCCAAGGGGGCCTGGTAGACGCCTGGTTTTTAGACGGCTTTGCCCCGGCTAAAAACCCCGAGATGTGGCAGCAAAGCCTGTTTGATGCCATGGCCAAGCTTGCCAAACCCGGGGGCACCTTTGCCACCTTTACCGCCGCCGGTTTTGTGCGCCGGGGCCTGAGTGCCGCCGGCTTTGCCGCCAACAAAGTGCCGGGCTTTGGCAGCAAAAGGGAGATGCTGGCAGGGTGCCTGGCAGCGCCCAGCACCGAGCCTGCAGCCACTATTTATCAAAGGCGCCCGGCGAAGAAGCTTGGCAAGGTGGCCATTATTGGTGCGGGTATTGCTGGCGCTGCCTGCGCCTGGCAGCTAAAGCGCCGGGGCATCGAAGCAACACTTTTTTGTAAAGACAATCGGGCCGCCGTCGGCGCCTCAGGTAACCCCCAAGGGGCGCTCTACCCGCTGTTAAACATTGACCAAGACGCCGTCAGCCAGCTTTTTGCCAGCGCCTTTGGCTACAGCCGCCGCATTGCCATTAAAAGCGGCATTCCCCAAGGTCTCGACGGCCTGCTGCAACTGGCGCTGGACGACAAGCTCAAGGCCCGCTACCCGCGCTTGGCCGAAGGCTATCCGGCCCTTTGCCGCTATGTGAACGAGGAAGAGGCCAGCACTCTGGCCGGGGTATCCCTGCCCTACCCTGGCCTTTACTTTGAAAAGGCGGGCTGGCTGAAGCCGCCGGCGCTGGTGGACTGGCTGCTAGCGGGCAGCAAGGTGCAGTTTGATGTCGAGGTCACCGGCTTTAGCCAAAGCGCCGAGGGTTGGCAGCTTTTGGCCGGGGATACCGTGCTGGGCACTTTTGATAACCTTATCCTCGCCGCCGGCCCCGGCAATATTGCCCTTGCCGACAAGCTGCCGCTTACCGCCGTGCGCGGGCAAATCAGCCAGGTCAAAGCCGAAGGCTCCCTTGCCAGCCTTAACACCGTGCTGTGCCACAACGGCTATATGACGCCGCCCGAGGCAGGGGCCCTTTGTATCGGCGCCAGCTTTGTACGCCAGGATTTGGATATCGCCGTGCGGGATGAAGAGCACCAAGAGAATCTCGCCAAGATGCAGCAAAGCTTCCCAGGTGCCGATTGGCTGCCGGAGGAGGTGGTGGGCGGTAATGCCGGCACCCGGGTGGTACTGCGGGACCACCTGCCGGTAGTGGGCGCCCTGCCCGATCCGGCCGGTTTTGAGGGCAAGAGTGAATGCGAGATGGCGGCTACCGAATATGAAGGAGTCTGGCTACTGGGTGGCCTTGGCGCCCGCGGCGTCACCTCGGGGCTTTTGTGCGCCGATGTACTGGTGTCGCAAATGCTGGCCGAGCCGCTGCCGCTGCCTAAGCCGGTGCTGGATGCCATCATGCCCAATCGGTTTTGGGTTCGCAGGCTTAAGAAGGGCCTTGCTTTCTAAACGCAGGCGCATAGCGAGGGAAGCCAATAAAACCAAAAAGGCCCGGGTTAGTGCAGTGCAGACCTGCGTCAAACCCGGGCCTTTTTATTCGCAAGCGCAGTAGCGCCTTTACTGGCTCACCCGCTCCCAAAGACCCACTACCAGCGCCTGATCCTGAGGGTTCAACTCGCCCGCTTCGATGGCTTTATTGAGGCTGGCTTTTACCCGCACTTTCAGCTCTGCCACTTGCGGCTCAGCCTCTTCCAGCTCGTATTGGCCAGCCGAAAGGCTAACGTGGCCTTGCAGGTAGCCACTGGCGAACAGATCGTCGTCGCTGCCGGTTACGACCAAATCGTCAAGCTGGGTTTGGATATTGTCTAGAAACTGCTGGTAAGCCATATCAGTCCGTCGGGTTGGCGGCCCGGTACATAACGCTGTCCCGATAGCCGGTAATGATGGGGTAAATACCGGTGAGCTCTCGGTCTAGCGCCGCGTCGCCGGTATCGATGATAAGGGGGCGCCCATCCAGGGCTTGTAATTTGCGCTTGGTGGCCACCACCAGGATGTTATCGCGGCCGATGGCGCGAATGACCCTGGGGCTCAGCTGCTGGTTGCCGCGGCCAAAAAGATGGCCCTGGCCACCAATCAGGGTGATCACCAGCTTGGTGCCGGGAGTAATGGCCTCAAAGAGCTGCGCTTCGGTGAGATCGCTCGCCAAAAGCTGCTCGTCCTCGATAAGGTCGACCCCCAGCAGGGTGTTGTGAAGGCCCAGTTCTTCCATGATAAAGGCCACTGTGCTGCCCGAGCCCATCACAAAGCGCGCTCCAGGCTCCATGCGGCTGATAACCTCGCTGGCGATATCGTGCAGCACCAGTTCGTCCGATTCCTTGCCGCCCTGCTTGACCGCCTGCACGTAACGCAAGGAGCTGGGTATGCGCATCTCGCCAAAACGTTTGGCACGCACCACCCCTTGGCGAAACTGGCTCTCGTCGATGTCCATCACATCGGCGTCCACCAGGCTCAAAAGCTCGCCCCGGTGCAAGGAGGCAATCAGCTCTCCGGCCGCCTTGGGGGTAACGGCGTAAACGCCAGAATGGATTTTGCAGCCGGCGGGTACCCCCAGTACCGGCAGTGTTTCTTCCACTACCGCGCAGATATCCCGCGCCGTGCCGTCGCCGCCGGCAAACAGCAACAGCTCAACATGACTATCCAGTAGCGCCTTGGCGGCCGCTTTGGAGTCTTCGGCAGAGGTGAGTTCAGGCGCCTGGTAGGCCACCTCAAAGGTAAAGCCCATCTCGCTCAGGAGATCGGCGCCCATCTCCCCGGAGGCGGTGATAAAAGACAGCTTATCTTTTACCGCCACTAAGGGCTCCAGGGCGATGCGGGTGCGGTTATTGGCCTGCTTGACGGCGCCGCGCGCCAGGGCTTCTTCAACGACACCGTCGCTACCCTTAAGGGCAACACTGCCACCGACGCCTGCCACTGGGTTGATGATAAGGCCAAGCTTCATAGCGCCTCCGGCAAAGGAAAATCTGCCGCCACCGGCGGCTTTTGGCCATAGAACGTCGCCAGAGCCGCCATAAAGCGGGCGGCGCGGGGAGGGAAACCATCTTCTGCGTAGCGCAGCACCTGGCCGTGCACCTTGCGCTGAAAGCCGGCCCGGTCCGGCTCGGCGCTACCGCTTAGGTTGTCGGTGCTGACGTTAAAGCGAAAACCGGCTGCCGCGCACAGGCCCCATTCGATGGCCTGAGGCTTGACTTCAACGGCTTCAAAGGCCTGTTGCTGGGCGTCGTCGCGGCCGTCGGGGCAGTACCAGTAGCCATAATCCACCTGCTGGCGGCGCTTTTCCCCGGCCAGGCACCAATGGGCGATCTCATGAAGGCCAGAAGCGTAGTAGCCGTGTGCAAACACCACCCGGTGATGGGGGTTGTCGCTGTCTGCCGGCAGATAAATAGGCTCGTCGTCGCCTCTGACCAGCACCGTGTTGTGGCTGGCCAGGAAGCAATCGTTAAAGAGCATGATGAGGTCGGAATATTGGTGCATACGGCTTAAATGCGTCCGGTTTGTCCTCGGTGGCGCAGCCAGTGGTCCATCAGGGTCAACGCCAGCATGGCTTCGGCGATGGGAACAGCGCGAATGCCTACACAAGGGTCGTGGCGGCCTTTGGTAACCACTTCCACGGCGTTGCCGTCTACATCAATGCTGCGCCCCGGCACCTTGATGCTGGAGGTTGGCTTGAGAGCGATGTTGACGCTGATGCTCTGGCCGGTGCTGATACCGCCCAAAATGCCACCGGCATGGTTGGTGAGGAACCCCTCGTCCGGGGTTATCTCGTCGCGGTGCTCGGAGCCGCGCTGGCGGGCCGCTTCAAAGCCGTCGCCAATTTCCACGCCCTTGACGGCGTTGATGCACATCATTGCCTTGGCGATATCGGCATCGAGACGGTCAAACACCGGCTCGCCGAGGCCCACCGGCACGCCGCTGGCTTCGACCATGATTTTGGCGCCAACCGAATCCCCTTCTTTTTTGATGGCCCGCAGCAACTCGTCCAAATCGTCCAGTTTGTCGGGGTTACCGCAGAAAAAGGGGTTTTGCTCCACCTGGCTCCAATCGGTAACCGGGCAGTCCACCTCGCCCATGGCCACCAGGGCGCCGCGGATGGTCACGCCAAATTGCGCCAGCCATTTTTTGGCGATGGCACCGGCCGCTACCCGCATCGCGGTTTCGCGGGCGCTGGAACGGCCACCGCCGCGATAATCGCGCAGGCCGTACTTGTGGTGATAGCCGTAGTCGGCATGGCCGGGGCGAAACTGGCGGGCTATTTCGGAGTAATCCTGAGAGCGCTGATCGGTGTTTTCAATCAGCAGACCAATGGGGGTACCGGTGGTTTTGCCCTCAAAGGTGCCAGAGAGGATTTTGACTTGATCGGGCTCCTGGCGCGGCGTGGTGTAGCGTGAAGTGCCGGGGCGGCGGCGGTCTAAATCGTGCTGGAGATCCGCCTCGGTCAGCTCAAGCCCAGGGGGGCAGCCGTCAACAATGGCGCCCAGGGCCAGGCCGTGGCTTTCGCCAAAGGTGGTGACGGTAAAGATGGTGCCAAAGGTGTTGCCGGCCATGGTTAATCCTTGTAGAGGCTGAACAGGTCAGCGTGCTGGTCCAGATCTTCCTTGGTAATAAGGAATACGCCACTGCCACCGCGCTCGAACTCCAGCCAGACGATGGGCAGTTCGGGGTACTGGTGGTTCATGTGCACTTCGCTGTTGCCCACTTCGCAAATCAAAATGCCGCCCTCTTTGAGGTGCTTGCCGGCATTGGCGAGGATGCGGTTCACCAATTTGAGGCCATCGGTGCCGGCAGCCAGAGCCACAGCGGGCTCGTGCTGGTATTCACCGGGCAAGTCCGACATGTCTTCGGCGTCAACATAAGGGGGGTTGGTAACGATAAGGTCGTACTTTTCACCCTCGGGAATGGCGCGGAACAGATCCGAGTGAATGGGGGTGACCTGGTGCAACATGCCATGTTCTTCGATGTTGCGCTCAGCGACCGCCAGGGCGTCTTTGGACAGATCGGTGATGTCCACTTCCGCTTCGGGGAAGTAATGGGCGCAAGCGATACCGATGCAGCCAGAGCCGGTGCAAAGGTCGAGAATACGGGTGACATCGCGACCATCCAGCCAGGGTGAGAAGCGCTGCTCAATCAGCTCGCCGATGGGGGAGCGGGGAATAAGCACCCGCTCGTCCACATAAAAGGGCATGTGGCAGAACCAGGCCTGGTTGGTAATGTAAGGCACCGGCTTGCGCTCTTGGATGCGCACCATGATGCGCTCAACAATGCGCTGGCGCTCAGACACGGTCAGGCGGGCATGGCGGGTGTCATTGTCGATATCAATGGGCAAGTAGAGGGTAGCCAGGACCAGGGCTACAGCTTCGTCCCAGGGGTTGTCGGTACCGTGGCCATAATAGATGTTGGCGGCGCTAAAGCGGCTGACGGCCCAGCGGATCATGTCCTGGATACTGTGAAGCTCGGCGACGGCTTCATCTAAAAAAATCTTGTCCAATGCTACCTCCCATTTCAGCCCGGCACCGCGCTGGGCTACACTATGGCCCCATGAAAAAGCCCCCCATCGACAACGACGAACTGGCACTTTTCCGTGAAGCCATGGCCGGTACCCGGCCGCTGGCGCAGGATACCATAGGCCATGACCGCCCGCGACGCCCCAAGCGCCGCCAATTAGCCGATCAAAAGACCGCCCGGGAGGCGAGCTTTTACTTTTCTGACAGCTACCAGCCCCACTTCGGCGAAAGCTGGCCCAATTACGTGCGAGATGGGGTGTCGGCCGGGGAGCTGAAAAAGTTGCGCCGGGGCGACTATGCCCCGGAAATGACCCTGGACCTGCACGGCATGACCCGCGAAAGTGCCAAGCTCGAATTGGTGGCGTTAATTGACCGGGCCATCAAAGATCAGGTGTTTTGCCTGTGCATATTGCATGGCATCGGCACTGGCGCGCTGAAAAAGCAGGTACCCAGTTGGCTGGCGCAGCACCCCAAGGTGCTGGCAATGCATTCGGCCACGAGGGAATACGGGGGCCAGGGGGCGCTGCTGGTACTGGTGGACTCAGTCCACTGAGGACAGTTGACGAAGGCTCACTTTGGCCTTGCCGTCTTCGATATCAATCACCACGATCTGTGCCGTAGCAAAGGCCATGGGCACTTCGCCGGGCACTAACTTCTCCACTAGGTAACAGACCAGCGGCATGTGGGAAACGATAAGCAGCCGCTCAATTTCTGGGGACGCCGCCACCAAATCTGCCACCGCCTGGGCATTGCCGTCAGGAGTAAGCTCGCTCAGCACCAAACGTTTAGGGCTGGCGCCTAGGGCGCGCAGGGCCTGGTCAGCAGTCTGCTGGGCACGCAAGTAGGTACTGACCCACAGTGCATCGGGTTGCCAATCCTGGCTCTTTAACCACTCTCCCTGAGCCTTGGCCTGTTGCTGGCCATGGAGGGTTAGCCGACGCTCGGCATCGTGGGTGATTTGCCCCTCGGCTTCGCCGTGGCGCATTACCAGGATCTGCATGGTAAAACTCCAAAATAGATTGGTCGCGCAGTGTACAGAAAGGCGCTGGCGTTTCCAATCTTACCAAGGATGGTCATAATGTAGGTTCTACCTCCCAACAGGGGCCATTGTGCGCAAAAGTCCTTTTGATCACCGTACTTACCGACACATCACCCTGGCCAACGGCCTGCCTGTACTGGTGGTTGAGGACGCCAAGAGCCACAGAGCCGCCGCTGCGGTTGCGGTGCGCGTGGGGCACTTTTTTGACCCGCCTCACCGCGAAGGCCTGGCCCATTTTGTGGAACATTTACTGTTCCTGGGTACTGATACGCACCCGGGGGACGGTGAGTATCAAAGTTTTATTCAGCGCGCCGGCGGCTACCATAACGCCTGGACCGGCACTGAGCATTCCAGCTACTTTTTTGACGTTCAGCCCAACCATTTTTCCGAGGCGCTGTGGCGATTCTCGCGGTTCTTCGTGTGCCCGCTGCTACAACCGGAATCGGTAGATAACGAGCGCCACGCCATCGAGGCCGAATATCGCCTCAAGCTGCAAGACGACACCCGCCGTCTCTATCAGGTGCACAAAGCGGTGGTTAACCCCGAGCACCCTTTTAGCAAGTTTTCGGTAGGTAACCTCGAAACCCTGGCTGGCGACCCGGTGGAGCTGGCCAGTGAGGCCCGCGCCCTTTATGAGCGCCACTACCACGCCGGTAACATGACCCTGGTGCTCTACGGCCCGCAGTCGGTAGCCGAGTTGTCGTCCTGGGCGCACAGTTACTTCTCAGACATCCGCCGCGGCGACAAAGTGCCGGCCTTTTGGGAAGGCACCCGCCTTTATCAAAACCTGCCGTTTCAAGTGTCGGCCAAACCGCTAAAAGATCAGCGTCGCCTTGCCATCAACTTCCCGCTGCCGTCGGTGCAAAGCGAATACCGGCAAAAGCCCCTGACCTTTATCAGCCACCTGCTGGGCCATGAAGGGGAAGGCAGCCTGCTGGCCTATCTCAAGGATAAAAACTGGGTTGAGGCGCTGTCGGCCGGCGGCGGCATCAGCGGCAGTGGCTTTCGTGAATACACGGTGCAATTCCTGCTCACCCCCTTGGGCGAGCAGCACCAGGTAGAGATTGTCGAAGCCTTGTTCGCCATGCTCACCCTTATCAGAACAGAAGGGCTGGAAGGCTGGCGCTTTGCCGAGCGCCAACGCCTTGCCGAGCAATCCTTCCGGCTGATGGAAGTGACCGAACCCATGGATTATTGCAGCCACCTGGCGGTCAACCTGCTGCAATACCCGCCCGATGACGTGCTCTACGGCGATTTTGTGATGAGCGACTTCAACCCGGAGCGCATTCGTTACTGGCTGGATTTTTTAACGCCAGACAACCTGCGCTTGGGCCTGGTTTCCCCCGATGTGGAAGGGGAAGCCGAAGCCCCCTGGTACCACACGCCCTTCTTTACCCGGCCCATCAGCAAGGAATGGCTAAGCCGCTGGCACAGCCCTGCCCTGCTGCCCCAGTTGCATCTGCCGACCCCCAACCTGTTCTTGGGCGACGCCCCAGAGCCGGCGCCGCTTAAACAGGTTAAGCAGCGGCCCGATAAGGTCAGGGAAAGCCCTCACCTGCGGCTTTGGCACTGGCAGGACCCTGACTTCAGGTTGCCCAAGGGCCACCTTTATCTCGCCATGGAAAGCCCCCATGCCATGGCGAGCCCCAAACACATTGCCCTGACCCGGTTGTGGCTGGACATGGTGTCTGAATCCCTCACCGGTGAGCTTTACGACGCCGAGCTGGCTGGGCTCAGCTGGCAGCTCTATCCCCAGCAGGCCGGTATCACCTTGCAACTGGGGGGGATCCTTGGGCGCCAGCACCGACTGTTTAGCCACATCACTCAAAGGCTGCTGGACCAGCCGCCGCCGGAGCATACCCTGGACATGTGCCGTAAGGCATTGATCCGCCAATACCATTCCTTAAAGCAGCAAAAACCGGTGCAGCAGCTGCTGGCCGAGCTCACCCGACTGCTGCAACCCAGCCACCCCGGTTATGCCAGGCTGGCGCGGGAAATGGAGCAGCTCAGTTTTGAGGATCTGGTTAACCACCAGCAACAGGTCACCCAATCGCTTTTTGTCGAAGGCCTTGTCCACGGCAGTGCGCCGCGCGAGGAAGTAACGCCTTGGCTCGAAGAAGTCTTTGTCAGGGCGAGCGGCCAGGAGCCGGTGCGCAAGGTGCTGAGTCTTTATCAGCGCGGGCCGCTGCAGCGCACCTACGCCGTTGAACACCCCGACTCGGCGCTGCTGGTGTTCTACCAAGGCCGCAGCGCCTCGGCCAGGGAGCACGTGTTTTTCATGCTGGCCCAGCAGGTGATGAGCGCCACCTATTTTGATGAGCTCAGAAACAAACAGCAGCTCGGCTACATGCTGGGGGTTAGCTTCTTCCCGATGCAGCGCCTGCCTGGCCTGCTGTTTTACGTGCAAAGCCCGGTGGCAGGCCCCGTACAATTGCTGGACGCCATCGACGACTTCATCAGCGACTTTTCCTTGCTGTTGCTGGGTCTGAGCCAAAGCCAGTGGCAAGCCACCCAGTCTGCCCTCTTGCACCAGCTCTACCAGCCGGATGCCACCCTGGCCGACCGTTCCAGTCGGTTGTGGCATGCCATAGGCCAAGGCGACCTGACCTTTGACTGGCGCCAGCGTCTGGCAGAAACAGTGAAAAACTTCAGCAAGACCGAGTTCATCAAAATGATGATGAAAAGGCTCAGGGCCAAGGCGGCCGACCGGCTGCTGCTGGCATCCGTTGGGCAGCAGCACCGCAACCTTGAGCCCCTTGAAGAAGGCCAATTCATCTGTGATGTCAGCCAATTCAAAAGCCAATCACGGCTCTATAAATCTGCTTGAAGTTGCCTTGTGACAAGCTGCCTGCCGTGCGCGAAGGGCGGCTTGTCGCACCTTGAGTAGCAAAGTGTGCAATTGCGCCTTTTGCCTTCAAGATTAGATTTAACTCTTTGATGTACTACGATATAAAGGTCTCATAAACCTAATAAAAAGTTTGCCGGAACCCCGAATGTCTCGCATTGCCTCAGGACTCTTCAGCGCATGCTTCCTCGTCCTATGCCTTCTCTCATGCCAGGCCAGTGCCTCTGACGCCCTTCCCACCGACTCCAACTACTACCTCTACAAAACCATTACCAAGGCCGATGGCCTGTCGCAGCTGTCGGTGTTTGACATAAAAAAAGATCAGGATGGCTTTTACTGGTTAGCCACCGCCGGCGGCCTGTATCGGTTTGATGGTCTGAAACTGAAAAAATTCGAGTTCGGAAATGACGAATCAGACGAATCCGCTTCCCACTTCGCCAGATGCATCCAATTAGATAATCAGGGTGGGCTCTGGGTCGGTACTCAGCGAGGGTTACTGTATAAAGAGCCACATAAGAATGCTGTTACAGCAATTCCCGCCTTTGCCGGACAAATCATCTGGTCAGTTTTTGTATATAACGAGAACGAACTATTAATATCAACTCAGGATAGTTTGTGGCGTTATGATTACGTCACTCAACAGAAGAAGAAACTGTCAAGTTTTGGTAAGATCAAATCTGTTGTCCAGTCTCATGACACCCTTATTTTGGGTACCTTTTCTGAAGGGTTGGTCTCTCTAGATATGAGTTCTTATGCCAAGAAGAAAGTATCTTCTTTTGGCATTAAAATAAATAAAATTAAAGCATTTAACGACCATATCTATATTGCATCCAGCACTGGATTGTATAAAGTCGATGACAGTCTCGATGCTTCGCCCGCTTTAGCTTCGGGAAATGTGAATGACTTCATCGTACAGCAAGATGATATTATTCTCGCCAGAGACAATGGTATATACAGCATAAAAGGCAATGCCGAGTATCAGATCTCCACAGGTAAGATATGGTCTTTAATTATCAATGACAGCCTTTTAATAGCAGGCACCCACACTGATGGCCTTAAAGAGTATCAACGCTCACCTCAGGCGTTGAGCAATATTAATCTACCACCATCCCAGCAGCTGACCTATGTTGCAGATATCGGCGTATTGGATAAAAGCATTTATTTTACTGACAATCTGCGCCACCTGTACGAATACAACAGACAGGATAAAAAAACTACTCTACTCAATAATTTAAAAGCCTCCAGCATTTTTTCATCTAATGAAACGCTTCTAATTTCGGATGAAAACAGCATAAACATTATAAATAAAGACAAGGGAGTGACAGTAGTAAATCACAAAAACAAGGTTCTTGAAGCCGATCATGATCAATACTGGTACATACTGGATGAAAATAATAACCTTTATAAGATTGACAACGACAAGTTGATATTTTTAAAAAGTCTCAGCACTTGTAATTTTGGATATCCAAATCTATTAAAAATACGTACTAACGACATTTTCGTTGGTGGCGATGCTGGCCTGTGTAAATTCGTTCTTAATAGTCCATTTTTTAAGAAAATATCTGACCAATGGACCAAGTCAGAACTGACAATTAACGACACCCCTATATTCCTCAATAAAAAAGGACAAGGTGTTGATGAAAATGGCACTATTAGGTTCGATCTTAATCTAGAAAGAGGAGAAGATGCCTATTCTTTCGCTGAGGTAAGAATAGACAATCACCTCTACATCATTTCATCAACATCTAAAGGCATCCGGATTTATAAATATGTCAATGCCAAACCGACGTTATTGGACATTTTTGACTCTCGCTATCGGATATTAAGCGAGTATGTCGCCGGTTCGGTATCGACTACAACGTCAGGACTGGCATTTTTCGGTGGTGTAGGTGGCATCTCAGCTATCGACGTAAGCAAGCTGAATGAGCAAAACTACAGTGGCAACATTCTAACGTCAGGTATCAAGATATATAACGAGCCAAAGCCGGCCTTGCAAGAGCAGTTCGCAGAGAAAAAAAGTATCACTTTAGAGAGCTATCAATATCCCCTTAGCGTGGCGGTATCACTGCTGGATTACCCCTTTCCGGGCAGAGCCAAACTTCAATACAGACTGTCCAGCTATGGTGACAACTGGTACAACTTCGACGGCTCAAGTTCAATTACCCTAAGCAGGTTGGACTCGGGCCTTTATGAAATTAACTTCAGGGCGTTAGATAAATCCAAAGTCATTGCCACGTCGCCACAATACTCAATCAACATCCTACCGCCCTGGTGGCGTAGTAACATGGCATTTTTCCTGTACTCTCTTTTTATTCTGGGCGTTATCATTCATGTGATGTCGATCATCAACAATCGCCGCCAGCAACACGTCAAATTGATTGAAAGCGAAGAACGGCTAAAGCTGGCACTCTGGGGCAGTGGTGACGAACTCTGGGACTGGGATATAAAAAGTGGAAATATCTACCGCTCCAACATCTGGAATGATTTCTTACTCCCCGAAGACGGCTTTAGAAGTAAAGATAACCAGAGCAATATTTACCCAAAAGATCTAGAGAGGGTAAAAAGCACTCTGCAGGCCTGCCTTTCTGGTGAAAAAGAAGAGTTTGAAGTGGCATACCGGGTTCATGACAAGACCATGAACTGGGTTTGGGTTCTGGACAGAGGGCGAGTAGTCGAACACGATGACAATGGCCTACCGGGCCGTATGACTGGCACCTTGAAAAACATCTCTCACTTAAAGAAAACCGAAGAGATGCTCAAACTGCTAGCGACCTCTTTTAAGAATATTTCTGATGCAATATGCATCGTGGATCAAGATTTTGTAATTCTGGATATCAACGATTCGTTTACCACCATTACTGGGCAAAGCCGTGAGGAGGCGGTGGGGCAAACTTGGAACTTCTCGCTCTACAACGATAGCTTTATTGAGCAGGTTAAGCAGACCCTAGACCGGGCAGGTCGCTGGCATGATGAAATCGAAGCCAAGCGCAAAAATGGTGTTATTTATCCCATCGAGATCACCATTGATAAAGTGTTCGATGAGGAAAAGGATTCCTACAACTTCGTTGCCGTATTCTCCGATATTTCCGAGCGAAAAGAGAAAGAAAAAGAACTGGAGAGACTGACTAACACCGATACCCTAACCGGCCTGCCTAACCGCAGTTTCTTTATGAGTACCCTGGACCGCCAGGTGAGAAAGGGCCAGCACTTTGCCCTGCTGCTACTGGATTTGAATAACTTCAAGCAGATTAATGATTCGCTTGGCCATCAGCTAGGCGATCTGCTGCTCATCGAAGTCGCAGAGCGGTTGCAAAAAGTCATGCAGAGCAATCATACCCTGTATCGCTTGGGTGGTGATGAGTTTGCGGTCATCATCGATAGCTTCAATAAGTTGGACGACCTCACCAGGCTGTCAGCCGAGCTACACCAGCAGTTACTCACGCCCTTCAATTTGCTGGGTGAAGAGCTCACCATGTCTTGTGCTATTGGAGCGGTACTTTATCCCGACGACGGTTTAAGCCCTGAGCACCTGCTGCGTAATGCTGACGCCGCCATGTATCACGCCAAACATGAAGGCAGCGAGACTTGCCAGTTTTTCTCCTCGTCCATGAACGAGCAAGCCAGCGCCCGCCTAGCCATTGAAAACCGGATCCGCAAAGCCTTAAGAGAAGATCTCTTTAGCGTTTACTATCAGCCCAAAGTCGAAACCTTAACCGGTCGCTGCACCGGCGCCGAAGCGCTGCTGCGTTTACCTGATGGTAAAGGGGGATTTATTTCTCCTGTGGAATTTATCCCCATAGCCGAAGAAAGCGGCCTGATTTTGGATGTGGGCAATTGGGTGCTGGAAGCCAGTTGTAAGCAGGTGAAGGTCTGGCATGAGCAGGGTATTTTCCCTGGCCGTATCGCCATTAACTTGTCAGCAAGGCAATTTCGCCACAGTGATTTAGTGGCGCAAATCGACAAGGTGTTGGCAGAGACGCAACTACCCGCCCATGTACTGGAAATGGAAATCACCGAGAGCACCATGATGGAAGACCCCATCCGTGCCATCGCCGTCATGGAAAGGCTTCGCTCGCGCAATATCACCCTGGCCATGGATGATTTCGGAACAGGTTATTCATCACTGTCAAACCTCCGTCAATTCCCGGTCACCAGCGTCAAAATCGACCGTGCTTTTGTCAAAGATTTGACATCTGACCAAGGTGCCAAGAACCTGACCGGCGCCATTATTTCCCTTGCCGACAGCCTGGCACTGCATGTGGTAGCAGAAGGAGTGGAAACAGCGGAACAACTGGCCATTTTGAAAGACCTCAATTGCCCGACTTGCCAGGGTTTCTTATTCGGCAGGCCGGTACCCGCCAGAGAATTTGAAGAACTGGTCACAAGAAATGGGGGCATGTTGGGGCCAGAAAACACAATCAACTGAAACTAAAAAAGTTGGCACGTAACCTGCTTTAGATAAAAGGCAAAACCTTGAGTCCTAATCTTAATGAGGAATGTCTTATGTTTACTGCTACTTTGCTTGCCACAGTTCTGAACTTCTTCGCTCCCAGCACGGCTTCTGTCGACGCTACCGTAACTGCAGCCCCGGTTACCGTGCTGATCGATGACCAAGTAGAAATGTAAACATCATGTCTACCCTGCTGAAAAGGCTTTTTGGCCATCATCAAAAACGGCAGGTAAAGCTCCCAAAGGGACTTGAGACTTTACGTCTCACCGTGACTCCCGCCAATAAATGGTGGGCATGAAAAAAGGCGCTCATTGAGCGCCTTTTCTTTTATGTTATGCCCTAAAGGCCACACCGCCATAGCCGCAGACCTGATGCATCCACAGTTGCTTTTTTAACTGTAACAACGGCCACAGCACCGGACCAAAGACCAGCCCGCCAAACGCCCATTGGCGCGGCGTCAGGCCCCCTTTGAGGGCATCAACATAGAAGAAGAAGGCACAAAAAAGCGATACGAAGGGAATGAACAACAACATCGACAACCACCTCTCAAAGCGAGGGGCTAGCATACCATGATGGCGTTTTTATGACCAAAAAAAGAGGGGCAAGCCCCTCTTCGTTAACTGTCGGCAGGTTAGCCATTAATCCTGATAGAAACGGGTCCCTTCTTCGGCCATCTTCACCAGCAGCGGGCTAGGCGCAAAGCGCTCGCCATACTGGCCTTCAAAGGTCTTGAGCTTGGCTACAACCGCTTTGGCACCCAGCTTGTCCATGTAGCGGAACGGGCCGCCCAGGAAAGGCGGGAAGCCGATACCGAAGATGGCGCCAATGTCGCCGTCACGGGCGCTTTGGATGATGCCTTCGTCCAGGCAGCGCGCCGCTTCGTTGAGCATCTGCATCAAGGTGCGCTCCACCAGGGTGGTGCTGTCGAGCCTACCTGAAGGGCTAACCCCCAAAACGCCGTACACCGACTCGTCCACCGGTTTTTTCGGCAGCTTTTTCAGCGGGTTCCAGGATTTGGGCAGATCCTTGTAGAGGTAAAAGCCCTTCAGGGATTTCTTGCCCTTGCGGCCATCAGCCAGCAGCTTGTCAAAGGCTTGAGGGGCCTGGAAGCGGCTACCCAGCTCTTTTTCAAGGATGGGGGCGATTTTGGCGCCCACGTCGATACCCACTTCGTCCAGCAAGGTAATGGGGCCTACGGGCATCCCGAAACCGGTCAGGGCTTTGTCCAGCTTTTCAACCGGCTCCCCTTCCATCACCAGGAACGCCGCTTCGTTCATGTACAAACCGAGGATCCTGTTGACATAAAAGCCGGCGCCGTCTTTGACCACGATGGGGGTTTTGCCCTGGCGACGGGCAAAAGCCACGGTGGTGGCGATGGTTTGGGGCGAGGTTTTGTCGTGAGCGATGATCTCGGCGAGCGGCATTTTGTCCACCGGCGAGAAATAATGCAGGCCAATCACGTTTTCCGGGCGCGCAGCTGCAGCAGCGATTTGACCGATGGGCAGGGAGGAAGTGTTGGAGGCAAAAATGGTTTCAGGGTGGCAATATTTTTCCACGTCTTTGACCATCTGGTGCTTGAGGTCCAAGTCTTCAAACACCGCTTCCACCACCAGATCCACATCGTGAAAACCACGGTACTGGGTGTCGCCGCTTAGCATCATCATCTGCTTTTGGGCTTCGCTCTTGCGAAGGTGGCGACGCTTGACCTTCTTCATCAGCAGGTCATAGCTGTACTTGTAGGCGTGGCTGATACCTTGCTCGGAAATGTCCTTGATACGGGTAGGAATGCCGGCCTTGGTCACGGTGACATTGGCAATACCGCCGCCCATCAGGCCGCCGCCAAGAACCGCCGCCTTAGTGACCTTCTGGGGTTTAACGCCCTCGGCGCCGGTTTCCTTTTTCATTTGGGTGGTGGCGAAGAACAAGCCGCGCAGCTGCTTGCTCTCGGGGGTTTTTACCAGCTCACCAAAGTTTTTGGCTTCCACTGCCAGGCCTGCGGCCATGCCGTCGGTCATGCCGATGCGCACGCACTCGAGGATCTTAAGCGGCGCCGGGTAATGGCCCCCGGTCTTTTTCACCACCGCCTTGTGGGCCTGATCGAAGACGATATTACGGCCAACGCCGTTGTCTTCCAGCAGTTTGTCCTTGATGGACTTTTTCGGGTCGTGAGCCGGCTTGCCCTTTTTGGCAAGCTCAATGGCCACTTCCAGCAGCACCGACTTGGGCACCACGTCGTCCACCAGGCCAGCCTTAAGGGCTTGCTTGGCGCGCAGCTGTTTGCCGGTCAGCATCATATCCAGGGCTTTTTGAATACCCACCAGGCGCGGCAAGCGCTGGGTGCCACCGGAGCCCGGCAGCAGGCCCAGCTGCACTTCCGGCAGGCCAAGGGCGGTTTTGTCCCAGTCGGTAGCCACCCGGCCATGGCAAGCCATGGCCAGCTCCAAACCGCCGCCCAGGCAAGGGCCGTGGATGGCGGCGATCACCGGCATTTTCAGGGCTTCAATCTCGGCGCAAATGGCATGGCCGGCCTTGGCCAGGGCTTCGGCGTCCTGGCTGGTCTGGCACTGGTCAAGCATGGTGATGTCGGCGCCGGCGATAAAGGAGCCTTCCTTGCCGGAGGTCAGCACCAGGCCCTTGATGGCGCTGTCGTGCCGCACATCGTCAAGAATGGCGCGAATTTCCTCGGCAAAGGCGGCCTTAAGGGTGTTCATGGTCTCGCCGGGCACATCCATGCAGATGATAGCGATGCCGTCTTCGCGGCGCTCCAGGGTAAAGGTTGTTGCAGTCATTATTCAGCCTCCAGAACCATGGCTGCGCCCAGGCCACCGGCGGCGCAGGCTGTGGTCAGGCCCAGGCCGCCGCCGCGGCGTTTAAGCTCGCGAAGGGTCTGGGTGATCATGCGGGTACCGGTCGCGGCAAAGGGGTGGCCGTAGGCAATGGAGCCGCCCAGCACATTGAATTTGTCCATGTCGATTTCGCCAGTTGCCTTGCTGCGGCCGAGTTTTTCCTGGGCAAACTTGTCAGAGGCAAACATCTTGACGTTGGCCAGGGTCTGGGCGGCAAAAGCTTCGTGCATGTCGATAAGCGCCAGGTCGCCAAGGGTAATGCCGGCGCGGTCCAGGGCCATGGGAGTGGCATAGGACGGGCCCATCAGCATGTCTTCCCAGACATCGATGGCGGCAAAGGCGTAAGAGCGGATGTAACCCAGGGGCTCGTAGCCCAGCTCTTTGGCACGGCCTTCACGCATCAGGATAATGGCCGAGGCGCCGTCGGTAAGCGGCGTGGCGTTGGCGGCGGTAACCGAGCCGTGCTTGCGGTCAAAGGCGGGCTTGAGCTTGGCGTAACCGGCCAGCTCGGAGTTTTCCCGAACGTTGTTGTCTTTGTCGAGGAAGCCTTTGTAAGGCTCGGCGTGGGCCACCATCACCTCGTCACGCACCAAACCCTCGGCCCAGGCCTTGGCAGCCAGGGTGTGGGAGCGGTGCGCCAGCTCGTCTTGGGCAAGGCGGCTGATGCCATGGCTCTTGGCCATTTGCTCGGCGGTATCACCCATAGACAAACCGGTGCTGTACTCGGCGACCGCCGGCGGTACCGGCAGCAAATCTTTCAGCCCTAAGCGGCGGAAGATGGCAAAGCGCTGGCCCAAAGTTTTGGCTTTGGTTAAATCCACCAGCGCGCGGGCCAGAGCCTTGGATACCCCTACCGGCAAGACAGAGGAAGAGTCGGCGCCCCCGGCAATACCGATATCGATACTGCCAGCCATAATGGATTCCACCACGTTCGCGGTGGACTGGAACGACGTGGCACAGGCGCGAGAGACACTGTAGGCGTCGGTGTGCACGCTCATGCCGGTACCCAGCACGATCTCCCGGGCAATGTTGGGCGCCTCGGGCATTTGCACTACCTGGCCAAACACCAGTTGCTCAACCAGCTTGGGGTCCAGCTCGCTGCGGGTCAGCAGCTCGCTCACCACCATCTTGCCCATGTCCAGTGCCGGTACCCCGTGATAGTAGGTAGCCTGGCGGGCAAAAGGCGTGCGCAGACCGGCAACAACGGCGATACGCTCGCCACTGGCCGTCTTTAAATTCAGGGTTTTCGCCGTCATCCCTTCCTCTCTATTAGTGTCTCTGATCTCAGAGGTCTGACCTGTGTAGTGGTCGATTGTAACCACTCCTTTTCCAAAAGGAAAACCTCTCTCACAGGGTAGCCAGTAGACCTGCTTGGCGTTTTCCGTTAAAACAGGTCAACACTCAAGATTAATCAGAAAATCAATGACACGCGCTGCATTTACTCGACTACGCACTCACCTGGACAAACAGGTGGTAGGACAGAGCCAGCTAACCCAGAACCTGCTGATCGCCCTGCTTGCCGACGGACACCTGTTGGTGGAAGGCCCACCAGGACTGGCCAAAACCCGTGCCATCAAGGCCGTAGCCCAAGGCCTCGAAGCCGATTTTCACCGGGTCCAGTTCACCCCGGACTTATTGCCGGCCGATTTGACCGGCACCGACATCTACCGCCCCGAGACCGGCGAGTTCACCTTCCAAAAAGGGCCGCTCTTTCACAACCTGCTGCTGGCAGACGAAATCAACCGGGCCCCGGCCAAGGTGCAATCGGCGCTGCTCGAAGCCATGGCCGAGCGGCAAATCACCGTTGGTAAAACCACCTACCCGCTGCCCAAGCTGTTTTTGGTCATGGCCACCCAAAACCCCCTGGAGCAAGAAGGCACCTACCCGCTGCCAGAAGCGCAGCTCGACCGCTTTTTGATGCACGTGCGGGTCGACTACCCCGACGCCCAGACCGAAATGGCCATCCTGCGCCTTAACCGCCAGGAAGCCATTGAAGACAAACCGGTGCCGGTCGAACCCCTGACCCAGGAAGACATCTTCGCCGCGCGCCGGGAAATTTTTAACCTGCACCTGGCCGACGCCGTGGAGCAATACATGGTGGCCCTCATCATGGCCACCCGCGAACCGGGCCGGGTTGACGAAGAGCTGGCCGGTTGGCTTGCCTACGGCGCCAGCCCCCGCGCCACCGCCGCCCTTGAGCGCTGCGCCCGGGCAAGAGCCTGGCTTGCCGGCCGCGACTTTGTCACCCCGGACGATGTCCAGGCGCTGCTGCCCAACGTGCTGCGCCACCGCTTGCTGCTCTCCTATCAGGCCGAAGCCAGCGGCATCACCATGGAGCAGGTGCTGGATCGCATTCTTTCCCGCGTTCCCTGCCCATGAGTGCCGTGCTACCGAGCGGCGCAGACGGCATAAGCCTGCGCCTTGAAGAACTGGTGCCTTACCGGCGCCTGGCAGGGCAACTGCAACTGACCCCCAAGGCGCCGTCGCGGGCCCATCAGGCTGGCCAACATCTGGCCCGGGCCAAGGGCCGCGGCATGGACTTTGACGAGGTGCGCCAGTACCAGGTGGGGGACGATATTCGCACCATCGACTGGCGCGTCACCGCCCGTACCGGCAAGCCTCACACCAAGCTGTTTCGTGAAGAGCGGGAAAGGCCGGTGCAGATGATCATCGACCTTGGCCCCTCCATGCAGTTTGGCTCCAAGCTGCTGTTAAAGGCGGTGCAGGCGGCGCACCTGGCGTCCTTGCTGGCCTGGCATGTGGCCGAGCGCGGCGACCGCATCGGCGCCCTTATCGGCAACGGCGACACCCACAAGGAGCTCAAGCCCAAGGGGCGCCAGCAAGGGGTGTTGGCCCTGGCCCATGGCCTGATTGAAATGCAAGGCCAGGCCCCTGACGTGCACCAGGCCAAGCCGGAGCTCATGAACGATTTACTGCGCCGCAGCCTCAAGCTCGCCTCTCCCGGCAGCCAGATTTGGCTGATAACAGACTTGCAAGGCTGGGACGACGAAAGCCGCTGGCTGATGGCCCGCCTGAAAAAGCACGCCGATGTCAGCGTGTTTATGGTAACCGACCCTTTGGAGCTGACCCTGCCCTCCTCTCGCCTGCCCCTGACCTTGCCGGTCCAGGGCCCCGAGGGCAAAGGCCTGCTGCCCATCGGCTCGGGGCGTTTTCGCAGCCAATACCAGCGCACCCGCTTAAGCCAAATTCAGCACATTCGCCAGACCCTCAAAGCCATGGATATCCGTTTTTGCGCCGTCGGTGCCCAGCAGTCCCTGGAGTTCCAGCTCGACCGGGTGAAGCCATGCTAGACAAACTCAAAGACATTCACGCCCCCCAAGCCCCGTCGGCCTGGCCGCTGGCCTGGGGTTGGTGGCTGCTTATCGCCTTGGTGCTGCTGGCCATCATTGCCGCCTTTTTTTATGTTCGCCGCGGCCGCGAGCAGGTAAACGAGCGCTTACAAGCCCGCCTCAAGGAGTTGGGTAACGGCGACGACTTCCTGGCCGCCCTCAATCAGCTGTTAAAAGAAGCCGCCTGCTATTACCACGACCCAGGCCAGGTCAGCGCCCTGTCCGGCAAGGCCTGGACCGGCTTTTTACGCCAGCACAGCCCCGCCGAGCCCGAGCGCCACCTTATCGAGCTGTTAGAAGCCGGCCCCTACGCCAAGAGCTTTCCCATTCGTTTTGAGCTTTTTCGTGACCTCAAAGCCTTTGCCGGCAGTTGGATAGCGGCCCAGGAGGGCAAAGATGCTTGAGTTTGAAAGCCTCTGGGCCTTGCTGCTGCTGCCGCTGCCCCTTATCTGGCGTTTTTTGCCGGCCCAGCCGGTAGCAAGCCTGACCCGCCTCAAGGTGCCCCTTGCCATCAGTAGCGCCGCCGACAGCGACCAGCCCGGCCAGGCCCGCCGCCAATTGCCTTGGTGGTTCAAATGGCTCGGCTGGCTTTGCCTGCTGCTGGCCCTGGCGAGGCCGGTGTGGATTGGCGACCCGGTCTCCCTGCCCGACAGCCGCCGGGAAATGATGCTGGTACTGGACTTATCCGGCTCGATGCAGGAGCCCGACATGGAGTTTGGCGGCCGCCCGGCCGACCGCCTGACCGCCGCCAAAGGGGTGCTTTACGATTTTATCAAGGAGCGCAAAGGGGACCGGCTGGGGCTTATTCTCTTTGCCGACCACGCCTATGTGCAGGCGCCGCTCTCCTATGACTTGGACACCATCGCCAAGCTGATGTCCGAGGCAAGCCTGGGGCTGGTGGGCAACCAAACCGCCATTGGCGAGGCGGTGGCGCTCGCCACCAAGCAGCTCGCCGACTCCAAGGCCAAAAAGAAAGTGGCCATTTTGCTCACCGACGGGCGCAATACCGCCGGTGGCATCGACCCGAATGACGCCATCGCCGCCGCCAAGGCCAAAGGCGTGACCTTCTACACCATCGGTTTTGGCTCCGATTTCCAGATAAAGCGCACCCCCATTGGCGACATCAAGGTGCCCAATAACGATCCGCCGGACGAAGCGCTGTTAAAGCGGCTTTCCGAGCAAACCGGTGGCCGCTTCTTTCGGGCCAAGAACACCCAGGATCTGCAACAGATCTACGGCGAGCTTAATCAATTGGAGCCGCTCAAAGACAACCAGCAGGTGCTTCGCCCCCGCCAGGACATCTTCTACTGGCCTTTGGGCCTTGTGCTGCTATTGAGTGTGGCGGTCGCCATTTGGAGGAGCCGATGATCTGGTTACGCCCTTATTGGCTGCTGGCCCTTATTCCGCTGGCCGTGCTGCTGTGGTGGTGCTGGCAGCGCCGCCCGGCAGGCTCCAGTTGGCAAAAACTGCTACCCGCCCACCTGGCCAAGCATCTCCTTACCGGCCAGGAAGGGGCCCAAAGCCGCTGGCCGCTGTTGATGCTGGCGCTGGCCTGGCTGCTGGCCACCCTGGCCATGGCTGGCCCTAGCTGGGAGCAAGACAAATACCCCCTGTATCAGCTCAAGGGTGGCCGGGTGCTGGTGATGGATATGTCCAACTCCATGCGCGCCACCGACTTGAGCCCTGACCGCCTCACCCAGGCCAAATTCAAAGCCATCGACTTAGTGCGGCAGTTAAAAGAAGGGGAAACCGGCCTGGTGGCCTATGCCGGCGCCGCGTTTACCGTCGCCCCCATGACCCGCGACAGCTCCACCCTTGAGTACCTTATCCAGGCCCTGTCGCCGGAGATCATGCCAGTGCAAGGCTCGCGCTCTGACCTTGGCATCGAAAAGGCGGTGGACCTTCTCAAGCAAGCCGGGTACCGGCGCGGCGATATCCTCTTATTTACCGACGGCCTGAACGACAAGGAACGCAGCCTTATCAGCAAACTGGACCTTGGCCCCTTTAAGGTGTCGGCGCTGGTGTTCGGCACCGACCAGGGCGCCCCCATCCGCAGCCTCTCCGGCGAGCTGATGAAAGACGACAAGGGCCAGGTGGTGATCGCCAAAACCAGCCTCAGCGAGACGTGTTCGGTAATAGCCGGTCTTTGCATCAAGGCAGGCCTTGACGATGGCGACCTCAAAGCCCTGCTCACCCCCAAAGACGACGGCCAGACCAAGTCCAACGAGGTGATAACCCTGCCCAAAGACGGCGGCCGTTATCTGTTGTGGCTGTTGCTGCCGCTGGTGCTGCTGGCCTTTCGCCGGGGCCTGTTGGTACTGGGGTTGGTGGCGCTGCTGCCCATGGTTAAACCGGCCGAGGCGGCGGTGTTTAAAAACGATAACCAGCAAGGCTACCAGCAGTATCAGGACCAAGACTACGCCCAGGCCGCCAAGACCTTTACCGACCCCAACTGGCAGGCCGCCGCCCTTTACCGCGACGGTAAATACCAACAAGCCGCCGATCTCTGGGCCAAACAAAGCGGCGCCAGCGCTCACTTTAACGAGGGCAATGCCCTTGCCAAGGCCGGTAAGCTTGACCAAGCCATCAGCGCCTATGACGAAGCCCTGGACACCCAGCCAGACTTTCCCGATGCCCGCTTTAACCGCGATCTGGTGAAAAAGCAGCTGGATCAGCAGAAAAAAGACGGCAAAGGGGACGATAAAAAGTCCGGCAAGGACAACGACAAGGACCAAAACAAAGACGGCCAATCCGCATCCAAGCCCAACCAACAGGATGACAAGGGCAACAAGAACAACAAGCCGGGCCAGCAAAAGGACGGCAACAAAGGGCAAGACCCTCAGCAACAACCCAAGGCCGATAACCAAAGCGGCCAGGACAAGAAAAAAGACCAGGGTCAAAACGGCCAACAGCAAAAGCCCCAGCAACCCAAAGACGGGAAGGACCACCAGGGCATGACGCCCCAGGGCGCCGATAAAAAAGGCGACGACAAGGCCCGCCAACAGCCAGCCCAGCTCAGTAAAGGTGATGGCCAGAGCCAGGGCCCGATGATGAGCGCCGATAAATTGCTGGACGCGGTCAACAATGACCCCGGCTACCTGCTGCAACAAAAAATGCTGCGCGCCTATGAAGCGCAAGCCAAAAAAGGGAAGGAACAACAACAATGGTAAGGCGTCTGCCGTTATTGCTGGCAGCCTGGCTGCTGCCGCTGCTGGCCTGGGGAGCCACCCAGGTCGAGGCCACCTTGAGCCGCAACCCGGTACCGGCCGGCGAGGCGGTTACCCTGGAGGTGGTGGTTAATGACGATCTGCCCGCCAACGCGCTGGACAGCTCGGCCCTTGGCAAGGATTTTATCGTCGGCAACACCAGTGTCAGCCGCTCCACCCAGATAACCAACCTCAATGTCAGCCGGGTAACCCGCTGGCAAATCAACCTCATCGCCACCAACCCCGGCAACTACACCATTCCGCCCTTGAAGGTGGACGGCTTGATGACCGCTCCCATCAAGCTGCAAGTGGTCAAGGCCGGCAGCAGTATCGACGCCCAAGACGTGTTGCTGGAAACCGAGCTTTCCGACAACCAGGCCTACCCCGGCGAGCAAATCACCTATAGCGTCAAATTGCTGGTGGCAAGCGATTTGAAATCAGGGCAATTGAGCGACCCCAGCGTCGACAACGCCGACATCAAGCGCCTGGGCGAAGATAAAGAAGGCAATGAGACCCGCCAGGGCCGCCGCTATCACACCTACTCGCGCCAGTACGCCGTTTTCCCCAAGGAAGTGGGTAATTACGTTATCAGCCCGCCGGTATTTAACGGCGAAACCTTCACTCAAGACCGGCGCGGCTTTTACCAAACCAAAGAAGTGGGCAAGGTAGGCCAGCCCCAGAGCCTTATCGTCAAAGCGATTCCCGACAACAGCAAACCCTGGCTGCCGGCACGGGATTTGAGCCTGGAAGAGCGATGGAGCGCCGATCCTAAAGACTGGAAGGTAGGCCAGCCCCTGACCCGCACCCTGGTACTGACCGCCACCGGCACCCAGGCCTCCAACCTGCCGCCGCTGACCTTACCTGTGCCGGACGGCCTCAAGGAATACCCGGACCAAAAAGACCGCAAGGATTTTATCAAAGACGGCTGGCTTACCGCCCAGCAGACCGTTGCCGAAGCCCTGGTACCTACCCGGGCCGGCAAGCTGGAACTGCCGGAAGTAGACATCACCTGGTTTGACACCCTGGCCGGTAAATACCGGGTCGCCACCCTGCCCGCCCGCACCCTCACCATTGGCGCCGTGGCGCCACAGCCCTCAGAAGTGGTGCAGCAGCAAGCGCCGCCCAGCGAAACCCACGCTGGCTTCTGGCCTTATTTGGCGGTGCTGGCCCTCTTGGCCTGGATGCTGACCCTGGTGCTGTGGTATCGCCAGCGCCAGGGCCGGCCCGGCAAAAAAGGCGCCGCCAGCGAGGCCAGTGAGGCCCCCGGTTGGCTGCGCCTTCGCCAAGCCGTTCACGGTAAAGACGCCAACCTAGCAGGCCAGGCGCTACTGGCCTGGGCGCGGGAGAAATACCAGGTCCATTCCCTTGAGGAGCTGGCAGGACTCTTGCGCCACCCGCCGCTCACCGATGCCATCACCGCCTTGCAGCAACAGCGCTTTGCGACCAAAGGCACGGCCTGGGACGGCCATGCCCTGTGGCAAGCCTTAAGCGATGCCAAGCTGCCCGAGCCGCCGCCACCAGGCTCGGGGCTATACGCCCGTTTTCAGCTGTAAATCATCTTGCGGCTCATGCCGCCATCGGCCAGCCAATGCTGGCCGGTGACAAATCCGGCCTCGGGGCCAAGAAGCCAGGCTACCAGCGAGGCGATGTCCCGGCCCCTTCCTACCCTGCCCGCCGGGTGCTGGTGATGCTCAAGCTCGCTAAGCACCTCGCTCTCTGGCGCCACCCACCCCGGGCTCACGCAGTTCACCCGCACCTTGGGCCCTAGGCTGATGGCAAGGGCGTGGGTCAGGGCCACTAGGCCACCTTTGGAGGCGCCATAACATTCGCTGTTGGGCTCGGACATCACGGCGCGGGTCGAGGCGATGTTGACCACCGAGGCGCCATCACGAAAATGGGGCAACAGCGCTTGGGTCATCAACATCGGTGCGGTCAGGTTTACCGCCAATACCTCTTGCCAAAGGCTTAAAGGAAGCTCGGCCAGCGGCGGGTTATGGGGATGGGCGATGGCAGCGTTATTGACCAGGCCATCCACCGGCGCCGAGAGCCGGGCGCCAAAACCGTTAATGGCGGCGGCATCGGTTAAATCCAGCCCCTCTATGGCAAGGTTCAGCTCCCCTGCCCTTGGCGTTTTATCCAGGGCCGTGACCCTGGCGCCGCACTCCAGTAGATAACGGCAGATGGCGCTGCCAATAACGCCGCCGGCGCCGGTGACCACGATGTGCTTGTCTTGCCAGTGGCACTGCATGAAACCTCCAAGGCTATGATTGTGATAATGCTCACATCTATGATGGGAAAAATACCATGGCCATGAAAGAGCAATGGGCCGAGGGCGGTCAATAGACCCATGAACAGCAGACAACGACGTTTCGAAGCCCTGGTTGGGGCACTTTCAACGGACCTCTATCGCTATGGGCTCTGGCTCACCAGCGATCCGGGGGTTGCCGACGATCTGGTGCAGGAAACCTTCCTGCGGGCATGGAAATACCTTGACGATCTGAAAGACGAAAAATCCGCCAGGGCCTGGCTTATCACCATCTTGCGCCGAGAAAACGCCCGGCGCTTTGAACGCAAACAGTTTGACATGACCGATTACGAAGAAGCCCACATCGCCGACGAGCATAGCCTGGACAGCGAAACCCAGCTCAGCCAGCTGGAGTTGCAGCGGGCCATGGGCCAGTTGGCGGTGGAATACCGCGAGCCCCTGGTACTGCAAGTGCTGTTTGGTTATTCGGGGGAAGAGATAGGCCAGATGCTGGAGCTCAACACCAACACCGTGATGACCCGGCTGTTTCGGGCCAGAAACCAGCTCAGGGAAATGCTCGGCGACACTGCGACAAGCAACAGGAGGGCCTCGGAATGAACGACCTGGAATTTAGACGCCGCCTGCTGGCCGACCCGCAGGACCCAAGCCTTTGCGAAGAGGCCAAAGGCGACAAGGCCCGTACCCGCCTGACCCAAGAAGTACGCCAGCAGGATGCCGCGCTGCTTGCCGCCCTCAAGGTACCGGCGCCGGGCAATCTGGCCAGCCGCATCATCCTTAGCCAAAGCCTTAAGGATTTTGAGCAGCGCCAACGGCGCCGCTCTCGCTGGCATCTGGGCATTGCCGCTTCCCTTGCTTTTACCGCCGGAGCCTTGATGAGCTTTTTAACCCTCGACAGAAGCCACCTGGGCTTTAGCCAATATGCCCTGGCCCACGTCTACCATGAATACAGCACCATGACCGATGCGGTAGACGAGAAGGCGACCCTGGCCTCTTTTAACAGCAAACTGGCCAGTTACGGCGGCGAGCTGACCCACCAGATAGGCCACATCTATTACGTTAATTTCTGTGACTTTGACGGTGTGCAAAGCCTGCATGCGGTAATGAGCGGTGAAAAAGGCCGGGTCACCGTCTTTTTCATCGACGGTAAAACCAAGGCCGGTGAAAAAGAAAAAGCCTACTTTGCCGACGGCCAATTTGACGGGGTAACCGAGCAAATCGGCAACCACCAGTTAATCCTGATTGGCGAGAAAGGCGAACCCTTGGAAAAAATGGAACAAAAGCTCAGGAAAAACCTGGATTGGACCATCTAAGCGCCTGAAAACGCTCCGCTTAACGCCCGAGCCTTGCCCGGGCTTTTTTATGGTTCCAAGGCTTGGGTGATTAAGAAAAAGGCAATTTAGGGGCACTTTGCGAGCCATGTCAAAACTGACCGTGGGTCAGTTATTTTTCATCGAAAAAAAGTGGATTTATGGGGTGCATTTTTAGGAGTATTCGCAGAAGTTTTGATAGTATCGCAACAGGTCCGCTGAGCGGACTTTAATCAAGGATGCCCTAAAGAGAGAACAATATTATGCAGCTAATCAGAAAATCACTTGTTGCAACCGCCATCTTCAGCGTGTGCTCTGGTGCCATGGCAGCTGGCTTCCAGATCACCGAACACTCCGCCAAATCCCTGGGCCGCTCCAACGCCGGCGAAGCCGCCGTAGCAGAGGACGCTTCGGTAGTGGCCGCCAACCCGGCCCTGATGACCAAGTTCAAGCGCCCCATGATGAGCGTGGTGGGCGCCTACATCATGCCCGACATCGACATCGAAGGGACCACCAGCAACTACTTCACTACCGGTGGCACCCCGGTGGCCACTTACAACAATGACGTGGCCCCCAACGCCTTCGTGCCGGAAGCCTACTATGTTGCCCCCATTAACGACCAATGGTCCTGGGGTATCGGTGGCTTCTCCAACTTTGGCCTGATGACCGATTACAACAGCGCAGCCATGACCAACCCGCTGGCTGACAAAACCGACCTGAAAACCTACAACCTCAACCCCAGCATCGCCTACAAAGTAGACGACAGCCTGTCTGTGGGTTTTGGTATCAACATCGTTTACGCCGAAGCCACCCTGTCCTCTTCGGTCCCAGCTGGCCTCGATGGCAGCACCCTGGCTGATGCCTTTGGCTTTGACGGCCAGCTCATTACCGAGCTTAAAGGCGACGATTACGGCTGGGGCTGGAACCTGGGCGTTACCTACGACTTCAGCCCGGCAACCCGCATCGGCTTTGCCTACCGCTCCAAGGTTGACCTGACCTTTGACGGCACCATCGACACCGGCATTCTGCCTACCGCCGGTAACCTGCTGCTGGGTCTGGACCCGACCAGCCAAAGCGCCGCCTTCCTGGCTGGCCTGCCGGCCAAGTTCGACGAGAAACTGGATCTGACCCTGCCGGCTATCTGGGAATTGGCCCTGAACCAACAGCTGACCAGCGCTCTGTCCTTGCAGGCGTCCGTCAACCGCATCGAGTGGTCCGACTTTGACAAACTGGTGGGTAAAAGTGCCCGTGGCGCCATGCTGCTGGATCAGCCCGAGAACTGGAAAGATGCCTGGTACTACAGCGCCGGTCTGACCTACGTTGCCTCCAGCGACATCACCCTGCGCGCTGGTATGAAATACGACAACACCCCGGTGCGTGACGAATACCGCGACCTGCGTATTCCTGACTCCAAGCGGATGTGGTACAGCGTCGGTATGACCTACAGCTTCAGCAAGGATCTGGATGTCGACGTTTCCTACAGCTACCTCGACTCCAAAAAAGCCTCCATCAACGAAGGCGAAGTGGTTGAGAACGGCAGTCCGTCTCTGACCGGTAGCTTCAGCGGCGAGATGTCAGGCAGCGCCCAGATCTTCGCTCTGCAGGCCAACTACCGTTTCTAAGCGGTATTGGTGACAAAAAAGGGGCCAGATGGCCCCTTTTTTTATTGGCGACCCCTTACTTGGGGCGTACCGCGATAACTTCGATTTCCACCAGCATGCCGGCACCGGCCAGGCCCGCTATCTGCACGGCGCTACGCGACGGCAGGTTGGGCTGCTCCTTGGTACCAAAATACTGGGTATAGCCCTTCATAAAGCCTTCGAAGTCCATGTGGCCCCCCTTGGCCGGGTCGCCGACCAAAAAGGCGGTCATCTTCACCACATCCCCCATGCCGAGGCCCTTTTCCTTGAGGGAGGCTTCAATACGGGACAGCACGCTCAGGGTTTGCACTTCGGTGTCGCCCCAATAGGCGGCGCTGCCTTTAGGGGCTTTTGCATCCTTGGGCGCCGGCACCATACCGCTTTGATAGACGGTGCCATCAACCTCCACAGCCGAAGAGATGGGAAAGGTGCTGCCACCCGGTAGCGGGTAGCGTTTAATTTCGGCGGCGCTCAGTGAACCGGCGCCCAGCACCATGGCCAGTGCCCCCAGCATCAGGCTTTTTTTCATCGTCTCTTCCTTATGGTTTGGTTGTCAGTGGCAGGCCGGCCAGGTAGGCCGAAACGTCCTGCATGTCCTTTTCAGAGCCGAGCATCATGGCGGCCTGGCGCATCATGGCGCCGTATTGGTCGCCCTCGGCTTCGCCCCGCTCGCCGCTTTTATAAGCCTCAAGCTGTTTGAGGATATACCAGTCGCTCTGGCCCGCCAGGGGCGGCGCTTTGACTGCCGACATGCCTTCACCGCTGGCGCCATGGCAACCAGCGCAGCTTTGATAAAGGCGCTTGCCGTGGGCGGCGTCCGCGCTCAGCAACTTCACCTTGGCCGGTGCCACCGGCTGCTGGCGCACAAAGGCAATGGCGTGTTCGATTTCAGCTGGCTTCATGATCTTGGCCACCTGCATCATCTCGCGGCCATGCCAGTCTGACGGCGTCATGCCCCGCCAGCCTTTTTGAAAGCCTTCAAGCTGCTCTTTGAGGTACCAGTCGGGCAGCACCGTCAGGTTGGGGGCCTTTACCGAGGCGTTGCCCTGGGCATTGCTGCCATGGCAGACCAGGCAGTATTGGGCGTTATCTTCCTTGGCCTGGGCCGCACCGGCCAGGGCCAGGGTCATTACCAGCAACCAGCTTCTCATGAGGCCTCCTTACTGCGCCGGGCTTCTTTGGTCTCAATGTCTGCCAGGGCATGCCAGGCCGAGCGAATGGCGCCTTCCTGCCAGCCGGAGTGGTGGCTTATCTGGTCGCCCACCATGTAGTGGCGGCCGCCGGCAGGGGCCTGCATCAGGGCAAATTTCTCCTGTATTTCCTCCGGCCACACCGAGCTGCAGCCCATCATGTGGTTCATGCGCTGCCAGCAAATGGTGACGCCGGTCTCGATATGGCTGCCATAGTCCTTGTGCACCTTGCTGCCCTGGCGAATGGCCTCTTGCATGCGCTCTTCGTTGCTCATGCGGGCAAAGCGGTCTCCCACTTCCGGGTCCCAGGTGTAGGCGCCGAGAAACACGCCTTTTTGCGTCAGCGGGCTGTGCTCGGGATACCAAATTTGGGTGATGTCCTGATTGGTCCAGCTGATGCCGTTGTAGATTTGCTCTTTCTCCCAGAACCGCTCCTTGGCCTGGAAGCCGATTTTAAAGAGCTTGCCGCGCTGAATTTTGCCCAGCACCTCGGCGTAATCGCTGGGGAAGTTGTTCTCGATGCCGGCCATGATGTGGGTCGGTATGCAGTTGATGCAGTAATCGGCGCGAATGGCTTTGCGGGCGCCGTCTTGCAGGTAGCTGACTTCGACGCCATCGTCGTCCAGCCACACCTTTTGCACCTGGGCCTTGAGGGTGATTTTGTCTTTGACCTTCTTAAGAAAGCCTTTAACCACATGGTCCATGCCGCCAACCGGGGTAAGCATGGCCGGGGCCTGATCGACCGCTTCGGCAAAGTTAAGGGCGCCGGCCCAGTAGTTCGATTGCATCAGGTCGGCAAAGCGCAGCGGATCTTTGATAACCGGCTCGGAGACAAAACCGCCCGACACCAACCCGGCGCGCTCGGAGCCGTGGTATTTCATGTCCGAGCCCAGATCGCCATAGGCCTTGACGAAGGCCATCATCTTCTCGAGTTCCACCTCGTCAAAGGGCGCATCCAGGTGTTTGGCAGAGGCCATGGTTTTACCCAGCAGCTCTGACATAAAGCCGCGGATATCGGCGCGGTACTCGCGAATGCGCACCGGCTTGCCGCCAAAGGCCTGGTCGTCCTGGGTGTAGCAGTTGACGTTGTCATTGCTAAACAGCATCAGCTCTACGCCCAGCTCGCGGCAGTAGTGCATCAGCCCGGTGTGGTGGGCGGGAATGCGGGCCGGGCCGCAGTTCATGTAGAGATGAGGTTGGTCGTCGAATTTGCAGATCTGCGGGTTACCGAACTCGTCGATAAAATCGCCATGGCGCACCGTGAAGTTACGGCCCCCGGCCCGGTGCGAGGCTTCCAGCACCGTCACTTGGTAGCCGGCACGGCTCAGCTCATAGGCGCTGGTCAGGCCGCTGATACCGGCCCCGAGAATAACAACTGAACGTTTTTTTCCGTTTAAGGGTTTGAGTTTTAACGGACTTGCCTGCACCGGAATGCTGGTCAATCCCAAAATACCGGCAGCATGAAATAACGCTGCGCTACCTCCGGCTCGCCCAATAAAATTGAGCAATTGCCGCCTTGAAAGCTCTTTTTTCATAAGCCCACCAACGTGTTAACAACTAGTTTCTACATCTAACTTCTCTTGGCCGTATTTAATTGTTTAGAGCGACAACCACCTAACCAAAAAAACAAAACCAGAGAAACCAACTTGTCACTATCCTGTAACGTTTTGCGGTACAGCTCACAAAAAATAGAGCTTTGACTCTAGCGTAACATCATGTTTTATAAAGATTGATTACGTTTACGCAAAGGTAAGCAATAGCTAAAATTCAGCCTTTATCTGGGATCGAATTCACAAAAACTTAATTTTCGATAACCTTTTAAGTGAATTTCTTTTGATAGGAAAAATAAGCCTGTGGTACCGATTTTAAAGGTTACCGGATGGTTAATACCTGTA